>NZ_CP107913.1:5213333-5515000 GCF_036014115.1 Streptomyces sp. NBC_00448
CCGCCGACGGTGGCCATGTTCCAGACCTTGAACGAGGCGAGGAAGGCCCGGCAGCACTGCTCGATCAGCGGCGCGGCCGGGTGGGCGGCCGGGTCCAGGCCCCGCCCGAAGCGGGACAGCCGGGCGATCGTGCAGGTCGCCGCGATCTCCAGCGAGCCGTCGGGCAGGTGCCGCAGCGGCTCCCAGCCGGTGCGGCTCAAATCGTGCAGCCGGCGCAGGTGCGGCTGCGGTTCGGAGAACAGGTGGGTCCCGCCGGCGAGCCAGGCGTCGCCCGGCTGCCACGGGGAGGCGTGCCGGGCGTCCCGGATCTCCACCACGGTGTTCAGGTCCATGACTCAGTGAAGCAACCGCCCGCGGGGCGGACGGCTGTTTCCCGGCGCGGAACCACCGCGTGTCGGAGTGGAGGGTCGCACAGGAGGCGGAAGGCGGTGGTGCGGGCGCCATCCGCACGCCGAACGGCTGGTTCACGTCGGATGATGCGGTCATCGCATCCGGTGCCGCGGCCCGCGGCGCCGCCCCCGTTCTCACCCCGTCCCGGCCGTCTCCAGCGACGCTGCCTCGGCGTCGGCGAGTTCGATCTCCGCGGCCACGTCGATGGTGCGGGCCAGCCACCAGTACAGCAGTCCCGACACGGGCAGCCCGATGAACAAGGAGATGTCCGCGCCGTTCAGCGCCTTCGCGGCGGGCCCGGTGAAGAGCGTGCCCACCGAGAAGAACGGCACCATCGCGCCGAAGCCCACCAGGTATGCGATGATCCCGCGCCAACCCCAACGGCCGTATATGCCGTGCGGCTTGAAGATCTCCGCGATGGCGTAGTGCCCGCGCCGCACCACGTAGTAGTCCATCAGGTTCACCGCGGTCCACGGGATGAACAGGTAGAGCACCAGCAGCAGGAAGTTGTTGAAGTTCGTCAGGAAGTGCGAGGTCGCGGCGAGCGCGCCGGCCAGCGACAGGGCCGCGGTGAAGGCGAGGGTCAGCAGCCGGGCACTGATCGTCGGGCGGACCTTGCGGATCGAGTCGGCCGCGCTGATCAGCGTCAGCGAACCGCCGTACATGTTCAGCGCGGTGACCGAGACCAGGCCGAGCGCCGAGAAGATCAGCACCACCGCGCCGAAGCCGTCGAAGACCTTGTCGCCGGCCGCGTCGATCGAGGCGATCGTGTCGAAGCCCTGGCCCGCCCACGCGGCGAGCAGGGAGCCCAGCACCATCAGCCACGCGCCGCCGAGCGCGGAGCCGAAGTACGTCCAGTAGAAGGTCCTGCGCACGGTGACGCCCGGCGGCAGGTAGCGGGAGTAGTCGGACACGTAGATCGCCCAGCTGATCTGGTAGCCCGCCACCACCCCGAACTGGGCAAGGAACGGCGTCCACTTGAAGCCGCCGAGGTCGAACGACCCGGCCGGGTAGTGCAGCGTCACCAGCACCCCGACGGTGAAGACGCCGAAGACCGCCAGGAACACGTAGGTGAGGACCTGCTCGGCGCGGTGGATGACGTCGTAGCCGACGAGCGCGACCAGCAGCGCGAGCACGGTCACGCCGGCCACCCACCACTTCACCCCGCCGTGCGCGGTGCGGCTCATCGCCTGGCCGGCCAGGATGGTGTTGAAGACGTTGAAACCGGCGTACTGCACGTAGGCGAAGAGCCACACCAGCAGCGCGCCGACGTAGCCGAACTGCGGCCGGGACTGGATCATCTGCGGCAGCCCGAGCTGCGGCCCCTGCGCGGAGTGGAACGCCATGAAGAACGTGCCGAGCGCGGTGCCCAGCACGATGGAGATCAGTGACCAGATCAGGTTGCCGCCGCCGGTGATGCTGATCAGGCCGACGGCGAGGGTGGCGATCTGGGCGTTCGACATGAACCACAGCGGGCCCAGGTGCCAGAGCTTCCCGTGCCGTTCGCGCAGCGGCACGTAGTCGATGGAGCGGACTTCCAGACCCGGAACGCGCGGTTGCTCGGTGGTCGTCATGCCGCCTCCTGGGCCCCACGTGCCCCTTGGTTGGTGACCCTCTTTCCGCGGAGGGGGCCGCACAAACCCAGGGGGGGGGTGGGGGTACTTCCCCGCCGAGGCCCGGGAGTCAGGGGCGCGGCTCGTCGTGGCCGAGGGGGTCGAGGTGGGCGTCGGTGGCGCCGTCGGAGGTGGTGGACTCGCTCAGCGCCCTGTGCTGCTCGTCGGAGGCGAGCAGGGCACGGCCGGCGGCGGTGGCGTAGCGGAAGGCGTCGGCGCCCACGAGCAGCCGCAGCGGCGGGTCGGGGAGGGCGACGACGTCGAGGACGAGACGGGCGACCTTGACCGGGTCACTCGCCGCCGTCGCGGAGCCGCCGCTGTGCAGGGCGGCCATCGCCCCCACGGTCGGCTGGTACGCGGGCCGGACCGGGTCGACCCGCATCGAGGAGCCGGCCCACTCCGTGGACATCCCGCCCGGTTCGAGCACGGTGACCTTGATGCCGAGCGGCGCGACCTCGGCCGCCAGCACCGAGGAGAACCCGCCGACCGCCCACTTCGCGGACTGGTAGGCCGCCAGCCCCGGGGTGGCCAGCCGGCCGCCGACCGACGAGACCTGCACGATGTGCCCCGACCCCTGCTCGCGCAGTACCGGCAGCGCGGCCTGGGTGAGCCGGACCACGCCGAGGAGGTTGGTGTCGATCTGCGCGCGGAAGTCGTCGAACGCGACGTCCTCCACGGCGCCGACGTTGGCGTACCCGGCGTTGTTGACCAGCACGTCGAGCCGGCCGAAGCGGTCCACGGCGGTGCGCACGGCGGCCCGGACCTGCGCGTCGTCGGTCACGTCCAGCGGGACGACGGCGATCCGTTCGCCGTAGCGCTCGGCGAGGTCGTCCAGCGACGCCGGGGTGCGCACGCCGGCCACCACGCGGTGCCCGGCCTCAGCGGCGGCCCGCACGATCTCCCGGCCCAGCCCGCGGGAGGCGCCGCTGACCAGGAAGACGGCGGACTGGTGCGAGGGGGCGTTCGAGTTCGAGGGAGTGGCGGACGGTGAGGGCATGGTGGGGCTCCGTTCCGGAACGACTTCCTGACTAACCGGTTGATTAGCAACTCCATCCGACTCCTCGACCCGCCCTTTGTCAACTATCTGGTTAGTAGATAGGCTGAGTGCCATGAACAGGGATGCCGAGGCGACCCGTCGCCGGCTGCTGCGCGCGGCGACCGAGGAGTTCGCCGCGTACGGCATCGCGGGCGCCCGGGTGGACCGGATCGCCGCCGCGGCGAAGAGCAACAAGGCGCAGATCTACCACTACTTCAGCAGCAAGGACGGCCTGTTCGACGCGGTCTTCGACGCCATGTGCCGCGAGACCGTGGACGCCGTGCCGATCGACCCGGCCGACCTGCCCGAGTACGCGGGCCGGCTCTTCGACTCGTACGAGGCGCGGCCGTGGGTGCAGCGCCTCGCGACCTGGTACCGGCTGGAGCGGTCCGGCAGCGGCGCCCCGATCCCGGTGGTCATGCAGAGCAACGCCGCCAAGATCGAGGCGGTCGCGGGCGCGCAGCGCGACGGCCTGCTGCCCACCCGGTTCAGCGCGGAGGAACTGCTCGGCCTGGTGCTGCACCTGTCCGGCTTCTGGAGTTCCAACACCCCGGAGCTCGACGCCACCCTGGCCGGGGGCGGGACGGCGCGCCGGCGCAAGGTGGTCACCGATGCGGTGGCGGCGCTGATCGCGGGGTGAGGCCGCGGCGGTCGACGCTTGCTGCGGCTGCGGCTGCGGCTGCGGCTGCGGGCGTACGGGGCGCGGGCGTACGAGGCATACGGGGCTCGGGTGGGGGCTCGCGCATGGCCTTTCAGCGGGCGGGAGTTGGGAACCGGCCACAGTCGTACCCGCGGGTAGATTTTCCGCTCGCCGTGCCTACGATGGCCGTATGACACTGACGGCGGCCCGGCACTGCAACAGCGCGCTCAACCCGTTGCACTCGCTGATCTACTTCGCGCCCGAGGCGGAGCGGGAGTTCACCGCGATCGGCCTGGAACCGGGCGGCATGGCGTACCTCGCGAGCCGGTCGGCGGCCATGGGCGCGGTGGGCGCGGGCGTGGTGGCGGCCACCTTCTACAACTTCAACCCCGCGCTGATCGCCCGGCACATCCCCCGGGCGTGGCAGGCCGCCGCGCCGGCGGCCGTGCTGGACGCGCGGTGGCGGGCGGTGGAGGCCGCGCTGTGCCGGGTGCTCGGCGAGGACGCCGCCGACGACCCCGAGGTCGCCGAGGCCGCCGCGCTGGCGACGACCGCCACCGAGGCGTGCGCCGCCCCCGGCCGCCCGCTGTACGCCGCCCACGCCGATCTGGACGCGCCGAAGGCGCCGCAGCTGGCGTTGTGGCACTGCGCCGCGCTGCTGCGCGAGCACCGCGGCGACGGTCACATCGCCGCGCTGGCCGGCGCCGGACTCGACGGGATCGAGGCGCTGATCACCCACACCGCGACCGGCCAGGGCATGACCCGGGAGTTCGCGTGCGCCAGCCGCGGCTGGAGCCGGCAGGAGTGGACCGCCGGCTGCGAGCGGCTGCGCGAGCGCGGCCTGCTCGACGCCGACGACGCCCTCACCCCGGCGGGCACCGCACTGCGCCACGACATCGAGGAGACCACCGACCGGCTGGCCGCCGACCCCTACCGCCACCTCGGCGAGACCGGCACGGCCCGCCTCACCGAGATCGGCGCCCGCCTGACCCGTACGGCCGTGGCGAACGGCGCCTTCCCGGCAGGCGTCTTCGCCACGAGGGGCTGACCCGTCACGCCGTCGGGCTGACCCGTCACGCCGTCGGGCCGGCCTCTCACGCCGTCCCGACGGCCGCGCGGCCGCTCAGCGGCTCGGCGCGGCCATGGCGGCGGGGCGGTCCCGCTTCCGCGCTCAGCCCTTGACGGAGCCGGAGTTGGCGCCGCGGACGAAGTGGCGCTGGAAGACGAAGAACAGGACGGCCACCGGGATCGTGGCGAGCAGGGCCGCGGTGAGCTTCAGCGGGTACTGCGTGCCGGCGCTGAGGCTGCCGGAGACGAACCGCGCCAGGCCGGTGGTCAGGGTCTCGTACTGGGGGGACTGGGTGGCCACGAGGAAGTGGGTGAACTCGTTCCAGGACGACTGGAAGGAGAGGATGGTCAGGGTGATCAGGGCCGGGCGGGCCATCGGCAGCACCACCGACCAGAAGGTGCGGAAGACCCCGGCGCCGTCGATCCGCGCGGCCTCCTCGACCTCCTTGGGCACGGACAGGAAGAACTGCCGCATGATGAACACCCCGGCGGCGTCGACCAGCAGGGGCACGATCATGCCCGCGTAGGTGTCGAACATGCCCAGCTGGTTGAGGACCAGGAACTTCGGGATGAGCAGCACCACGCCGGGCACCGACATCACCGTCAGCAGGCCGTTGAAGAGCAGGTTGCGGCCGCGGAAGTCCAGCCGGGCCAGGGCGTATCCGGCGAGGGAGTCGAAGAACACCCGGCCGCCGGTGATGAAGACGGTGACCAGCACGGAGTTGCCCAGCCAGCGCATGAACGGGATCGACTCGCCCCCGCCGAACCCGAACAGCTGCCGGTAGGAGTCCAGCGTGAAGGGGTTGGGCAGCAGCGACAGCGGGTGGGCCGCCGCGTCGGGGTCGGTCTTGAACGACGTCACGAGCTGGATCACGAACGGCAGGACGTACACCACGCCCAGCAGCCCGGCCACGCCCAGCACCAGCACGGTGCTCACCGAGCGCCGCGGCCGCGGTGCGGCGTTCACGGCGTGCTCGGGGTTCCGGGCGTTCGCGGGACCCTCGGCGTGCTCGGGATTCCTTCGGATGATGCTCATCGGTTCCTCCCGAGGAGTCGGCGGACACGGCCCGGGTGCTCACCGCGCTCCCGCAGCAGCACCCGCTGCACCAGCGTCATCAACATGATGATCGCCAGCAGGATGAACGCGATCGCGGCCGCGTGGCCGTAGTCGCTGTCCTGGAAACCGGAGGTGTACGACAGGTAGGCGGGCGTGAGGGTGGTGTTGCCCGGGGCGCCCTGGCTCATCACGTACACCGCGTCGAAGACCTGCCAGGTGCCGATCAGCCCGAGGGTGAGCACCAGGAAGATCACCGGGCGCAGCGCGGGCAGGGTGACGTGGCGCAGCGACTGCCAGCGGCTGGCGCCGTCCACCCGGGCCTGCTCCTCCAGTTCGGCGGGCACGTCCTGGAGCGCGGCGAGGAACATCAGCATGAAGGTGCCCGAGGTGGTCCACACCGCCAGCACGATGATCGTGCACATCGCGATGGACGGCCCGGCCAGCCAGTCCCACCAGGACAGCCCGAGCACGCTGTGCGCGGCGAGCGCGTTCACCGGCTTGTTCGGGTCGACCAGGCCGAGCCCGCCGAGCACCGTCCAGACCAGGCCGTGCGCGTCGGTGAACCACTTGGGCCCGGTGATGCCCACCCACTTCAGCAGCGCGTTGACCGCGCCGCTGCCCTGGAAGAGGAAGAGGAAGACGGTGGAGATCGCGATGGAGCTGGTGACGGACGGGAAGAAGAACGCCGTGCGCAGCGGCCCCTTGCGCTTGAGCCGGCGGCTGTTGACCGCCAGCGCCAGGCCCAGCGCCAGCACGGTCTGCAGCGGCACCACCAGCACCACGTAGTAGAGGTTGTTGCGCAGCGAGATCATGAAGAGCTGGTGGTTGAGGCCGCCGCTGCTGCCGAACAGGTCGGTGTAGTTGCGTATGCCGACGAAGTCGGCCGCCGAGCTGAACGGGTTGGACTGGCCGTCCCAGTGCAGCAGGCTGACCCACAGCGCCATCAGGATCGGGAGCAGCAGGAACAGCCCGAGCACGATCACCATCGGGCTGACGAACAGCCAGCCCCAGCGGCCGTGCTGCCGGCTCATGAGGCTGCCCCGGGTCCGGCCCGCCTTCCCCGCTCGGCCCGCCTTCCCGGCCGGCGCCTTCCCTGCTCCCGGTCCGGCCGGTTCGTTCTCGCCGCCCGGTCCGTTCGGCCCCGTCCGGCGAACCGCGGGCAGTGCGACGGCCGCCGCGCCGCCCTGCTGCTCCTTGCGCATGTTCCTTCCCTTCACACTGCCCGCTGATCGGGTGCTGCCGGTCGATCGGACCGTTCGATGCCGCTTACGGCCGGCTGCCGCCGGCGTCGGGGATCAGCCGCCCGACTTGAGCGCCGCCGTGCCGTTCTTCTGCAGGCTCGACAGGATCGTCTTCGGGTCGGCGGTGGCCAGCCCGCTCAGATCGGTGTCGAACTGCGCGAGCACCTTCGAGAACCCGGGGATCGTCACCGGCCCCTGCCCGTAGGACGCGCCGTCGGCGAACGCCTTGTTCGCGGGGTACTTCTCGCTGTACGCGGCCAGCGCGCTGGTCCGGGAGGGCAGCACACCGTAGGCGCCGGCGAACGACAACTCCTGCGGCACGGCGGTGAACGCCTTCACCAGGTCGACCGCCGCGTCGTGGTGGGCGCTCTTGTTGGCGACGCCCCAGCAGGTGCTGAACGACAGCGTGCCCTTGCCCGCCGGGCCGTCAGGCAGCGACAGCACCTTGTACCCGACCTTCGGGTAGTCCGACTGCATCGCGCCGGTCAGCCAGTTGCCCTCGATGGTCATCGCGGCCTTCTGGGTGCCCAGCGCCTCGCCGCCCCAGCCGGTGTCGACCTGCTTGGGGAACTTCAGCGCACCTTCCTTCAGCAGCTTCTTGACGTACGTCAGTGCCTCGACGTTCGCGGCGCTGTCGGCGGTCATCGCGGTCTGCCCGGGGTTGGTGATCCAGCCGCCGGCCTGCTTCATGAAGACGCCCAGCTCGTTGTAGGACGCGTCCACCACCAGCCCGGTCGTCTTGGAGCTGGTGAGCTTCTTCGCGACCTTCTCCAGCTGCGGCCAGGTGGTGGGGTAGTCGGCCGCGGTCAGGCCGGCCTTCTTCCACATGTCCGTGTTGATCGCCAGCGCCAGCGTCGAGGTGTCCTTGGGCGCGCAGACGAACTTGCCGTTGTAGGAGAACGACTTCCGCAGCGAGTCGGAGAAGTCGTCCTGGTACGAGAGCTGGTCGCCGTACGGGTACAGCGAGTTGCCCTTGGCGTAGTTGGCGAAGGTGTTGGAGCCGACGTAGAAGACGTCCGGCGGCTTGCCGCCCGCCAGGGCCTGGCCGAGCTGCTGGTCGAGGTTCTGCGCCGGGGTCACCGTGACGGTGTTGCCGGTCTTCTTCGCCCAGGCGGCGGCCGCCGCCTTCACGGCGTTGGTCTCGGCGTCACCGGACGAGCCGATCATCACCGTGAGGTGCTGCTTACCTCCGCTGTCCTGCTTGCTGCTGGAGTCGCTGCCGAAGTTCGACGAGCAACCGGCCAGCAGGAGGGCGCCGCACAAGGCGGCGGGGGCGGCTCTGCGTACGTTCATCATCTCTCCGAGGCTGTACGGATAGCGGTGTGCGGGTGCGAAAGCGAAAGCGGGTGGGGGCCCGGCCCGGGGGCGGGGCCGGGGGTCATTCCGGGTGCGGGTGGGGGGCCGGGTGCGCGTCCGGGCGGGGGTCCGGGTGCGGCTCCGGCTGCTCCGACCGCTCGCCCGGGTGCGGCGCGGAACTCTCCCGGGCCACCAGTTCCGGTGCGAGCAGAAGCTGTTGCGGATCGGCCCGCGGGTTCTCGATCCGGTTCACCAGCAGCCGGGTGCAGGCCCGTCCGACCTCCTCCAGCGGCTGGTGCAGGCTGCTGAGGCTCGGCGAGAGCAGCGCGGCGGCCGGCGAGTCGTCGAAGCCGACCACGGCCACGTCGGTGCCGGGGGTACGGCCGCGCTCGCGCAGCGCCCGGTAGACGCCCAGCGCGAGGGTGTCGCTGACCGCGACCACGGCGGTGACGCCGTTGCCGTTGTCCAGCAGCGGGGCCACGGCCTCCTGGGCCGCCTTCGCGTCGTCCTCGGCGAACCGCCGCAGGCCGCGTACCGGCAGGTCGTGCCGTTCCATCGCCTCGCGCCAGCCGCGGGCCCGGTCGTCGCCGACGCCGGAACCGCGCGGCCAGCCGAGCAGGCCGATCCGGCGGTGCCCGACGGCGACCAGGTGGTCCACCGCCTCGGACGTGCCGTGCGCGCCGTCGACGTCGACCCAGTCGCCGGCGTCGCGGGCGGCCCAGGAGCGGCCGAACGCCACGTACGGGATCTCCCACTTGGCCAGCCAGCCCGGCCGGCGGTCGCCCCGGTGGGTGTTGCTGAGCACGAACGCGTCCACCGAGTGGTCGCGCACGAGCTGGTCGTAGCGCTCCTGCTCGTCCTCGGTACCGAACGGCGCGGCGAAGAGCAGCACCCGGTAACCGGCCCGGTCGGCCGAGTCCGACAGCGCGTGCAGGAAGCGGTCGGCCACGAACGTGGAGATGGTCGGCGGGGTCGGGGCGAGGCCGTAGCCGATCAGCCGGCTGGAGCGGGTGCGCAGCGAGCGGGCGGCCTGGCTCGGCCGGTAGTCGAGGTCCGCGATCGCCCGGCGGACCCGTTCCAGGGTCTCGCCGGCCAGCAGGTCGGGGGAGTTCAGCGCATTGGAAACGGTCTGCGCCGACACCCCGGCCCGCTGCGCCACCATGGCCAGCGTTACCGGCTTGCCCCCGTTGCCACCTGCGGCTTTGCCACGCGCCACCTACGGCCTCCCTCGTTCTCCGAAGTCCCCGCGGCACCACGTTACCGACGCAGCGCTGCGTTTGATGGAACGATAAAATCCCCTTCAGGTGCTGGTTGGCAAGGGGTAAGGTGCTATTTGATCGATCCAAACGATGATCAAAGCATCGATCCCACATCGACCAACCGTCGTCACGACGAGAGGCACAGCACCGTGAACATGGCTGTCCAGGGGCGCTCCGCCGCCGAACCCCCGTCTTCCGCGGGTGCAGCAGAAGGGCTCCAGCCGTTCCTGCACGACGCCTGTACGACCGTGTACGCGCCGAGCCTGGCGCTCTCCCGTCGCAGCGGTGATCTGGCCGGCGGCGCGGACGGCTTCTTCCACGGTGACCGGCGCGCGCTGTCGCGCCTCGAGGTGCGCTTCGAGACGGACGCGGACGGGGGCGGCGGCGCCGGTACGGATGGGAGCGCGGGCGCCGTGCCGGTGCTGCTGGCGCCGCTCGGGCACACGCTGCGGGCGGCCGACGAGACCGCCTACCGCGCGGTGCTGCGCGGTGTGGGCGAGATCACCGCCGACCCGGCGGTCACGCTCCATCGGGTCCGACGCTTGACGCCCGGCCGGTTGCGGGAGACGCTGCGGATCACGAACTCCGGCGCCCTGCACGTCTCACTGACCATGGTGGTGGCCGCGGGCACCGACCTGGCGCGGATGGACGACGTCAAGAGCGGCCGCTTCCCGCGGCCTAGGCCCGCGGCGGCGGCCTCCGCCGAGCACTTCGGACCCCACGACCCCGGTGGCCGCGGCGACTCCGGCACGTCCGGCGGCACCGGCGCACCTGACAGCGCCGAGACCGCCGCGGACGACGCGGACGCCGCGGCCACCGGTCTGATCTGGCAGGACGAGGACGGGCTGCGGGTGGTGCTGCGCCCGCTCACGGCAACCGCCGAAGCCGCGGCTGACGTCGCGGCCGACGCCGACGCCGACGCCGACGCCGACGCCGACGCCGACGCCGACGGCACCGACCCGGACCCGGGCGCCGCGCCGGCCACCCTCGCCGGCGCCCCGGTCGTCCACCCCGAGGACGGCGAGTTGCGCTACCGCGTCGCGCTCGCCCCCGGCGCCTCCTGGCAGGCCGTACTCGAATGCACCGTGTACGACCCGCGGCCCGCGCCCTTCCCGGCTCCCGCCCCCGGCAGCGTGGACTGGCCGCACCCCCGGCTCGCCTCCGCCGACCAGCGGCTGGACCGGCTCGTGGCCCGCTCGGTCGGTGACCTGGAACGGCTGCTGCTCACCGACCCCGACCACCCCGGCGACACCTTCCTCGCCGCCGGTGCCCCGTGGTTCCTCACCCTCTTCGGGCGCGACTCGCTCTGGGCCGCCCGCATGCTGCTGCCGCTCGGCACCGAGCTGGCCGCGGGCACCCTGCGCACCCTGGCCCGCCGCCAGGGCACCCGCGTCGACCCGCACACCGAGGAGCAGCCCGGCAAGATCCTGCACGAGGTGCGCCGCGAGCCGCTGCGGCTGGCCGACTCCCGCGCGCTGCCCGCCGTCTACTACGGCACCGTGGACGCCACCCCGCTGTGGATCACGCTGCTGCACGACGCGTGGCGCTGGGGCATGCCCGCCGCCGAGGTCGCCGAGCTGCTGCCGCACGCCGAGGCCGGGCTGGAGTGGCTGGCCCGCTACGGCGACGCGGACGGCGACGGCCTGCTGGAGTACGTCGACAGCACCGGCCGCGGCCTGGCCAACCAGGGCTGGAAGGACTCCGGCGACTCCATCCGCTGGCGCGACGGACGGCTCGCCGCGCCGCCCATCGCCCTGTGCGAGGTCCAGGCGTACGCCTACGAGGCCGCCCTCGCCGGGGCCGCCCTGCTGCGCGCCTTCGACCGGCCCGGCGCGGACCGCTGGGAGGAGTGGGCGGCCACCGTCCGGCGCCGCTTCCGGGAGAGCTTCTGGGTCTCCGACGCGCTCGGCAGCTACCCGGCGGTCGCGCTCGACGTGGACAAGCGCCCGGTCGACTCCGCCACCTCCGCCTTCGGGCACCTGCTCGGCACCGGGCTGCTGGACCACGACGAGAGCGCGCTGCTCGCCGACCGGCTGGCCGGGCCCGATCTCGACTGCGGCTTCGGCGTGCGCACCCTCAGCAGCCGCAACGCCGGCTTCAACCCGCTCGGCTACCACGTCGGTTCGGTGTGGCCGCACGACACGGCGATAGCGGTGCACGGCCTGGTCAGGGCCGGCTTCCCGGCCCAGGCGGTACCGCTGGCCAAGGGCATCGTCGCCGCCTCGGTCGGCTTCGAGGCCCGCCTGCCCGAGCTGTACGGCGGGCACGGCAGCGGCTACGACGAGGCCCCCGCCCCCTACCCCGCCGCCTGCCGCCCCCAGGCGTGGTCGGCCGCCGCCGGTGTGCTGCTGCTTCAGGCCGCGCTCGGGCTGTCGGCCGACGTGCCCGGCGGCCGGCTGCGGATCGACCCCGCCGCCGCCGGTGCGTTCGGCCCGCTGCACGTCAGCGGACTGCGGGTGGGCGGCGCCCCGCTCTCGGTACGGCTCGACGCCGACGGGCGCGCCGAGGTCTCCGCCCCGGACAGCCTCACGCTGGAAGGCGCCCACCGGATGGCCCCCCGGTCCTGACGCCCTGCCGCACCCCGACCCCGCCCCACGGAGGAGGACAGCCCCGTGCCCGAGACCGACCTGCCGCTCGACGAACTGCGCCGCTACCTGCCGGACCGTCAGGAGCCGCCGGACTTCGACGCGTTCTGGGCCACCACGCTCGCCGAGGCCCGCAGCCACGACCGCCCGGCCGAGTTCACGCCGTACGACGCCCGGCTGAGCGAGGTGCGCGTCTACGACGTGCGGTTCCCCGGGTACGGCGGCGACCTGGTGGCCGGCTGGCTGCTGGTGCCCGCCGCCGCCCGCACGCCCCGCCCCTGCGTCGTCGGCTACCTCGGCTACGGCGGCGGGCGCGGCTTCCCGTACGAGTGGCTGACCTGGCCCGCCGCCGGCTACGTCCACCTGCTGATGGACACCCGCGGGCAGGGCGGCTCGCTCCAGCCCGGCGCGACCGGCGACCCGCACGGCAGTGCCGGCTCCTCCTCGCCGGGCATGGTCACCCGCGGCATCCAGCGCCCGGAGGACTACTACTACCGCCGGGTGTTCACCGACGCGGTCCGCGCCGTGGACGCCGCGCGCGCCCACCCGGCGGTCGACCGGGAACGGGTCGTGGTGGCCGGCGGCAGCCAGGGCGGCGGGATCGCGCTCGCGGCCGCCGCACTGGCCGACGGGGTACGGGCCGCGGTCATCGACCAGCCGTCGCTGTGCCACTACCGGCGGGCGCTGTCCGTCGTGGAGGGCAACGCCTACCGCGAGATCTGGACCTATCTGCGCACCCACCGCGACCAGGTGGAGCAGGTCTTCGACACCCTGTCCTACTTCGACGGCGTCAACTTCGCCGCCCGCGCCACCGCGCCCGCGCTCTTCGCGGTCGGCCTGATGGACGACATCTGCCCGCCCTCGACGGTCTTCGCCGCCCACAACCACTACGCGGGGCCGAAGGACATCCGGGTCTGGCCGTACAACCGTCATGAAGGCGGCGGGCAGCACCAGGTGGTCCACCAGCTCGACTTCCTGCGGTCGGTGCTGGGCGAGGTCGGCTGACCGGGGCGCCTGGCGGTCGCGCCACCCGGCGGCGGGGTCAGTCCGCCGCCGGGCAGGTGCCGGAGCGGGGCTGCCGCAGTTGTATGAAGAAGCGGGTCACAGCCGCCGCCACGCAGCCGTGGGAGGTGTCCACGCCGTGGCCCGCCGCGTTCACGGTGACCATCGCCGCGCGGTGGCCGAAGGCGCGGAGGGTCTGGCGCGCACCGGCTACCGGCGTGGACGGGTCGGCGGTGTTCTGCACCAGCAGGATGTTCGCGGGGCCGCGGGGGCTGGGCGCGGGGGCGCGATCCGATGTCGGGGTGGCCCAGAAGGCGCAGGGCCATACGTTCTGCGGGGAGCCGGCGATCCAGAGCACCGCGGTGAGCGGGCCGCCCTTGCGGAGGGTCCGGCCGCCCTCCTGCCACACGGAGAGGGTGAATCCGCGGACGGCGGCGAGCGCCACCCCGATCGCCAGGCTCAGCGCCAGCAGCGAGACGTCCCGGCCGGACAGGCTGTGCTGGGAGGTGAAGGAGACGGTCTCGATCACGCCCACCACGATCAGGACGAGGCCGAGCCGGGACCTCTCGCGCACCGGGCGCGTGGACAGCTGCCGGCTCAGCAGCCAGATCAGGACCACCACGGCGACGGCCACGTTGATCAGACCGTTGGAACCCACGGGTCGACCCGCCCTTCGACAGTCAGCGGAAGGAGAACGCCTTCCATGCTGCCGATTCGCCCCCGCGAGCGGACCAACCCACGGGTTGAACCTGGCTGATCCCGGGTGGAGATCCGCGATCCATCCCCGGGTGGAGAGAAGGGCTCGGGCTACGTCCGCGCCTGTGCCACCGCGGCGCGGCGGCGGGCCTGGCGCCGGGCCTGCCACAGGCAGGACGCCACGACCACGACCGGCCACAGCGCCTGTACCGAGGTCACGACGCGCTCGGCGACGCCCGCCGCGCCGTCGCTCTCCACCTCGAACAGGAACCAGGCCGCCCCCATCCACATCAGCGCGCTCACCACGACCGACGGCACGAACCGCAGACCCCATGGCGCCCGTCGGCCGCGGCGGGTGGCGAAGACCGGCCACAGCGCCAGAAGGGTGAATCCGACGCCGACCACGGCACCGTGCGACATCGAGCCGCCGGTGCGCGGCGCGGGGAACACCGTCAGCAGGATCGCCGCCACCCCGCCGCCGGCCAGACAGAGCCGTCCGGAGAGTTTGGCGGCGCGCAACCCCCACGCGGTCGCCATGTAGCAGGTTCCGACGGCGATCAGCGTCCCGGTCAGCACCAGGTATCCGCGATGGTTACCGGCGGCGAGCACGCTGATCGTCTGCGTGACAGGGTTGTATCCCGGCTCTTCCAGGAGCGTGGCCGTGGTGAATCCCACGACCAGCAGAACAGGGGCACAGCTCGACGAGATCAGCGCCCACCAAGCCACAAGTCGCATTAGTCCATGATAAAACCGTCACATCGCACGCGCGCATCCTGCGAGTTCCTCGCGGCGCCCGATCGAACGTTTCCAGCCGCGCCGCATGCGCGTTCGCCGCGCATGCGACGAGTGGCCCCGCGCCCTCCTGACGTAGCGCCGTCCGCCCTCACGACGTGCGGCACGCACGTTCCCCGAACGCGACCCCGTCCGTCCTCCCGGCACGCACCCCGCGCGTCCCCGTATACGGACCGACCCTCCGCCGCGGAGCGAAAAGCCGCGCATGCACGGCCTTTCCGGGACATCCGGCGGCGGTCGTCGTGACGATCTCGAAGAGCTTCTGGTGAAGCGTCAGTCGGCCGCATATTCTCCGGGTGCCACTGGCAGCCGGGAGAGGCCGCCACGTTCGTCACGGGAGACTGCATGGCCGTCCACGAGCACGAGGTCGATCGGCGCACGCTGTTCAAGGTCGGCCTGGGAGGGGCCGTGGCCGCCGTCGTCGGCACCGAACTGGCCTTCCCCGGCGCCGCGCACGCCGCGGGCGCCGCGCCCGAGACGCCCTCGGCGGAGTTTCCCTGGATCATCGACTGCGACACCTGGGGCGCCCGCCCGCCGTCGAGCCCGATCCAGATCACCGGCAACGCCACCAACAAGATCATCCTGCACCACATGGCGTTCCCGAACGTGACCGACTACTCGCGTGACCACGCGATCCAGTTGGCCAAGGACTGCCAGAACCTGCACATGGACACCAACGGTTGGGCGGACACCGGCCAGCACTTCACCGTCAGCCGCGGCGGATACGTGCTGGAGGGGCGGCACCAGAGCCTCTCGACGCTGGAGACCGGCGAGCACCAGGTGATCGCCGCGCACTGCCCGGGCGAGAACGGCAACGCGATCGGCATCGAGAACGAGGGCACGTACATCACCGAGACCCCGCCCGAGGCGCTGCTGGACTCGCTGGTGGAGCTGTGCGTCGCGGTGTGCCGGCAGTTCGGCCTGAACGCCTGGGACATCTTCGGGCACTGGGACTTCTACACCACCGACTGCCCCGGCATCGCGTTCTACGCGCAGTTCCCGATGGTCCGCAGGCGCGTCCTGAAGGCGATGCACACCCCGCACGCGCAGATCCCGGCCCGCCGCTGGCCGGACATCTGGCGGTTCGTCGACGGCCCGGTGGTCGAGGTCGCGCAGTACCTCCTCGACAACGCCGGCTACGCCCTGGCCACCGACGGCAACTTCGGCCTCGACATGAACGACGCGGTCGCCGACTTCCAGACCACGCACGGCATACCGGTCACCGCGGACTGCACCTTCGACGCCACCACCTGGGAGGCGCTCGCCCCCCTCCTCGACAAGCACGCCACCGGACTCCCCGTCAGCGCGCTCCAGTTGATGCTGAGCCGCAAGGGCTACGGCGACGTCACCGTCAGCGGCAGTTACGACCACGCGACGATGAAGGCCGTGCAGGGCATGCAGCGCCTGCACGGCCTCACCCCCGACGGCAAGGTGGACCTGAGCACGTGGTGCGTCGTCGTCGGCGGCTCGGTGCGCGAGGCGTTCGACTGCTAACGACCGGCTGACCGGCCGGCCATGGCCCCCGCGCCCGTACTCCCACCGGCGCCTGCGCCCGCTGCTGCCCCCGTACCCGCGCCCGCTGCCGCTCCCGGCAGCGGCGCGGGGCGGAAGAGACCGCCGCGGGCACTGTTCGCGGCGGTCCGGGCGGCGACGGTGATCCAGGCGGCGACGAGGAGGACGTAGAGCGCGACCGCCGCCGCCTTCAGGGGCGTCGAACCGAGGTGGACGGCGAGCGCGCTGGTGCCGGTGACGCAGGTGCCGACCGGGAAGGTGAAGCTCCACCAGGTCAGCGAGAAGGGCAGGCCGGTGCGGAAGGTGCGCACCGTGACGCTCGCGGCCAGCGCGAGCCACATCATGGCGAAGCCCCAGGTGGGGACGCCGTAGAGGAAGCCGAACGCCTCCGCCGCGTCGGCGTACGGGCGGGGCAGGGCGAGGTGCGCGACGTTGCCGAGCAGGTTGGCGGCGGTGACGGACTGGCCGAGCGGGCCGAGCACGATCCACAGGGTGGGGACCATGGCAGCCGGGCCGATCGAGTGGTGGACCAGCCGCCCCCAGATCTGGGTGATGATCACCACGCTCGCGAAGAGGCTGATGCCGAACATCGCGTAGCAGCCCAGCAGCAGCGTCAACCGGCCCTGGCCGGGCGCGAGATGGGGGACGAGCGCGGCGCCGGTGGCGGCCGAGACCATGGGCGGCACCACCGGCATCAGCCAGCCGCCGAACGCGGAGTCGGCGGACGTCTTGCCGCCGGTCATCACCCGGTACGGAATCCACACCGCGGTGACCAACCCGAGCGCGGTGCCCGCGGACCACAGCACGACGTCGACGACGACGGCCGTGTGCAGCCCGATCCAGTCCTGCCCGAGGGAGAGCGTGCCCGCGCCCACGGTGAGCAGCGCCATCGGCGGGGCGCCCCAGAAGTACGCCATCACCGGGTGGTGCGCGTGTGCCCTGGCCTGCTCGCGGTGCCGGGTCCAGTGCACGGCCCAGGCCGCGGTGAGCGCCACCAGCAGGAACGCGGCGAGCGCCCAGACGACGGTGGCGGCCGTCCGCAGCCCCGGCGCGTGCACCGGCAGCGTCGCCGCCGCGTTCGCGGTGATGCCGGTGCCCATGACCGAGGCGTACCAGTTCGGGCCGAGGTGCCGGAACAGGTCGGACGGGTGGTCGAGTTCGCGCAGCAGGCCCCAGGGCAGGCGGTGCGCCGGCCGGGGTCCGCCGGATCGCGGCGATGCGGCGAGCGAGGTGGTCATGTCCCCACCTTCGGGCCGGGCCGGGACCGCCGGTAGGGAGCAATACGGCATGGCGCCATAGACTCGACTTATGCCTTTGACCAGCCGGGTGAGCGACCTGGGCCCGTTCGACCTGCTGCTGTCCGTGGCGCGCCTGGGCAGCCTGGGCGCCGCGGCGCGCGAGCACGGCATCAGTCAGCCCGCGGCCAGCTCCCGGATCAGGTACCTGGAGCGGCGTACGGGGGTCACGCTGCTGGAGCGCTCGCCGCAGGGCTCGCGGCTGACCGCGCAGGGCTCGCTGGTCGCCGACTGGGCGCGTACGGCGCTCGACGCGGCCGCCGCGCTGGAGGCCGGCCTCACCTCGCTGCATCTCAGCGCCGAGGCGCGGCTGCCGGTGGCCGCGAGCATGACCATCGCCGAGTACCTGCTGCCGCACTGGCTGGTGCGTTTCCACGCGGCGGTCGAGGGCACCGCTGTCGCGCTGACCACCGGGAACTCCGACGAGGTGGCCGCGGCCGTGCTGAGCGGCGCAGCGGTGATCGGGTTCGTGGAGGGCCCGGCGGTTCCGCGCGGGATCACCGCGGACCCGGTCGGGCGGGACGAGCTGACCGTGATCGTGCACCCGGAGCACCCGTGGGCCCGCCGCCGGCCGCCGGCCGCCGTCACCCCGGACGAGCTGGCCGCGACCTCCCTGGTCAGTCGCGAGCACGGTTCCGGCACCCGGCTCTACCTGGAGCGCGCGCTGCGGGCCAGGACCTCCCGCCCGCTGGCCGCGCCGGTCATCGAGGTCTCGTCCACCACCGCCATCAAGACGGCGGTGGCCGAGGGGGTGGCGCCGGCCGTGCTCAGCTCGCTCGCGGTCGAGCGGGACCTCGCGGCCGGCACCGTCGTCGCGGTCCCGGTCGACGGGCTCGACCTGACCCGCACGCTGCGGGTGGTGCACCGCACCGGCCAGGAGTTCTCCGGCGCGGCCCGCGAACTCGCCGCGATCGCCCGCCGCTGGGTGCCCCCGGCGCCTCGCTGAGGGCTCGGCCGTGCACGCGGTTCGGCCGCGTCGAGGGCTCAGCTGTGCGCGCCCGCGACCGAGGGGAGGCCGTCGGCGACGGTTCCCCCTTCGGAGGTCCACACCGCCTCCATGTCCTGGTCGGTGGGCGCGGCGGCGTCCGGGCCTTCCGTCCCGTGGCCCGCCTCTGCCATCAACTGGCTTGCCGTCATGGGCCGTTGCGGGTCGGAGGTGGCCGCCATCAGCCGGTCGGCCGTGTCGGGGTCGGTCTCCGGGGGGATCACCAGGAGGTCCCAGCGGCCCACCTGGTAGGAGAGCAACATCACGCTGTGCGGGTCCTGTTGCTCCGCGAACCAGCCGACCTTCACCACGTGCCCCGGCACCGGGACCTTGTGCGGGACGACCGGCCAGTAGGTCGGGTTGACGGTGACCCGGGTGATCCGGTCCCATCGCGCGTCGAGGGCATCGATCAGCCCGGGGAGTTCCGCCGTCAGGTCGCGGGAGTACGGCCACCAGGCGCCGTCGAGCAGGGCGCGGGCGGAGCCGGGCCGGGCCAGTGCCAGGCGCAGCGCGGGACCCGCGGACCGCTCGGTGGACGGCCGGTCGGAGGCCGGGCCGGAAGCGGCCGGGTCGGGAGTCGTCGTGCCGTCGTGGGAGTTCCGCATGGTCGGAGTGAGCGTGTGCATGGCGCGAACCTTGGTCCGGGACGGCGATGGACCGAATCCCGGCATCGTCGATCGCCGAAAACGACACAAGCGTGGTCGCCCGTGCGCGAAATACCCTCGGTAGCTCAACCCTACTCTTCGGCCGGTCCGGGAGCCGGTGCCGTCATGCAGGCGTCGTCGTACGGCCGCCGTCACGCGGCGCGCGCGGCCGGTCCGGGCACGGGGACCGCGGCGGGCTCGTCGGGAAGGAGGGCGGCCGACCCGGTCAGCGCGAACACCCGCGCCACCGCGGGCGCCGGGTGGTGCAACCGCAGCACCCCGCCGGCCTCGGTGGTGCGCAGCGCGACGGCCAGGAAGGCGTTGATGCCGCTGCAGTCGCAGAAGCTGACGGCGGTGAGGTCGACGTCGATGGTGCGTATGCCGTCGAGCAGGCACCGTCCCAGGGTTTCGCGTATCAACGGTGCCGAGTCGAGGTCCACCTCGCCGGTGAGCGTGATCATCGCGCGGTTCTCCGTGTCGTGGCGGTGGGCGTGGAGCGCGTGCGGCAGGGACATGATGTGCCTCGGTTCACGGGACCGCCCCGGGCTGTCCGGGTGCGGTCGTACGTCGGCAGGCGGCGGAGGGGCGAAGTGCCGTTCCGGCGGCTCGTGGGCGACGGACGTCGGGTCGGCGGGGAAGCGCGGGTTCCTCGAAAGGGTGTGGCGCCGGCGGACCGGAGGACCGGTGCGCGTCGACGGGCATCCGTACGCGGAACACGTACGGGAGGGCGTTTGCCGCCGGGGTCCAGGACGTCGTAGAAGCAGCATAGCCCGTGTGGCGCAAGCCGGCGTGGTGGCGTCCGGCGGGCGTGGGCGGCGTATGGCGTGCGGCGGGCGTTGGCGGTGTGCGGCGGGCCCGGCGCACGGCCCGTGCCGTCAGTCCAACGTCGCCAGGTGGTCGGCCGTCCCGCCGCGCCACTCGATGAGCAGGATCGTCGCGTCGTCGGTGGTGACTCCGCCGCGGGCCTGCTTGAGCGTGTGCGAGAGGTCCTGCACCATCGGCCGGACCCGGTGGTGCCGCAGGCTCACCTCGGAGATCACCGAGGTGAGCTGGTCGAGGCCGAACTCCTTCCCGCCCGAGCGGTGTTCCTCGACGAGACCGTCGGTGAAGCACAGCACGCGGTCGCCCTTGCGCAGCGTCTGCTCGCTGACCACGGGTTCCTGGCCGCCGAAGCCCACCGGGAGCGTGGTGGTGCCGTGCAACTGCCGGATGTCGTCGTGGCCGCGGATCAGCAGCGGCCACGGATGGCCGGCGTTGACCCACCGCAGCCGACCGGTCCTGACGTCGAGCTGCATCATCTGGGCCGTGACGAACTGCTCGGGCCCGAACTGCGCGGCGATCACCTCGTCCATGTAGGCGTAGATCCCGGACAGGCCGACGCCGCTCCTGCGAGAGTGGCGGTAGGCGCCGATCGCGGCGGTGGCCATCACGGCGGCGCTCAGTCCGTGCCCCATCGCGTCGATCATGGCGACGTGCAGGACGTCCTCGTTGAGGGCGTAGTCGAAGCTGTCGCCCGCGACGTCGTACGCGGGTTCGAGGATGCCCGCCAGTTCGACCTGGGGCACCGCCATGCGCAGCGGCGGCAGCAGGGACCACTGGATCTCGGCGGCCACGCTCATCGGGGCCCGGCGCCGGGTCAGGGTGAAGACGTCGGTGTAGCTGTCCTTGGTCACCACCATGTCGGCGACCAGGCCCGCCAGCCGGCGCAGCAGCCGGCGGTCGTCGTCGTCCACCGTGTCCAGGGTCACCGCCATGACGCCCACCTGGTCGCTGCCGTCCAGCAGCGGCAGGAACATCCTTGTTCCGCCGTCCTGTTCGACCTCGATCGTCTTCGCCTCCAGGAAGGACGTGCCCGCGTGCGACCCGGACACCGGCTGGGGCTCCTCGACGAGGAGCCGCCGGCCGCGCAGCGGCATGAGCATCAACTGCTCGTAGTCCTGGAGCAGGACCGACACGTCGCGTCCGCCGATCCGGGTGACCTCCTCCGCGACGAGCGGGGCGATCAGCTCGGGCGGCATCTCGTGCGCCCGGTCCAGCAGAACGCCCAGCAGGCGCTCCCCGAACCCCTCGGAGCGATCGACCGTCATACCGCGGGGCTGCCGCCGGTGTTCTTCCACACCCCTGCATAGCATGGGAAAAGGCGCCAACACGGCGAAGCGCACCGATTCATGGCGATACGGGCGTAGGGGGTGCGTCCCAAGGCGGGCGGGCGAAGGTCAGCGCAGTGTCTCCGCGGTGCCGGTCTCGGCGTCGACGGCCACCCGCAGCGGCAACGACCTCCGGTTCCAGGCATCGCTGGCCGGCGCGCGGAAGGTGAAGACGAGCGACGGCCGGGACCCGGTCGCGGTCCGTACGTCCTGCAGGGCGGGTCCGGTGACGGTCCACCCCGCGTTCTTCGAGCCGCCCTCGGTGAAGTGCGCAACGGCTGTACGGCGTGCCTCGTCGGTTTCCATGCTCGCCATGGTCGCACCTGCGGGCCCCGGCGGACGGCCCTGTACGTTGGGTCGCAGACGGTGGCGGGCGGAGCGACGGAGGCGGAATGGGGCAGGGGCGGGTACCGCAGGGGCCGGTGCGGGGGCGCGGTCGGGACCTGGGGGTGTCCGTACGCCCGCGCGTCGCGGCCGACCTCGAAGGCTGCGCCACGGTGCTCGCGGCGGTGCACCGGCAGGACGGCTACCCGGTGAACTGGCCCGCCGACCCCGGGGGTTGGCTGTCGCCGTCCACGCTGCTCGCCGCCTGGGTGGCCGAACTGGACGGCGCCGTCGCCGGCCACGCGGTGATCTCCCGCAGCGGCTCGGACGACCTCGCGCCGGCGCTGTGGGCGGCGGAGGCGGGCGCGGGCCCGGGGCAGACCGCCGTCGTCAACCGGCTCTTCGTGGCACCGGCCGCGCGTGGCCACCGGATCGGCGCGCGCCTGATGGCCGAGGCGACCCGGGCGGCCCACGACCTCGGCCTGCACCCGGTGCTCGACGTCGTGGCCACCGACACGGCTGCCGCCGCCCTCTACGAACGGCTCGGCTGGCGCCTGCTGGCCACCACCGAGCAGCGCTGGAGCCCCGAACAGATCGTGTCCGTACGGTCGTACGCGGCTCCCGCCGTGCCTCCGCCCGACTGACCGGGGCCACCCTGGCCGAAGCCGTCGCGCCGCGCGGCTACTTCAGGCCGGTGGTCGCGACCCCCTGCACGATCTGCCGCTGGAAGACCAGGAAGACGGCGATCAGCGGGAGGAATCCGAGCACGGAGGACGCCATCACCTCGGCGTACTGGATGTTGCTCGGGTTGACCAGCGACGCCAGACCGACCGGCACGGTCTGGGACTTGGTCTGGCTGAGCACCAGCAGCGGCCAGAGGAAGGCGTTCCAGGAGCTGATGAAGGTGAGGATGGCGACGGTGGCGACCGCCGGGCGGGAGATGGGCAGGCAGACGGACCGGTAGATCCGCCACCAGCTCGCCCCGTCCAGCCGGGCGGCCTCGATCAGCGGCGTCGGGATGCCCTGGAAGAAGGAGTGGAAGACGAAGACCGAGACCGGGGCGGCGACCGACGGGAGCACCAACGCCCAGTAGGTGCCCAGCAGATGGAGCGAGCGGTACTCGATGAACTGCGGCAGCACCAGCCCCTCGGTGGGCAGCATCAGCCCGGCGACCACCAGCGCCATCACCACGTTGCGCCCGGGGAACTTCAGCAGCGCCAGCGCGAAGCCGGCCATCGAGCAGAACGTCACGGTGAACAGCACCGCGAGCGTGGCGATCACCAGGCTGTTGAGGTACCAGTAGCCGAGCGGGTAGTTGTCCCACGCGTAGGAGTACGCGTGGAAGGACCAGCCGCCCGCGAACGGCGAGGTGGGCTTGGCGGTGATCGACCCGTCCGAGCGCAGCGAGGTGATCAGCGCCCACACCAGCGGCACCAGCCAGATCAGCGCGAACAGCGTCACGCACACCGCGCACAGCCGGTTGAAGAGCTTCGCTCCGTTGGAGCGGTCCGCGATCGCCGCCGGCGCCGGGGTGCGGCGCCGCCGCACGGGGGCAAGGGTGGTCATGAGGTCCTCCGTTCGGCCCGCGGTGCCGGCCGTTCGGCGGCCCGTTCGGCGACGGTCGTACGGCGGTGGCGCAGCCCGTACCAGACCGCCGAGATCGCGACGATGATGACGAAATAGACCATGGTGGCGGCGGCGCCGTAGCCGCCGCGGTACGACGTGAACCCGGTGTCGTAGATGTACTCGATGACCGGCCGGGTGGACTGGTTCGGGCCGCCGCCCAGCAGCAGGTAGATCTGGTCGAACACCTTGAGCGAGGCCAGGATCTGCAGGATGAGCACCAGGCTGGTGGTGCGGCCGAGCAGCGGCACGGTCAGGAAGCGGATCTGCTGCCACGGGCTCGCGCCGTCGATGGCGGCGGCCTCGTACACCTCGGGCGGCACGTCCTGGATGGCCGCGGTGTAGAGGACGAAGTTGAAGCCGAAGGTCCACCACAGGGTCATCAGCACCACGGCGGTCCAGCCGCCCGAGGTGGAGCCGATGAAGTCCGGCGAGGTCAGCCCGACCGCGCTGAAGAGCTTGGGGACCAGCCCCACCTGCGGGGTGTACATCCACAGGAAGACCAGCACGACCACCGACGACGGCACGACGTAGGGCGCGAAGAACGCCAGCCGGTAGAAGACGGTGCCGCGCCTGATCCGGGAGGCGAGGACGGCGAAGGCGAGGGCGAGCACCACCAGCAGCGGCGTGGTCAGCAAGGTGAACAGCACCGAGTGCCACATCGCCGACCAGAAGAGCGAATCCTCCAGCACGGCACGGTAGTTGGCCAGGCCCACCCAGCCGCCCAGGCCGCTCTTGACGGTCGTGGTGTTGAAGAAGCTCACCACGACGCCGACCAGCAGCGGGCCGATCATGAACAGCAGGTAGATGATCAGGAAGGGGGAGCTGAGCAGCAGCCCGGCCCGCCGGTCGGAACGCGGCGCGCGCTCCCGGTCCGTGCGCAGCGTGACGCGGCTGGTGGGCCGCTCGGCGGGCCGCTCAGAGGCGATGGTCGTCATGGTGGCGGCCTCCTATCCGATGGTGACCGGCGGTCGGGCGGTGGTGTAGCGCTTCAGGTCCGAACGCAGCCGGGAGACACCCGACTTGGGGCTGAGCCGCCCCGCGATGACCTCGATGACGGTCGATCCCACCGTGGTCTGGAAGTCCGAGCCGGCGCCGGTGTACCAGGCGACCGGGTCGTACACCGCGTTGAACGCGGCCTGCACGTAGTTGCGTTGCGGGGTCTGGTCGAGAAAGGCCTTGCTGCGCTGGGTGGACAGCCAGGCCGGCACATGGCCGCCGTGCGCCCAGGTCGCGCTGTTGTTGAGCAGGCTCTTGATGAACAGCGCCGCGTGCGCGGTGCGCGCCGAGGACCGCTTGCCGCTGCGTGGGATCACCAGCGAGTGCGAGTCGGCGTAGGCGACCGGCTTGGGGCCGAGCAGCGCGGGGAAGGGCACCACGTTGAAGTGGAAGTCCTTGACCCCGCGGTAGGTGGGGATCTGCCACTCGCCGTCGAAGAGGAAGCCCGCCTTGCCGGTGGAGAACAGGGCGTTCACCCCGGAGCCGGTCAGGCTCCTGGGCATCAGGCCGCCCGCGGTCAGGCTCTGCATGAACGCGAACGTCGACCGCGCCGCGTCGTCGTCCACGTCGACCTTGGTGCCCGCGTCCGTGACGACCGGCCCGGCGATGCCGGAGTAGATCATGCTGAAGTAGCGCCAGCAGGTGGACGGGTCGGCGGTGGTCGACATCACCGCGCCGTACTGCGCGCCGGCGTCCTTCATCGCCCGGAGCGCGTCGGTGAACGCGGCCCCGTCCTTCATCGGCTTCAGGCCGTCGCCGGCCGCGTCGAGCAGCCCGGCCTTGCGCGCCAGGTCGGTGTTGTAGAAGAGCACGAACGGGTGGGTGTCCAGCGGCACCGCGTAGACGGTGCCGTCCACGGTGGCCTTCTTCCACGCGGCGGGCGTGAACTTGTCCGCGGTGATGCCGAGTTCGCCGACGCCCGCGTCCTGCACCGGTTCCAGCAGCCCGGCCGCGGCCAGCAGCGGCAGCCGGGACAGGTGCGCGATGCCGACGTCGGGCGGGGTGCCGCTCGCCGTCGCCAGCGCCAGCTTCGTGTAGTACGGGTTCCCCCACCCCAGGATGGTCGCCTCGACCGACAGCCCCGGGTGGGCCTTGCGGAACGCGTTCTCCATCAGCACCATGTTGGCGCCGTCACCACCGGTGAACAGGTTCCAGAAGATGACGTCCGCGGTGTCCGGCTGCGTGCCGGCCAGACCCGTGGCCAACGGGGAAGAGCACGCCGCGAGTCCTCCGGACAGGGCCAGCCCTCCACCGAGCGCCAGGAACCGGCGGCGCCCCAACGCTCCGCTCATGGGCGTATTCACCTCGTTAATTCGATGTGAACTCGATGCCGGAGACCTTGGCATAGGATTTGCAACGTTGCAATAGCCCTGCGGCAAGTCCCTTCGAGGGCGAGGCGGGACATACCCGGAGGTCGGTGACGTAGGGCAGGCCCGCGCCGCCGCGCGCCCGGTCCGGGACGGGCGCGGGAACGGTGGACCGGTGCACACCGGGCCGGCGCGGAGGCCGGGTACGGGCGCGCGCGGGGGCGGGGCTGGCGCCGCCGGCGCGGGGTGCCGCTCCGGGTCCGGGGCCGCGCCACTTCGCTTCCGGCGCGCGCTACTTCGCGGTCGGCGGGCGCCGCGAGGACTCGCGGACCACGAGCCGGAACGGGGTCGCCTCCGAGGCGCCCGCCCAGTGCTGGGCGCCCTCCGAAGTTCCCTCCGAGGTGTCCTCCCGTGCGCCCTCCCGACCGCCGGATTCCCCGCCGTCCGCCGCGTCGTCGCAGGTCACGCCGGTGGTGTGGGGGCCGGTGCCGGTGCCGGTGCCGCCCGGCCGGCTGGCGCCTCGGGTCTGCGCGTCCAGCAGGCTGAGCGCGCGTTCGGCGATCACGTCCAGGTCGGGCGCGATCGAGGTGAGCGGGGGGTGCGTGTACGCGCACTCGGGGATGTCGTCCACGCCCACCACCGCGACCTCGTCCGGCACCCGCACCCCCGAGGCGTCGAGCGCGCGCAACGCGCCCACCGCGAGCGCGTCGTTGAAGGCGAAGATCGCGTCGGGCAGCGGCCCGCTGCCCTCCAGCAGCCGCCGGACGGTCGCGTAGCCCTGCGCCCTGGTCCAGTCCGCGACCGGCTCGACCAGCCAGTTCACCCGCCGCACGCCGGCCGCGGAGAGCGCCTGCTGGTAGCCCTCGGCGCGCTGCCGGCCGTTCTCGCTGCCGTTCAGGCCGAGCGCGACGATCCGCCGGCAGCCCTGCGCGAGCAGGTGCTCCACGGCGGTGCGGGCGGCCGCCACGTTGTCGATGCCGACCCGCGGCAGGTGGTCGCCGACATTGTGCTCACCCAGCATGACCAGCGGAAAGTCCGGCCCGGTGGGCGGGACGTCGGCGGCCGGCACGGTGAGCGCGCTGAACAGCACGCCGTCGGCGACGTTGGTCAGGCCGCCCGCCAGGATGCGCCGCTCGACCTCGCGGTCGCCCCCGGTCGACTCCACGAGCACGGTGATCCCGCGCCGGGCCGCGGCCTGGATGACGGCCTGCGCGAGCGCGGCGAAGTACGGCTCCACCACGAACGGCACGGCCAGCGCGACGAACCCGGTGCGGCCCGAACGCAGGCCGCGCGCGAGGTAGTCCATCTTGTAGCCCAGCTCGTCCAGCGAGCGCTGCACCCGGGCCCGGGTCGCCTCGCTGACGTGCGTGTATCCGCTGACCACGTTGGACACGGTCCGCACCGACACACCGGCGTGCTCGGCGACGTCGCGCATCCTCACTCTGGCCACCGGGCGTTCCCCTCTGGTCGGAACGGGTCGGGTCCGCTCGGGATGCTGCCTCTTGCATCGATGCAAATTATCGCCCAAGCTGGACGCCGACCTTGATCACACGAATCTTACGACCCCAGGTCGTGACGACGCCCGTTGCCGGGCAGGCAGAAGGAGGAGCCGTGAGGGCGAGCGAGCAGGACGGGTCGTATCCGCGGCCGATGCTCTGCCGGGAGCAGTGGAGCAGTCTGGACGGCGAGTGGGACTTCGGGTACGACGACGCGGCGGTCGGCGAGCGCGAGTCCTGGTTCGCGGCCGGCGATCCGGCCGAGGGCGGTCCGGCGGCGGGCGGTTCGGGCGCCGGCGCCGACCCGTTCGACCGGCGGATCACCGTGCCGTTCCCGCCGGAGGCGCCGGCCTCCGGTGTCGGTGAGACCGGACGGCACCCGGTCGTCTGGTACCGGCGCCGCGTCCCGCACGCGGTCCTCGTGCCGGACGGCCCGGCCGAAGGCGCCGCGGACCGGCGGGCGTTGATCCACTTCGGCGCCGTGGACCACCGCGCGCGGGTGTGGCTCGACGGGCGGCTGGTGGCCGAACACGTCGGCGGGCAGGCGCCGTTCACCGCCGACGTGACCGACGCGCTGCGGCCCGGCGCCGCCGAGCACGTCCTGGTGGTCCGGGCCGAGGACGACCCGGTCGAGCTCGCGCAGCCGCGCGGCAAGCAGGACTGGCAGGAGCGGCCGCACGCGGTCTGGTACGAGCGGACCACCGGCATCTGGCAGAGCGTGTGGACCGAGTCGGTGCCCGCGCGGCACATCGTCGAGCTGGCGTGGACCACCGACCCCGCGCGCGGCGTGACCGCCGAGGTCACGCTCGCCCGCCCGCCGGCCGCCCCGCTCGCCGTGGACGTGGTGATCCGCCGCGGCGACCAGGTGCTCGCCGAGACCTCGGCCGTGCTCCGGGGCCGCCGGGCCCGGATCGACGTGGAGATTCCCGCGCTGCGCAACGGCATCGACCGGGAGCAACTGGTGTGGCGCCCGGAGCACCCGGTGCTGCTGGACGCCCGGGTCACCGTGCGCGATCCGGGCGAGGCCGGGACCGGAGCCGGAGCCGGGGCGGGCACCTCGGCCGGGGCCGTCGTGGACCGGGTGGACAGCTACGTCGGGGTGCGCTCCGTCGGCGTCGGGCGCGGCGCCTTCCTCCTCAACGGCCACCCCTACTACGTGCGTTCGGTGCTCAACCAGGGCTACCGCCCGCGCACCCTGCTGGCCAACGCCGGCACCGGGGAGCTGCGCCGCGAGGTCGAGCTGACCAAGGCGATGGGCTTCAACGCCACCCGTATCCACCAGAAGGCGGAGGACCCGCGGTTCCTGTTCTGGGCCGACCGGCTCGGCCTGCTGGTGTGGGGCGAGACCGCCGCGACGTACGACTTCTGCGGCGAGGCCGTCGAGACGCTGACCCGGGAGTGGCTGGACCTGGTCCACCGCGACCGCAGCCACCCGAGCGTGGTCACCTGGGTCCCGATCAACGAGAGCTGGGGCATCACCGACCTGGCCCGCGATCCCGCGCAGCGCCACTTCTCGGTCGCGCTCGCCAACCTCACCCGCGCCCTCGACCCGACCCGGCCGGTCGTCTCCAACGAGGGCTGGGAGCACGCCGACAGCGACATCCTCGGCGTGCACGACTACACCGCGGACCCGGCCCAGCTGACCGCGCGCTACGGCGACGCCGCCGCCTTCGACGCGGTGCTGGCCGGCCCGGGCCCGTCCGGCCGTGCCCTCTCGCTCACCGCGGCGCAGGCCGAACGGTTCGCCGCGGGCGACGCCCCGCTGATGGTCACCGAGTTCGGCGGGCTGTCGCTGCGCGCCGACGAGGGCGACTTCGCGTACACGTACACCAGCTCCGACACCCAGTACGCGGCGCTGCTGCGGGAGATGTTCGGCGCGCTTCTGCGCAGCCCGCTCGTCGCGGGCTTCTGCTACACGCAGTTCATGGACACCGCCCAGGAGACCAACGGGCTGCTCTTCGACGACGGCACCCCGAAGCTGCCGCTGGAGTCCATCAGCGAGATCGTCACCGGGACGAAGGGGGGCGGCTCCGCGCCGGGCGACTCCGAGTGACGGCCGGCGTCGCCCCGGCCCCGGTCGTGCCGGGGCCGGGGCGACGCCATGCCCGCGGGGGTCGGGTCCGCCTGGGGCGCGTCCGCGTGAGGTTCCGCGCGCGGCGGCTCCGCCGGGGTCAGGCCCGCGGGGGCAGCGTGTAGAAGGGGACTTCCTGGTACGCGGCGAGGTTCGGGTCGTCCGCGGAGACCCGGCTCGGGGCGGCCGGGCAGAGCAGCCGTACGCCCTGGGCGCGTTCCTGCCGGGCGACCCACCGGGCCTGGCTCAGCATGCCCGCGCCGACACCGCTGAGCACGAGCCCCGCGGGGATGCCGGTGGTGTACGCGATGAGCAGCCCGACGCCGATCGACACGATCACCGTGGAGGTCATCGGGCGGGTGACGCGTTCGAAGGTCTCCTCCGGCGCGGTCACCACGGACTCGTCGGGCGCCGGTACCGCCGCCTCCAGCCGGGTCCGGTACCAGGCGCGCCGCGGCCCGGCGGACCACGCGCAGGGTATGGCGAACAGCAGCGCCCCGATCACGGCCACCACCGCGCCGCTCAGCCCCTTGGTGTGCCCGAGCAGCACGGGCAGCGCCCCGGCCGCACCGGTCAGCACCGCGAGCGAGCCCAGGGCCCGGGCCGATCCGACGACGCCGACCAGGTCAGGTTTGCTGCTCACGCGTACTCTCCTCCGTCCGACTGTTCGATTCCCCGAAGGATCGTAACCGGACAGCGCCGCCGGACGCGGAGAGCCGAGCGTGCGGGGCTCGGCGACAAGGCCGGCGGGAGCGGGTGTCGGAGCTGCCGGGGGCGGGCGTCGGAGCCGAGGGCGAGCGGGTGTCGGAGCTGGTGGGGGTGGTCGTCAGGGCCGGCGGGAGCGGGCGAAGGCGGTCACGAAGCGGCGTTGCCACGGCGTCTCGACGGCCCGGCGGGAGTAGTGCGCGCGGACGTAGCCGACGGCTTCGTCGCCGGGGACGCCGTCGAGCGCCGCGAGGCAGGCCAGCGCGGTGCCGGTGCGCCCGAACCCGCCCCCGCAGGCGATCTCCACGCGTTCGTCCTCCGCCCGCCGCCACAGCTCGGCCAGTGCCTGGGCGAACGCCGTACGGTCCGACGGCAGCCGGAAGTCCGGCCAGTGCACCCACCGCGCCTCCCACTCCACCGGCGGCGGCCGGCGCCCGAGCAGATGGACGGCGAAGTCCGGCGGCGGCCCCTCGGGCAGCGCGTTGCGCAGCCCCCGCCCGCGCACCAGCCGTCCGGACGGCAGCCTCAGCACGCCGGCGGCGGCCGGCTCCCACGTACCGCTCATGCGCCGAGGGTAGCCGCCGCGGCCCCGGCCCAGGACGGTCTCCGAACAGTTCGGTGACCGATGTATGCTCGGCCGTATGACGACGCGTGCGGGGACCCGGCCGGCGGACGGGCGTGCGCGCTGGCCGGCGCTGCTGCTGCACGAGCGGGCCCGGCCGGACGCGGTGCGCGGCCGCCCGTACGCATGGCGGCTGGCCGTCGCGACCGTCTGCTTCGGCGCGTTCATGGGGCAGCTCGACGCGAGCATCGTGACGCTCACCTACGGCGGGCTGCGGCAGCGGTTCGACGCCTCGCCGGCCGCCGTGGAGTGGGTGTCCCTGGCCTATCTGCTGGTGCTGATCGCCCTGCTGGTACCGGCCGGACGGCTGTCGGACGCGCACGGGCGCAAGCTGCTCTACCTCTACGGGTTCGCCGTGTTCACGGCGGCCTCGGCGGTGTGCGGGCTGGCCCCCTCGCTGCTGATGCTGGTGGTGTTCCGCGGTGTGCAGGCGGTGGGTGCCGCGCTGATGCAGGCCAACAGCGTGGCGCTGGTGACCACGAGCGCGCCGCGCGAGCGGATGCGGGCCGCGCTGGGCGTGCAGGCGGCGGCCCAGGCGCTGGGCCTGGCGCTGGGGCCCACGGTCGGCGGCGTGCTGGTCTCGACGCTGGGCTGGCGCTGGGTGTTCGGGGTGAACGTCCCGATCGGCGTGCTCGCGCTGGTCGCCGGGCACTACCTGCTGCCGCGGACCAGGGAGCGGCGCAGCAGCGGCGGTTTCGACTGGCCCGGGCTCGCGCTGCTCGCCGCCGCGACGGGCGGCGGCCTGCTGGGGGTGTCGGCGGCCTCGGGCCTGCCGGTGCCGGGTTGGGCGGTCGTGGCGCTGTTCGCGGTGGCGGCCGCGGCGGCCTGGGGATTCGTGGTGCGGCAGGGCCGGGCGCGTACCCCGCTGCTCGACCTCGCGCTGGTCCGCGGCCGTACGGTCTCCCTCGGGCTGGTCGGCGCGCTCAGCGGGTATCTGGTGCTCTTCGGGCCCCTGGTGCTGGTGCCCGTCGTGCTCACCGGGTCCGGCTCGTCCGAGCTGATCACCGGGCTGGTGCTCACCGCGCTCCCGGCCGGGTTCGCGGCAGCCGCGACCGGCGGCGACCGGGTCCTGCCGCGCGGGCTGTCCGACCGCGGCCGGTGCGTGCTGGGCGCGGGCGTGCTGACCGCCGCGACGGCCGCGCTGCTGGTGGTGCCGCTGACCGCGGGCCTGCTGGCCGTGGTGCTCGCCGTCGTCGGCCTGGGCCTGGGCACCTTCACCCCGGCGAACAACGCGATGATCATGGCGGCCATCCCGCGCCGGTCCTCCGGCACCGGTGGCGGCCTGGTCAACATGGCACGCGGGCTGGGCACCGCACTCGGCGTCGCCCTGGTCACCCTCGCGCTGCACCTCGGCGAGCGGTACGGCCCCGCGGGCGGCTCCCTCGCCGGCGGTACGGGCGCGGCGCGCTGGGCGGCGGCGGTCCTGGTGGTGGCCGCGGCGGTGGCGGTGGCCGCCGCGTGGTTCGGTCCGCGGGCGCCGGGCCGGCGCCCGGACGGAAACGGGGACGGGGGCGGGACTGGGGCCGGGGATACGGACGGGGCGCCCGGCGGTTCCGCTTGCGCGGGGACGGCACCGGGCGAGGACGCGCCGCAGAGCTGAGGAGCGGCGGGCGGCGGCTCTGGTCAGGGCGTGCCGGTGCGGCGCGCCGGGCCGTTCCCGGGTGTGCCGATGGCGTGCTTCCTTCCGGGCACGGTGATCCGAACCACCGGCCCGCGCCGTAGGCTTGGGCCATGTCGTCGCAGCCGACCCCCGAACTCGCCGCGTCCGGTGACGCCTCGGACGCCCGCCGGCTCACCGAGGCCGTGACGCGGCTGCGCCGCGCCCTGCGGGCGTCGATCCGCACCGACTACCCGTGGGAGACCCTGCCGATGGCGCAGGTCGAACTCCTCCAGGTGCTGGCCGAGCGCTCCCCGGCCCGGGTCAGCGAACTGGCCACCCGGCAGCGGCTGGCGAACAGCACGGTCAGCGGCCTGGTCGGCCAGATGATCACGTCCGGCCTGGTCACCCGGGACGTCGACCCCGGCGAGCGGCGCGCCGCCGCCGTCGCGCTCACCGATGCCGGCCGCGAGCAGCTCGCCGCGTGGACCCGGGCCCACGAGCGGCGGCTCGACAGCGCGCTCGGCGCCCTCGACGACGCCGACCGCGCCGCCGTCCGCGCCGCGCTCCCCGCCCTGTTCCGCCTGGTCGACCACCTCAACGACGACCCGTCCTGACGGACGGCCCTCGCTCCGAACGCCCAGGTCAGCTCCGTAGGACGATCTGCCAGACGATGGCCAGCCGGGGCGCCTCCAGCACCACCCAGTGGAACGCCATCCCGGGCAGCAACTCCGCGCGCCGCCCCACCCCGTCGGGGGTGCCCGCGCCCTGGGCGGACGCGTCCGCCAGCCGGTCCAGCGCCTCGTGGATCTCGCGCTGCCGCTCGGCGTCGTAGGTGCTCAGCTCCATCGAGACCTCGGCCGTGGTCGTCACCCTCAAGCCGCTCACGCGTCCACCTCTTCGTCCTGGTTCCGGGTTCCGCTTCGGCCGCGGCGGCCGGGCGGGCTGCTGCGGGACCGTCTGCCCTTGATCGCCCGCCGCAGCCGTACGTCTCCGCGCGTCCTCGTGCGACACGTCCCTCCCGGCGATCCCTTCCCCGATCCCGCGCACCCCTCGCGCGCACCCCTCCCGCCCCGCTTGCCGTTCCGGCAACGAGGCTTGGCGTTACGGCAGAGGGCGACCCATGCTCGGCGGTGCACCGGAACCGGTGGTCGCGACAGGGAGAGGAGCCGTCCGGATGGGCGAGGTGGCATCGGCGGAGGAGTACTGGGACGAGCGGTACGGCGGCACGGAACGGATCTGGAGCGGCCGGCCCAACGTGGCGCTGGTCCGCGAGGTGACCGGACTGGCGCCGGGTACGGCGCTCGACCTGGGGTGCGGGGAGGGCGGGGACGCGATCTGGCTGGCCGGGCAGGGCTGGCAGGTGGTCGGGACGGACGTCTCCCGGCGGGCGCTGGAGCGCGCGGCCGGCCACGCCGAGCAGGCCGGGGTGGCCGACCGGGTGGAGTGGCGCCGGCACGACCTGGCGGTGGACTTCCCGGCCGGCCGCTTCGACCTGGTGTCCGCGCACTTCCTGCACTCACCGGTCGAGATGCCGCGCGAGGCGATCCTCCGGTCGGCGGCGGCCGCGGTGGCCCCCGGCGGGGTGCTGCTGGTCGTCGGCCACGCGGGCTGGCCGGCGGGGGAGGAACCCCCGGACCTCGACGTGCACTTCCCCACCCCGCGGGAGGTCCACGCGAGCCTGGAGCTGCCGCCCGGCGGGTGGGAACTGCTGGTCGCCACCGAGTACGAGCGCGAGTTCACCGACCCCGAGGGCCGTACCCGGATGCGGCGCGACAACACGCTGAAGCTCCGCCGCGCGCCCGCGCTCCCGTCCTCCTGAGGCCGGCCGGCCGGCGATCCGCGGGGTCGACGAGCCCGCCCCCCGGCGACCCCGCGGCGGTCAGGACGACCGGTGCGGCGACAGCCGGTACAGGGCAGCGGCCCCGCCGTCGAGGGTGAGGGTCAGGTCCGCAGGGCGGCTCGCCCGCGGATAGGTCGCGGTGGACGGGTCGAAGCGGGAGACCGCCTCCACCGTCGACGCGTTCAGGCCGATCCGTACGGTGGCCGACGTGTCCGGGTCGCGGTTGACGACGAGCAGGTGGCGGGTGCCGTCGTCGCCGGCGCCCTTGAAGACGCCGAGGATCGCCGGGTCGCCGGTGGCGCTCGTGAGGTGCGCGCCGGGCGCGAACGGCGTGGTGCCGGTCGGCGCCGGGGCGTCGTTGAGGTGCTGCACGGACTCCGAGACCAGCGGCTTGAGTTGGCGGCCGACGGGCTGGAGCCAGCCCGCGTTGAGCTTGGTGGCGGCGTCGTAGAGGGGGGTGCGCTCGCCGTCGGTGGTGATCAGGGCCTGGGTGTAGCCCTCGCCGCGGGCCGGGTCGGGGGTCCAGTAGGTGAAGTACTGGATGCCCTTGCAGCCGTACGCCAGGCTCACGTTCACCTGCCAGGACATCTGCGCGGCCGTCGGCGTGGCATGACCGTTGAAGCCGGCGGACTGGATGTACGTCCAGGCCGGGACGCCCGCCGCCAGCGCGGCCTTGCGGATGATCGCCCAGGTCTCGAAGTAGTCCGTGTCCAGGCCCTCGGTGAGGAACGGGTAGCGGTCGAAGGAGATCAGCGCGGGCTTGACCGTGTCGAGGTAGCTCTGCACGAAGCGGGTGTAGTGCGCGCCGTTGCCGCGGTTGATGTTGGCGTACGGCAGCAGGCCGGGGGTGGCCGTGCGGACGATGCCGGTCAGCGCGCCGACGGTGGGGAAGCGGTCGGTGCCGGGCTCGTCGTAGAGGCTGAGTCCGGCGAACGACGGGTGGCGCGCGTAGCTGCCGGTGGCCGACCGTATCCACTCGGTGGCGTCGGCGGTGGTGATCGAGGTCGGCACGCTGCGGTCGTCCGTGACGGTCATGTGCTGCGCGACCACGCTCACCCGCGGGTCCCCGGCGACCAGCACCTTCAGGCCCACCTGGTCGGCCATGCCCAGCGCCTGGTTCGCGCTGGCCTCGTCGAGCTGGTAGTTGCCGGTGATCAGGAAGGTGAAGCCCGCGTCGGTGATCTCCCGGTAGCGGGCGGGGGTGGTCTGGTACGGGTGCGGCGGCCAGTACAGGCCGATCGGGAAGTCCGGCCCGCCGGTGAGCGGCAGGTCGGCGGCGGGCGCGGACGCCGCGGCGCTGTCCGACGTGTTGGTCGCCGCGACCACCCGTCCCACCGTGGCGGCGCCGGCGGCGAGCACCCCGGCCCCCATGCCGGCCGCCTGAAGCAGCGCCCGGCGGTTCAGGCCGCGCGACGCGCCGGGCCCCGAGGGCGCCGGAATTCTCCGTTCCGACACGGTCGCTCCCTCCGGGGCCCTCGTCGGGGGCCCGTTTCGTACCTTCTGGCCTCCAGGCAAAGTACGACAGGAGGGGCACGTCTCCCTATAGCCGGTCGAAATTCCCCGCCTCCCCGCGGTGAAGACCGGGTGCCGCCCGGGGCGCGCAAATCCCGCGCCCCGCCTGCCGATCCGGCCCCCGATCGCCGCCGGACGCCCGAGGCCCGCGTGAGCGATCCCACACCACCGCGGGCCCGCCCCACCGCGGCGGCTCCGGCGGGGCGCCGCGTGGGCGCAGAGAGAGGGGTCGGGCGCTGTCGGTGAAGGGGGTCCGGTGGTTCAGGGGAATGATGCCCAGGGCGTCAGTCGTCGATGCCCGAGCGCTCGACACCCGCCACGATGTGCCGCTGGAGCAGCAGGAAGACCAGCAGCAGCGGCAGGATCGACACCGCCGACGCGGCGAACAGCTCGTGGATGTCGACCACTTGGGCGGTGGTCAGGGTGGACAGCGCGACGTCCCCGCACCGTCCGCCGCGCGGGGGCGGTGGCGGCGACGGCCCTGGCGCCGGGTGCGGGCCTAGGTTGTGAGCATGACGACTCCCGGCGCCGGAGCGCGCCCCGTCCGGCCCTGGTACGCCCTGGCCGCCGTGGTGTTCGCGGTGGGCATGGCGGGGACCACCCTGCCGACGCCGCTGTACGGGCTCTACCGTCAGCAACTCGGGTTCTCCGAGTTCATGGTGACCGTGGTCTTCGCCGTCTACGCCTGCGGGGTGATCACCGCGCTGCTGATCGCCGGCGACTTCTCCGACCTGCTGGGCCGCCGTCCGGTGCTGCTGGCCGGGCTCGGCTTCTCCGCGCTGAGCGCGGTGTGCTTCGTGTCCGAGGGCGGGCTGCCGCTGCTGTTCGTCGGGCGGCTGCTGTCGGGCTTCTCGGCCGGCCTGTTCAGCGGCGCCGGCACCGCCGCGGTCACCGAACTGGCCGCGCCCGCCCAGCGCGGGCGGGCCGCGCTCGCCGCGACGGCCGCCAACATGGGCGGGCTGGGCTGCGGGCCGATGCTCGCCGGGGTGCTGGCGCAGTACGCGCCCTACCCGTTGCGGCTGCCGTATCTGGTCCACCTGGGCCTGCTCGCCGTCTGCTGCGCGATCGTCTGGCGGCTGCCGGAGACGGTGCGCCGCCGCGATCCGCGGCCCCGGCTGCGCCCGCAGGGCATGGCGGTGCCGGCCCAGGTGCGGGGTGTCTTCGCGCCCGCCGCGCTCGCCGCCTTCGCCGGGTTCTCCGTGCTGGGCCTGTTCACCGCGGTCGCCCCGTCGTTCGTCGCCGAGTACCTGGGCGTGCACAACCTCGCGGTCTCCGGGGCGGTGGTGCTGTCGGTCTTCCTCGCCTCGATGGTCGGGCAGTCGCTGATGGGCCGGTTCGGCGCCGCGCGCTCCCTGCCGCTCGGCTGCCTGGTGCTGATGGCGGGTCTGGTCCTGATCGGCTGCTCGCTGCTGGCGGAGTCGCTGGGCCTGCTCGTCGCGGGCGCGGTGGTCAGCGGTGTCGGCCAGGGCCTGGCGTTCCGGGGCGCGGTGGCCACGGTGAGCCGGGTCGCGCCCGCGGAGCAGCGCGGCGCGACGATCTCGGCGCTGTTCGTCGCCGCCTACGTCGGGATCGCGCTGCCGGTGGTGGGCATCGGCGCGGTGGCGGTGGGGGTGGGACTGCGCAGCGCCGGCCTGATCTTCGTGGCGTGCGTGATCGCGATGTCGGGCGCCGTGGCGGCGTATCTGCTGCGCAGGCCGCTGCCGTCGCAGTGACGGCGTGCGGCCGGTGGGCCGGACGGTGCGCGTACGGGCGGGGGTGGGTGTGCGGACGGTGGCGGTCCCGGACGGCGGTGGTCCCGGACGGCGGCTGACGCGCGGACGGGCCCGGCCCCCGGGCGGGGGACGGGCCCGTTCGTTGCCGCGCGGCCGTCAGTTGGCGTGCTTCGGGCCGAAGAACTCGATCTCGGCGATGGCCACCTGCTTCTTCTTGTCGATCCCGTAGGAGGAGACCACGGTGAACCGGACCGAGGTCACCTTCGTGGCGCGGAAGGAGACGGTCTGGCCGCCGCTGCCCTGGTCGAGGGTGATGTGGCGGACGATGGTGCGGCCGTCGGCGGTGGTGACGGTGACGTCGAGCTGGTGCGGCTCCGCGGACTTCTGCAGGTCGGCCGGCTGGGTCGACTCACCCGGGGTGATGACGAGGTCCAGCAGGTGCACCGGCTGGATGAACTTCGCCTCCAGCCACTCCCCGGCCCCGGACTCCGAGATGCCCGGCCCCCACCAGGTGTTGTTGTACTCGTCGAACGCCAGCTTCGGCCCGTGGCCCTGGTAGGAGTGCGACGCCGACACGGAGTCGGGGACGACCGATGCCCGCTTGGCGAAGTGGTCCTGCGTCGCCCGCACCCCGTCGCCGATGTGCATCGCGCCCACCACCACCAGCGCGGCGGCACCCGCGCCGACCAGCCAGGTCACCACCCGGCCCAGGTTGCGGCCCAGCCGCGGCCGGTCCCCGGCCCACGGGGTCTCCCGCCGGCGGAAGAAGTCCAGCAGCCGCCGCCACCACGGGCGGCGGACCAGGTCGTCCTGCGGCCGCCCCGACATCGGCATCGCGCAGCGCCGGCAGAAGTGCCGTTCCACGCGGTTGCCGGTCTGGCACCAGGGGCAGCCCGCCGGGCCGTCGTCGTCGGGCAGTTCGCCGGGCGTACGGACCAGGGGCCGCGACGCGACCGGACGGCCGGGCATGACCGCGCCCACCGACGGGGACGCCGTCGGCCGCTGCTGCGGGTCGGCGACCGGGATGAGCAGGGCGCGGGCCCGCTCCTCGGCGGAGGGGGACTGCGGCGGTTGCTGGGGCTGCGGCGGCTGCCCCGGCTGCGGTGGTTGCTGCGCCTGCGGGTACTGCGGGTACTGCGGGTACTGCGGGTCGGTGGCGGGCGGCTGCTCCAGGGTGTCTTCCATGGGGTCCGTGCGGGCACCCGGGTCACCTGGGCCTGGACCTGGGCCGGCCGCACCCGCACCTGCGTCCGGGGCCGGTCCGCCGGCCGCGGCCTGCCACTCGGCGACCGGGGGCTGCCCTTGCCGTGGCACCTCGCCCCACGACTCCTGGCCGCCACCGGTCCCGCCGATCGGCGCCGCGGACTTGGCGCCCGGGTCCTCGATCACGTCCTGTCCCGCGCCGCCGCCGAAGCCGCGGCCGCCGGCCCCCTCGCCCGCGCGCGGCGGCATCGGCCCCGAGCCCTCGGCTCCCGTACGGCCCGCGCCCGCACCCGCGCCGGACCCCGGCGGGGTGTACGGCGAGCCGCCGCCGGAGGGCGGCGGCGGGGAGCCGCCGGCACCCGCCGCGCCCGCGCCCTCGCTCGCCGGCGGAGGCAGAGGTCCCGCGCCCGCGGCCGCCGCGCTCAGCGGCGCCTCGGACGGGCGCCGCGCGGAGCCGGCGGCCGGCGGCTCCGCCCAGCCGAGCACTGCCCCGCACCCGTCGCAGAACGACTGGTCGGGACCCGCCTGCGTGCCGCACTCCGCGCAGGTCCGTGCCCGCGGCCGGGGCGGCTCGGCGTCATAGCTTCGTCCGGTCACCTTCGGAGGTCCTTTCAACCGCGGTCACCTGGACCGTGTAGGGCATGTGAGCGGGGCGGGCTGCCGCGACGAGGCGGTCCAGCCGCACCTGGTCGGAGGGGTCCGGGTCGGGCAGCCGTATGGAGATGTGCAGGTGCGGGCGGCGCTCGCCGGGCACCGGGCCGAGGGGCCTGGCGTTCCAGGCCACGGCGCCGCTCTCGCTGATCTCGGGCTCCACGCCGAAGGCGAGCCGTACCACCTCGGCCAGGCCGCGCCGGGTGCCGCGGATGCGGTGCAGGTGCGCGGCGGCGGCGACGGCCCGGCGCAGCGCGGTGATGTCCTCGACGCCGTCGGTCTCCGCACCCACCCAGTCGCCGAGCCAGCGGGTGAAGTCCGCGGGCGCCAGCGACGGCGCGAAGTACGAGTCCAGGCAGTCCAGCACGTTGTGGATCGGGGCGAGCACGTCGTCGAGCCCGGCGACGAAGCGCTGCGCGAGGTCGTCCTCGGCGAAGACGGCGGGCAGCATCGCCCCCAGCGGCGAGGACGAGCCGAGCCCGTCGATCGAGCCGCGCCCGCCGGGCGCAACCTGCCCCAGGTCCGTCGCCGCGGTCACTCCTGGCCCCCGATCACGCGCACCCGGTGGTCGAAGGAGAAGACCAGGGACGGCGGTTCGAGGTCGATCCGCTCGGTCGGGTCGCCGCGCTTGCCGGTGAGCGGGTCGGCCGGATGCAGCAGCACCTGGTCGACGAGTTCCACGCCCGGCACCCGCTGCAGCACCGCGAAGACCTCGCCGGCCTGCACCGGGCGGCCGAAGGCCCAACCGGTGCCGCGGGCCCCGCCGGTGAGCGGGTCCAGGTGGCGGTAGAGGGCGTCGTGCGCGCGCTGCCTGACCAGCTCGGTGTCGGTGCCGCGGAAGGCGTGCAGCGTGGCCACCACGGTCACGCCCTGGTAGTACGGCGGGCCGACCGCGAGCCGGGTGCCGATCAGCCGCCGGTCGTCGAGGTAGTCGGTGATCCGCTCCAGCAGGGCGTCGTCCGGGACGAGTTGCTCGAACCGCAGCCGCCCGCCGGGGTCGGTGACCGCCTGCGGGACGACCAGCACCCGCACCGCGTGGGCGCCGTGCTCGTCCGGGTCGGCGGCCAGGCAGGTGATGCGGGCGGTCTCGGGCGCGGCGCGGCGGGCCAGTTCCTCGTAGTCCCGCAAGGTCACCGCGCGGTCCTGGGCGCGCAGGGTGATCGGGGCGCGGGCCTTGGCCTCCTCGACGGTCTCGCCGTCCACCCCGCCCTTGGCGGCCTCGCGGTTGACCACCTCGGCGACGTACGGGACGGAGTTGCGCAGCACCTGGATGGCGCCGCGCGCGACGTTCCCGGCCCGGCCGCCGCCGGTGCGGTAGCGGCGGACCCGGATCGCGGCACCCATCGGCGGCACCGCGCCGTACTGCCGCAGGCTGCCGTCGGGTTCGCGGACGGCGGGGCCGAAGGCGATCTCCCCGGTGGCCGCGTCGAGCGTGACGTGCCGGTCGTACGGGCCGGACGCGGCGAAGTGCCCGACGGCCTCCCAGTCGGTCCAGCCGTTGTCCCCCGCGACCTGCAGCAGCAGCGCGGGCACGTCGCCGACCACGGGGGAGTGCGCCAGCCGCAGCCGCTGGCCGGGCAGCCCGGTGGACTCGCCCAGCACCTCGTCGCGGACCGTCTCGGCGTGCACGACGCCGGTGGTGCCGCCGATGGTGAACGCCTCGACCGACCGGACGGTGGGCGAGGTGGTGTAGAAGGGCTGGCCGGCCAGCGGCTCGGTGACCCGGCAGCGCAGCCAACCCGCCTCGCGCCGCCCGGTCCTGGACAGCGTGTGGCCGCCGGGGACGTGCAGCACCACCTCGCCGGGCCGGTTGAGGCCGCCGGTGCCGTCCCGGTCGACCTCGCAGGCAGTCCAGCCGTCCGCGGTCCACGCCTCCCAGACCAGCGGCGGCTGCCGCGGGTCCACGCCGACACCGTCGACCCGGCTGTCCAGGGTCAGCGCGACCGCGCAGTGCGGGACGGCGGAGCTCAGGCCCAGCAGCATGCAGTCACCGGGGCGCGGCGACTCGCTGAAGCACATCAGGTCGCCGCCCTCGGCGAGGTCCGAGGTGCGGTCCACCGCGGCCTTCTCGCCGTGCTGCACCACCAGGTACTCCAACTCGCACGGCACCACGGTGAGTTCGGTCTCGGTGGCGAAGACCACCGCTTCCTCGCTCTCGGTGCGGGCGGTGGCGACCTCGGTGCCGGTGGGCAGCCGGACCGGCTCGCCCACCGGCGCGGACAGCCAGAACGTCACGTCGGTGCGGGCGGCCGTCGGCGGGAACAGGGTGATCCCGATCAGGTCGAGGAAGGCGAGGTGGTTCTTCTCCGGCACCCGGTTGAGCCGGTAGACCACCTGGTCGGCCATGTGGGCGACCGTCTCGACCAGGGTGATGCCGGGGTCGGAGACGTTGTGGTCGGTCCACTCGGGGGCGCGCTGCTGGATGTAGCGCTTGGCGTCGTCCACGAACTGCTGGAAGCGGCGGTCGTCGAGGTTGGGAGAGGGCAGGGCCATCAGCGGTCGCTTTCGGGGGCCGGCCGGGAGTCCGCGGACGACCCGCCAGGGAAGTCGGCGGAACCGGGGAAGCCGGCGGAACTGGACGAATCGGGCAGGTCGGGGTAGTCGTGCGAGGGGATGGTGTAGAACGGGAAGACCAGGCTGCGCGGGTTGTTGGTGCCCCGCACCGAGTAGCGCACGTCGATGTAGAGCACGCCCTGGCCGTCCCCCGCGGTGACCTCGACGTCCTCCACCTCGATCCGCGGCTCCCAGCGGTCCAGACTGGCATACACCTCGTGCTGGATTCGACCGGCGGTCGCCTCGTTGATGGGCGCGAAGACCATGTCGTGGATGGCGCAGCCGAACTCGGGCCGCATCGGCCGCTCGCCCGGCGCGGTGGCGAGCACCAGCCGCATCGCCTCCTCGACCTCCTGCTGCCCGCTGACCATGGCGATGCCGCCGCCCGGGCCGATCCGCAGCGGGAACGCCCAGCCGGTACCGACGAATTGCTCTGCCATCACACCACCGGCATCCCGTTGGCGGTGACCACACCCAGCAGCATGACACTGGTGCCGTCCACCGTGACGTCCAGCGGCGAGCTGAGCATGAGCGCGCCCTCGCCGGACACTGTCGTGACGCCCACCGCGTTCAGCTCCAGCGCGGCCAGCGCGTTGATGGCGACCGCACCCAGCGAGCGGGCACTGATGGTGGACGCCTCGATGTTGAGCACCCCGCCGCTCTTGAGCGACAGGTTCCCGCCCGCCTTCAGCGACAGGCTCCCGCCCGCCTCTATCGACACCGACCGGGTGCCCTTGATGCTCACCGAGCCCTTGCTGTCCACGGTGATCTCGGTGCGGGTGCGGTCCAGGTTGACCACCAGCCGGTTGTCGCCGGAGCTCAGCCGCACCCCGCGCTTGCCGCCGGTCCGCTGGTCGAGCAGGTCCAGCCGGTTGCCGCTGCGGTCGGCCAGCGTGTGCCGCACGGCCTTGCCGGACGTCCCGTCGTACGGCGGGACGTCCACGGTGCCGGGCTTGTCCTTGCCGTTGTAGAGCCCGCCGATCACGAACGGGTGGTCCAGGGCGCCGCGGTCGAAGCTCACCAGCACCTCGTCGCCGACGTCCGGGCCGATCAGCCCGCCGCCGCTGGTCCCGCCGAACTGCACGGTCCTGGTCCAGTCGCTGACGTAGGTGTCGTCGAGCCACGGGAACCGCAGCTTGACCCGGCCCTGCTTGAGCGGGTCCTTGATGTCGGTGACCAGGGCGTTGGCGACCCCCGGCAGCCGCGCGGCGCCCGCGCCGCCGCCGGACCCGCCGGAGGCGAGCCCGTACAGCGAGCGCCACTGCCGGCCGCTGACGGTCAGCCAGGTCTCGTAGTGCCGGCCCTCGCCGAAGGTGTGGCGGGCGGCGGTCACCGTGTACTTGCCCTCGAAGGGCGTGCCGACGTCGGCGAGGGCGACCGGGACGCCGGGCCGCAGCTTCGGGTTCCCGTGGACGGTCACCTCCAGCTCGGCGAACGAGCCGGTGACGTCGGCGGCCAGCGAGTCGGCGGCGTTCTTCACCTCGCCCTGCTTGTCGTACGGGATGTCGGTCTCGACGAGCGTCGCGGTCCCGAACGCGGCGACCGCCGCGGCCGGGCTGGTGCCGATCTTGATGCCGGGGTTGTCCGCGGCCGTGGACCGTCCGACCAGGTCGCGCTTGGTCGTCACGTCCCAGCCGCGCGCCTCGACCCGGGCCACCTGGTCGGCGGAGGTCACCGCCGCCCGGCAGCGCAGGATGTCGACGCCGGCCTCCAGGACGTACGGGCTCTTGTCGCTCGGCGTGCTCACCGGGGGAGCGCCCGACGCCGGGTCGGGCTTGACGAACTGGAACTTCCCCTTGGAGCTCAGGGACATCACCATGTCGTTCTCGTCCGCGAGCCGGTTCAGGAAGTCCCAGTCGGTGACGTTGGCCTGGGTGATGAACTCGTAGAGCGTGCTGGTGGACTCGACCTGGCCGATCGGGACCTTGTCCTGGCCGGCCAGCTTGCGGGCGATGTCCGAGGCGGTCATGTTGCGGTAGGCGACCACCCGGCGCTGGCGCAGCATCCGGTGCCCGAGGTCGTAGCCGCGGATCACGCTGAACGTGCCGGTGCCGTCGTAGTCCGTCTCCAGGCCGGTGATCTCGCCGGTGAGCAGCGGGGACTGCGCGCCCTGGCCGTCGGAGACCGGCGCCAGCACCACGTCCGCGCCGATCTTGGCGCCCGCCTCGCCGAGCAGCTTGCGCTTCGGGTCGCGGAAGGTGAGCTGGAACGCGCCGGGCACCCCCACGCCGAAGTCCACCCAGCCGCCGACCAGCAGCGTGGCGTGGTACGGCAGCAGCGGCCGGCCGGCGATGGTGACGTGCAGGACGTTGGAGTAGCCGATCTTGGTCATCGCAGGCCGACCTCCTCGGCTGCCGGCAGGATGAGTTCGGTGCCCGGCACCAGCTGGGTCGGGTCGTCGATGTCGTTGCTCTCGGCGATCGCTCGCCAGACGGTGGCGTCGCCGTACTCCCGCCAGGCCAGGAACTGGAGCGAGTCGCCGGCCACCACCCGGTGCACCCGGCGGGCGGTGAGCGCGCCGGAGGTCGGGTTCTGGCCGAGGGTGTTGCTCGGGATCTCGTTCAGCTGGAGCCGGCAGGTGGCCCGGATCGGCACGCCGGTGGTGCCGAAGAGGGTGTACGACGCGTCCACCGAGCTGACGTACGCGGTGAACCGGGCGGTGGAGAACGACCCCCACTGGAAGACCACCCACGGCGTCGAGGGCTGCTTCGCCTCGATGCTCGCGGAGGTCACCTCGCAGCAGGAGAAGAGCGCCTCCACGTTCTTGCGCACGTCGTTGCTGTTCGGGTCGTCGGAGCGGTCCAGGAAGACCTCGACCGACAGCTCGCGCGGCTCGGGCCCCATGAACTCCGGTACCGCGCCGTCCCGCACGGCGGCGGTCGGCGTGGTCTTCCACTGCGCGCGCCGGCTGAGCGACAGCTCCGAGGGGTTGAAGTCGAAGTCGAAGGTCTTGATCAGCCCGCCGGGTGTGGTGCTGTAGCCGATCGGTGCCTGGTGGATGGCGAGCGAGGCCCGTACCAGGCTCTTGCCCGCGCCGCCGCTGCTGCTCGCCATCTACGCCGCCCCCGCGTCCGTGAAGCCGTGGTGCGCGATCTCCAGCACCTCGGTGGCCACCGACGGGCTCGACGGGTCGAGCGACGGGCCGCGCCAGCTCACCGGCAGCACGTCGATCAGCCCCCAGCGGGCGACGATCGAGCCGTCCGCGCGCAGGGCGGCGATCTGCGCGGTGGGCCGGGTCACACCGGTGGTGATGGACGTGATCCAGGCCGCCACCTTGGAGGTGTCCTTGGTGAGCGGCCGGGTGAGCGTGATGTTCGAGAACGTCACGCGGGAGGGCAGGTTCCACACGAAGCCGTTGTTGCCGCCCTCCTGGTGCTGGTGGATCTCGACGGAGGAGCTGAGCCCCTCGCAGCCGTTGAACGTGCCCAGGTTCTCGCCGTCGATGGTCAGGTTGAAGAAGATGGTGGAGCCGGGGTCAAGGTCGCTGGCCATCGATCACTGCCTTTCTGCGGACGAGTCGGGTGGGCCCGGGGGGCGGGCCGAAGTGGCGCGGGCGGGGCCGGGCGGGTCGGCCCGGCGGGGGCCGCCCGCCGGGCGGCGCGGTCAGCTGCGGGAGTCACGCAACCTGCCGATCCGCTCCCGGTCCAGCCGCAGTTCGGTGCGCAGCAGCCGGGTCAGCGGGCCGATCAGCCGGTGCGTCAACTCGTCCACCTGGCCGTCGGAGAGCGTGCGGGCGTCGAAGTCGGCGCCTCCCGCGGCGTCGTTGCCGCCGCTCCCGCTGTTCCCGCCGTTCCCGCGGGGCGGGTTGGTGCGGCGGTTGTCGTAGCGGCTGTACGCGGGTGGCGGGTCGGCCGGTGGTTTGGCGGCGCGGGAGCCGCCGTTGCTTCCGCCGTCGTCCCGGCCCACCGTGACGGGCGTGACCCGCGCCTCGGCGGTGCGCTGCGGGGAGACGAACTTCGTCATCCGCGAGGCGAGTGACGGTGTGGCGGGTGCGCGCTGCACCGGCAACTCCGCGGCGGACGTGGAGGTGACCGGGGCGAGGGAGACGGCGGCCTGAGCCGAGGTCGGGACCCCTGTGTGTACGGCGGTCTGTACGGCGGCCGGTACGCCGCCGGGTGCCGTGCCGACCGCTACGGGCGCGAGCACCGCGCGCTGCACCGGCAACTGCCCGGTGGGCGCGCCGGATACGCCGACCGCGGTCGCCGCGGGCCGTACGGCGGGGAACGCCTCGGCGACGCCGTTCAGCGGCAGCGCGTCGGTGCCGTGCCGGACCGGTCCTGTGCTGTCGGGGCGTACGTCCGGGCTCGGCACGGGCGCGGGCGCGGGAACCGGCGCGTGGAGCGCGGCGGTCGGCGCGGCCCCGGCGGCCGCCGTGCGCTGCACGGCGGGGAGCGGGTGCGCGGAGCGGGCCGCCGGCGGGTTGCCGGTCACCGGGGTCGGCGGTGCGGCGGTGCCGAGGGGTGCGGTGGCGAGCGGTCCGGCCATCGAGCGCTGGACGAATCCGGGCCCGGCCGTGGTCGCGGCCGTGGACATGGTCGCGGGCGCCGGGCGTACGGGTGCGGGTGCAGGCACGGATGCGGGTACGGGGGCGGCGGGCGGAACCGCTCCGGTCACCGGGGTCGGCCCTCCGGCCGCGGTACGGCGCTGCACCGGTGCGGTGGCCGGCTGCGCGACGGCCGCTGTCCCCAACGGGTTCACTCCGGAAGGCTGTTGGGGTGTCGTCTGGGGGCGGGCGGCGGACGCTTCGGGGTGCCCGGTGGGGCGCAGGGGCACCGCCTTCGGCGTGGCGGGCTGCCGGGGGCCTGCGGCCGCCACGGGCCGCAGGGTCGACCGCACCGGACGTGCGGACGCCAACGGCCTTGCTGCCAGCGCGCGTTGCACGGGGGCGGGGGAGGAGGCGGGGGCCGCTGCCGACGTGGTCGCCGTGGCCGTCGCGCGGTCGCCGCCGGAGGGCAGGACCGGTGCACCGACGGTGTCCGTGGTGCTGTTCTGGCCGGTGGGAGTGGCCGCGCGGCGCTGGACGGGAGCCGGGCCGGCCGGGACGCTTGCCGAACCGGCCTCCGGAGAGGGCGCGTTCGGCGTGTTCGGCGCGGCAGATGCGCGCTGGACGGGAGCGGCGGGCGACTGGCTCACGGTGGGAGCGGCGCCGGGTGAACGGGCCGGTGCGGAGGGCGGGTTCGGGGCCGCCGACGGCTGCGGGAACGGCACCGCGGTCTGCGGGCGCGTCGGCGTACCGGCCGCGGCGCCGGGAGCGGCCGGGGCGCTGGGAGCGGCCGGGGCGGCCGGGACAACCGGTACGGCCGGGGTGGTGCCGGCCGGGCCCGCAACGCCCTTGCTGACAGCGGAGGTTGCGCCCGCCTGCGGGGCGGACGGCCGGACCGCGGCCGGGGCGGCGGACCTCTGTACCGCGCGTCCGGTGAGCGGCGCCGCGCCGGGCGGCGGCGCGGACATCGGGGCGCCGAGCAGCGGCCGTTGCCGGGGGGCCGAGCCGCCCGGGGTGGTGGCGGGCCGCGATCCCGTGCTGCCCGAGGGCGCGGCCGGGCCGGCCGCCGGACCGGTGGCCGCCCGCTGGACGGGAGCCGCCGCGGCGGGACCCGCGGCCTGCCCGGGAGAAGGCACGGGTGCGCCGAGCCCGGCGGACGGGGTCGTCGCGTCAGCGGCCCGGCGTTGGACGGCGCCGGGTCCGGCGGGTGCCGCACCCGTCGGCGCGGCCGAGGGGCCGGGGGGCATGGACGGCCCGTCGGCCCCGCGCGGCGCGGAGACCGGCAGCGCCGAAGTCGCGCCCTGGGCCGAGGACGTGGGCGCCCCGAGCCCGGTCGCCGGGGGCACCGGACTCACCGGGGTCGTGCCGCTCGCCGGGGTCGTCGGGTTCGCCGCGTTCGCCGGAGCCACCGCACGGCGCTGAACGGCCGCAGGAGCAGCGGGCGCCGCCCCGGGCACGGCCGAGGCCGCGGGTGACGTACCCGGCCCGGCCGGTCGTACGGGTACCGACGTGGAGCCGCCGGCGCCCGCCGAACTCCGCCCGGTCGGCGGCCCGATCGGGCTCTTCCGCGCGGGAGCGGGGCTCGCCGGGGGAGTGGCGGCGGACGTCCGCCGCTGGACCTGGGCCACCGGGTGCACGGGGGCGGGTCCCTGGAGGGGCGCGCCGAGTCCGCCGGTGCGACCGGCGCTGCCCTGAGCGGGCGCGGCCGTCCGCTGAACGGGGGCCACCGGAAGGGAAGTCGAGGCGTTCTGGGGCGCGCCGGCGTCGGGCACCGCGGGGGGCGCCGTACGGGCCGGGGCACTGTCACCGCCGGGCGTACCGCGGCCCGGGAGCGGGCCGGTGGCGGCGCCCTCGCGCTCCACCTGCCGCTGGACCGGGGCAGGCGCGGGTGCCGGTCCGGAGGGTGTGCCCCCGCCCGGTCCGCCGAACCCGCCTGATCCGCCGGGGCTGTTGCCGCCCGGTTCCCCGCCCGTTCCGCCGTCGGACCCGCCACCGGCCGGCCCGGTGGACGTGGTGGGAGCGGTGACCGGTGCGGCCGGCGCGCTCGGCGCCGGGGTGACGGTCGGAAGCGCGCGTCGCGCCACCTGCGGGGCCGGGGCCCTGGTCAGCGCGGTGGGCGCGGGCGGCCGGGACACCAGCGGCACCACGCGGGGCCCGGTGGCCTGGGCCGCCGACACCGCGCGCTGCACCGTGGGTCCGGCCGCCGGCTCCGCCGGGGCGTCGCCGCTGCCGCGGTCGCCGACCACGGCGACCGGCAGGGCGACCGGCGGCCGGCCGGTGCGGTGCACGGCGGCCGGCGCCGGGGCGAGCACGTCGCGGATCAGCCCGGTCGGCGCGTCGTCGAGCACGACGTGCGCCAACTCCCCGGTGAAGGAGGGGTTCTGCCAGGCCGAGAGCGTGCCGCCGAAGTCCGCGGACGCGATGGTGTGCCGGGACGGGTGCGCGCTCGCCCGCTGGATCGGCGGCAGCGCGGACCAGCCGGGCGGCCCGCTCGGCCGCACGGCGGCGGTACCGGCGGCCGGAGCCGGCCCGGCACCGTGCACGGAGCCCGACGCGGTGCCCGGGGCAGCGCCCGGCCCCGCCTCGGTCGCCGCGGTGCCGTCCGGCTGCGCGCCACCTGTCTGCATACGTCCGCGTGCGCGGGCCCGTGGGGCCCACCGGTCAAGGATTCCCATGGCCGTAACCCCGTCCTCTCACCGTTCTGCCGTGGCACGCGTGACGAGCGAGGCGATCTGCTCGGCGTACTGGCGGCGGTCGCGGTGCTCGAGGTCCAGGATGTCCTCCAGGCTCCAGTGGAAGTGGTAGGCGATGTACGCGATCTCCTCGTGCACCCGGTCGGTCGCGTACGTCACGATTCCCCCAGGCGGCTCCCGCCGAGCTCGACCTCGAACGGCTGCTCGCAGTGCGGACAGGTCACGCCGGCCCTGGTGTGGCCCTCGGCGTTGATCTGGCGGTAGAAGTCCTGGAGGAAAGCGAGGTCGGAGGCGAACATGTTCTCCACCACGCCGTCGTGCATGTGCGGCACCGTACCGAGCCGGGTGATCACCCGGCCCAGCAGCACCACGGAAAGGTACGCCGGGTTCTCCTGCACCCGCAGGTCCCGCAGCGGGATCAGCTCGTCCCGCGCGGTCGCCAGGCGCATCACCCCGTCGCGGTGCACCGCGCCCGACTCGTCGACGTAGCCGCGGGGCAGCTCGAAGGCGAACTCGGTGCGCAACTGCCGCCGTACGGGGGCCGGTTCGGTGACCGGCGCGGACAGGGCGGTGGCCGACGCCGACGGCGCCGCGGCGGTCACGGGGACCGCCGTGGCGTCGTCGGACAGGGGGCCGCCTGACCTGGAAGCCGTTCCTCGGCGCATTACTCCATGATCATTTCTTCGTAGGTGATCGTCACGGTCTCGGTCAGCGCCGAGGCCTCGCCGGCCTTCACCGTGCTCGCCGAGATCTTGCTGCACCACGCCTGCCGCAGGTGGTACCGCTTCACCGGGTTGTTCATGTAGTCCATCACCAGGATGCTGGCGTTCTTGCGGGCCGAACCCATGTCGCCGCGGACCGACGCGTTGATCCAGTCGTTGAACGCCTTGGACTGGGTCATGCCGCGCACGACGGTCGCTTCGCCGGCCTTCTTCACGCCGGGCATCTTCTTGGTGACCGGCTGTCCGTTCGCCGACACCTGCTGGTACTCGATGACGTCCTGCTGCATGTCCAGGCCGTTGACCTCCTGGAGGTACTCGACCATCACCCCGTCGATCTGCAGGCCGAAATTGTGTGAGGTGAGCGCATCACCTGGCTGGAGACTCATGGCCGCTGTTCCTTCGCGTCGCGCTGCTCGTACGTCATGCCGTGCTGGTCCTGCCGCTGCTGGTGCTGGTCGTGGTCATCCCTGGCCACGGTCACTCCTCCAGCTCGCCCGCGCCGCTGGAGAACTGGGCGAGCCGGAAGATCACGAACTCCGCGGGCTTCACCGGGGAGACGCCGATCTCGCAGATCACCCGGCCGAGGTCCACCGACTCCGGCGGGTTGGTCTCGGCGTCGCACTTCACGTAGTAGGCGTCGTCCGGCTGGCCGCCGAACAGTGCGCCGCCGCGCCACTCGGTGACCAGGAAGGCCGAGATGTTGCGCCTGATCCGGGCCCACAGCGCCTGGTCGTTGGGCTCGAAGACGACCCACTGGGTGCCGGCCAGGATCGACTCTTCGAGGTAGTTGAAGTACCGGCGGATGTTCAGGTAGCGCCAGGCCGGGTCGGAGGACAGGGTGCGCGCACCCCAGACCCTGATGCCGCGGCCGGGGAAGGAGCGGATGCAGTTGATGCCCAGCGGGTTGAGCAGGTCCTGCTCGCCGCGGGTGATCTGCATCTCCAGGTCCACCGCGCCGCGCACCACCTCGTTGGCGGGCGCCTTGTGCACGCCGCGCTCGAAGTCGTTGCGGGCCCAGATGCCGGCCACGTGGCCGCTCGGCGGGACCAGCCGGGTCTGGCCGCCGGCCGGGTCGAAGACCTTGATCCACGGGTAGTACAGCGCCGCGTACTTGGAGTCGTAGTTGGACGTCTCCTGGCGCCACACGCGGATCTCCCGCGCGTTGAGCCCGGGCGGCGGGTCGATGATCGCCAGCCGGTCGCCCATCAGCTCGCAGTGCGCGATCAGGCCGAGCTGGACGGCCTTGACGGACTCCAGGTCGATCGCGCCGCGCTGGTAGGCCGCCATCAGGTCGGGGACGGCGACCATGGAGATCTCGTCCACCGCCTCCAGGCCGCCGAAGCCGGTGCGGTCGGCGCTGTCGCCGAGGTACTCGCCGACACCGATCGTCTCGCCGCTGTCGGAGCCCGCCGGTCCGGAGGTCGCGGGGAGCGAGGCCGGAGCGGCGAGCGCCACGGTCTGGTTCTCCGGACGGACCAGCTGGCCGGAGGCGGCCGCCTCCTTGACGGTGATGAGCTTGGAGCGCTCCTTCACCTGGGTGACGACGTAGTTGCGGTTGCCCCGCTTGGCGGTCACGTCGAAGGTCTCGACGGTCTTCTCGCCGTCCTTGACGAGCAGCCGGAAGCGCTCGGCGGGGCCTTCGCCCTCGGCGTCCGCGACCTCGACGCTGAGCGGACCGGCCTCGCCGGGCGCGAGCGCCGCGACCTTGAAGGTGCCGAGCGTGGTGTCCTCGCCGGCGGTCAGGGCGGCCGGGCCGGCGCCACCGCCGGCAACGGCGGCCGGCTGCTTGCCGGTGCCGCCCGCTGCCTGGCCCGACACTCCGCCGGTCTCGCCGCCCACCCGGACGACGTAGGCCGCGGAGCCTCCGTTGTTGAAGAAGCCGTAGACCGAGTGCGCGAGGAAGTAGCCGTCGGTGAACTCACCGAAGGACGCGACGTACTGCGTCCAGTTGGTCACCAGGGTCGGCTCGTTGAGCGGACCGGTGGGCGCCAGACCGACGAAGGCGGCAACCGATGTGCCCACCCCCTCGATCGGGCGGGAACCGCTGGCCACTTCCTCCACGTAGACGCCCGGCGACAGATACGACGGCATGCGCTGATCTCCTCGGGGTACGAGAAAAGGGTCGACTCTCACCCTCGCTCGCCCGGCCCGTGACCGAAACGTCCTGCGGTGCCTTTCCGGGGGCAGTTCCGCTGCCCCCGAGGGCAGCGCGCCGCTGCCGGGGTCGGGCCGTGCCTGCCGTCTCCGCGCCGCGACACCCCGGTGCCCGCCCGACTCGTCACCGTATGTCCACGCATGGCGGGACCCGCGCCGGTGCCCGGTGGCACGCCGCGTGCCCCCGCGGGCGGTTCGCCGGTCCTCGGGGGCGGGTGGCGCGCTTGGTGCGCCTGAGGTCTGCCCCTGGGAGTGCCCCCGTAGTCCTTGCGCCGGGCCCGGAGTTTGCCGTAGGCAGTGGGGGTCAGCCACGGAGTGGGTGGGCATGCGCGCGCACGACAAGGTCGACGAGGTGTCCGCGGCCGGGCGTTCCCGGCCTTCCGCGCCGCCCCGCCCGGCGGTCGCCGGGCCGCGGCCGGCACCCGGCACGAGCGCCGCCGGACTCCTGGCCCTGCAGCGCGCCGTGGGCAACTCCGCCGTGGCCCGCATGCTCCAGGACGACGAGCACGGGCACGGGCACCCGCACGGCGCGGGCTGCGGGCACGGCCCGGCCGTCCAGCGCTCCGCGGTGCACAGCGTGCTGCGCGGCTCCGGCCGCGCGCCGGCCGCCCCGCTGCGCGCCGAGATGGAGGCGCGGCTCGGCGCCGACTTCGGTGACGTGCGCATTCACGACGACAGCGCCGCCCGGCGCTCGGCGGCGGAGTTGGGCGCCCGCGCCTACACCTCGGGCCACCACGTGGTGGTGGGCGACGGCGGCGCCGACAAGCGCACGCTCGCCCACGAACTCACCCACGTCATCCAGCAGCGCACCGGCCCGGTCGCCGGCACGCCCACCGGGGACGGGCTGCGGGTCAGCGACCCGGGCGACGCGTACGAGCGAGGCGGAGCGCGACGCCGAGCGGGCGATGTCGGCGCCGGTCCCGGTGCGGACCGCGCCGGAGCGGGCGGGCACGGCCCAGGGCGCCGGGCCCGCGCCCGAGTTGACCGGCACCCCCGCCATCCAGCGGGTCGCGGTCCGCCACCAAGCCGTTCGTGCTGCGGCTGCTGGCGGACGCGGCTCCCGTCCGGCCGGGCGCGGAGGGGCTGGTGGGCGGCGTCGACCTCAACGGCGGTGACCCGTACGGCGCCGACGTGGAGTCGGCCCGCCGCGCCCGTCTCGTGCCGGCGCGGGTCGCGGTGAGCGACGAGCGGAACGTGCCGTTCGACGAGGCCGCCGGCCGGCGGCGGATCGAGGACGGGCTGCGCGAGCGCGGCCTGTCGCCCGACGACGCGGCCGGCTGGAACGCCGCGTTCGGCGCGGAGTGGGGCGAGTTGCGGCAGGACCCCGACCGGGTGCCGTCCTGGGTGCCGCACGTCCGGTTCGCGGACCCGGCCGCACCCGCGGGGCTGCGGCCCGGCCTGGCGTGGGACTCGGCCGCCTACGGCTGAGCGGCCCCGCGCCCGCCCCCCGGGGGCAACTCCCCCGCCCGCACGGACACCAGCCCTGCCTCGCGGTCCGCTGCCGATCCGGGGCCCGGCACCGTAGCGTCGGGGTGTGAGCCTTTGGACCTCCCTCGAACCCCCGTCCGCCACGGTCGACCCGGGCAGCGCCACGACCGTACGGTTGCGCCTGCGGAACACCGGCGACGTCGTGGACGAGTACCGCTTCATGCCGGTCGGTGACCTCGCTCCGTACATCACGGTCGAGCCGCCGCTGCTGCGGCTCTACCCGGGCACCGTCGACACCGTCCATCTCACCATCGCGCCGCCGCGCACCCCGGACGCCACCGCCGGGCCCAACCCGTACGGCGTCCAGATCGTGCCCACCGAGAATCCCGAGGCCACCACGGTCCCGGAGGGCAACATCACCATCACGCCCTTCACCGAGGTGCGGGCCGAGCTGGTGCCGCACACCGTCAAGGGCCGCTTCCGGGGCCGCTCCAAGCTCGCGGTGGACAACCTCGGCAACACGAAGCTGACCGCCTCGATCGTCGGCGCCGACAACGGCGACCAGGTCTCGTACGACATCCACCCGGCCAACGTGCAGATCGAGCCCGGCCGGGCCGCGTTCGTCAAGACCACCCTCAAGCCGCGCCAGATCGCCTGGTTCGGGCGCAAGGAGAACCGCCCCTTCCGGCTGGCGGTCCAGCGCTCGGGCGCCAACCCGCTCGACGTCGACGGGACGTATGTGCAGCGCGGGGTGCTGCCCCGCTTCCTGGCCACCTTCCTCGGGCTGATGGTCGGGCTCGTGATCGCCGCGGTCGCGCTGTGGTTCGCCTACAAGCCGCAAGTGGCCAGCCTCGCGGGGCAGAAGGTCCAGCAGGCGGCCGCGAGCACGCTGCCGACCCCGGCGGCGCCGGTGACGCCGCCGCCGACCACCAGCCCCGTGGAGACGACGCCCCCGGCGTCGCCCGCCGGATCGTCGGGCGGGTCCGGGGGCGGTGGCGAGCAAAAGAAGAAGAAGGCACCGCCGGCCACGGCGGCGACCGCGGTGCAGAAGCTCGCCGCGAGCGACCCCACCGGCCGGCACATCTGCTACCGCGTCTACGTCAGCGACAAGGGCTGGAGCAAGCCCGCGTGCGACGGCGTCACGGCGGGTTCGACGGAGGACGACGGCGGCGCCATCGAGGAGATCAACATCGCGGAGGCCGGTGTGGGAGGCGGGCAGCTCAACGCGTACCGCGAGGACGGCGGGTGGCGGCCTCCGGGGTGGCAGAAGCAGGCCGACGGCATCGACATGTACTCGGGGACCGCGGGCAAGGGCATCCGCCTGTCCGGCTTCGGTGTCGGTGCCAACCAGGGAACGATCTGCCGGAACGCCTTCCTGCAGGGCAGCGGGTGGGGCGGCCTGGGCTGCAACGACCCCTCCAAGGACGCCTGGATCTTCGGCGGGACCACGACCACCTCGGCGATCCTGCAGGCCATCAGGCTCACGGTCTGAGCGCCCGGCCCCTTCGCCGGTCGGCCGGCTGACCGGCCCGCCGACCGGCGAACCGCGGCGTCACCAGTCGCTGTTGTCGTCCAGCACCAGCCGGCCCGCCTTGCGGTACTCGCGCTGCGCCCCCGCCAGCAGGTCCGCGGTGCCGACCGGGGCGCCGCGGCCGGCGGCGGCGTACGCGGCGGTGACCACCGCGCTGCGGATCGAACCGCCGGCCAGCTCGAACTGCCGTGCCACCGCGTCCGGTTCGATGTCGTCGGCGCACGGCACGTGGGCCAGGCTGTGCCGCCACAGCGCCAGCCGCTGGGCGGGGTCGGGGAACGGGAAGTCGACCACCATGTCCAGCCGTCGGGTGAACGCGTCGTCCACGTTGGCCCGCAGGTTCGTGGTGAGCAGCGCGATGCCGTCGAAGGACTCCAGCCGCTGGAGCAGGTAGGCGCTCTCCATGTTGGCGTAGCGGTCGTGGGCGTCCTTCACCTCCGACCGCTTGCCGAACACCGAGTCGGCCTCGTCGAAGAGGAGCACCGCGTCGGTGCGGTCGGCCTCGGTGAAGACGCGCTCCAGGTTCTTCTCGGTCTCGCCGACGTACTTGTCGACGATCGAGGAGAGCTGCACCACGTAGAGGTCCAGGCCGAGTTCGGCGGCGACCACCTCGGCCGAGAGCGTCTTGCCGGTGCCGGAGCCGCCCGCGAAGAGCGCCAGCACGCCCCGGCCGCGACCGCCGCCGGCGCTCAACCGCCAGTCGCCGAGCACCTGGTCGCGGTGGCGCGCGCGCATGGCCAGCTCGCGCAGCTGGGCGAGCGGACCGTCCGGCAGCACCAGGTCGTCCCAGCCGACGGCGGGCCTGATCCGGCGGGCGTGGCGTTCGAGGCCGGACGCGGACTGCTGCCGCGCGGCGAGCCGCAGGTGCCCGGCGGACAGCGGGGTGCCGTCGAACTCGGCCAGCTCGCGGGCGACTTGGGCGACCCGGCGGATACGGTCGCCGCCGAGCCGGTACGGCGCGACGACCGGCGCCAGGTCGAAGCCGGCGGCTTCGACGGCCTCGATCTCCTTGCCGGCCTCGGTGGTCGCCGCACCGGACCCGGAACCGGAGTCGGCCCCGCTGTCCGTGCCGGGGCCGGTCGTGCCGAGCGCCGCCGTCCAGGTGTCGAGGTCGCCGGCCCGCTGCCGGGGCGCGTCGAGCACGAGCGGGTCGCGATCGGCCCACTGCGGGTCGTACGGCCGGGTGCCCGTCATGATCACGGTGACGTCGTCGACCGCCAGGGCGCGGACGAGCGCGGCGGCGGCGCCGGGCTCGTCCGGTACGGGGGCGACCAGGACCGCGTGGCCGCGCAGCCGTGCCTCGCGCAGCAGTTGGGGGAGCGGGGCGGTGGCCGCGGCACCGCGCTCGGGGCCGGGCCCGTGGCCGGCGGGGTCGTCGTCCCGGCCGTCGTCGCCGGGGGCGGGGGAGTGTCCCGCGGGGGTGAAGTGCAGGGCGGGCAGCGCGGCCGCGCCGAGCGCGGCGGCGGCGCAGGCGATGCCGTCGCCCTCGCGCTGCTCGCGCAGGTAGACCGTGGCCGGGCCGGTCGCGAGGCGTTTGGCGAGCCGTTCCACCAGCGGGTCGTCCGCCGCGGCCGGCCGGCCGAGCGGCCGGACCCGGCCGGCGAGCGCGGGGTCGGGGGTGTCGTCGCCGACGAGGTGGGCGGCGACCCGGTCCGGGACCCGCAACGACCGGCTGAGGAAGGGGCGTTCGCCCTCCTCGACCACGATCAGGCCGAGCGCGGCCAGCGGTGCCGACGGGTGGAAGCGGGCGCGGCCCTCGGCGCGGTGCGCGGGCACCCCGCACAGGTCGAGCGCGAGGCCGACGGTCGCCCGGCGGCGGCTGACGTCGTCGTTGAGGTAGCCGTAGAGCGGTTCGAAGGTGCGGTCGAGGTCGGGGGCGAGCACGGTGAGCAGGATGCGGGCGTCCAGCTCGGACAGGCCGAGCCGGGCGGCGAGCCGGTGCAGCCGGTCGCCGCCGGACCCGCCGCCGAACGCGTCGTCGGACGGGTCGCCGAACGTGTCGGCGCCTTCGCCGGCGAACGTGCTGCCCTCCTCCGCCGCGGCCGGGCGCAGCAGATGCCGTACCGCTTCGTCGGTCAGGTACAGGCCGCGCAGCGGATCGGCGGCGGTCGGGTCGGAGGCGCTGCGGTGCTCGACGAGCAGGGCGACCCGGTCGCGCAGCCGGCCGAGCCTGCGGACCAGGGCGTCCGAGTCCAGGTCCGTGCCGCTGCCGCTGCCGCTGCCGCTGCCGGTGGCCGTGCCGGTGGCGGGTGTCGCGGCGGTCACTCGGCCGCGCCCGGGGCCGCGTCCTCGCGGCCGGCGAGGTGGCGGGGGCGGTGGTAGCGCTCGGCGGAGCCTTCGAGGGTGCCGTCGGTGCCGCGTACCCGCACGCCCGCGCCTTCGGTGACCGGCGGCCCGGCGTCGTACTCGGGGTAGGCCGGGAAGGGCGCGGTGACCGTGACGTCCAGCGACGGCTTGAGTTCGCCGCCGAGCGCCGACCAGATCTCGGCGAACGAACGGGAGTCGGTCTGGGAGCCGGCGACGGTGAGCGGGACGGTCAGCCCGAGTGCGGCCAGCGCGCCCGTCAACTCCTCGGGCGGCAGCACCTCGTGGGGCAGCAGGGTGGACAGCACAGCGGACAGCAGGCGGTGTTCGTCCTGCGGCTGCTTGGTCCAGGCGGTGACCAGGTACGACAACCGGTACCAGCGCGGCGGTTGGCGCCGGCGCAGCACGATGCCCCGCTCGTCGCGGACCGCGACCGCGCCCCGCTCCCGCCGGGCGACGTCCTCGCGGATGTCGTAGAGATAGGCGTCGATGGTCGGCGCGTTGCGCCGGGCGGCCCAGTCGCGGGTCGGTGCCTCGAAGGCGATGTCGACACCGGTTCCGGCCAGGGCGCCGCCGGAGAGCAGCCCCCTGAGGACTTCGTCCACCTCGTGTATCACGGTCGAGCCCTTCGCTGTGCACGGTGGGTTGCGTACTCGTACGTCGACGAGTCGGCCCGGCCGTCCGGTGGCCGGGTGGACCGGTGACCGGGGTGGCCGCCGGGCGGTTCGCCGCCGGTGGCGGTCAGATGTAGCCCTCGCGCAGCGCGTAGGCCACGGCGTGCGCGCGGTTGCGCAGCCGCAGGCGGGTGGTCAGGCTGTGCATCACGTTCTTGACGGTCCGCTCCGAGTACGACAGCTTGCTGGCGATCTCGCCGGTCTCCATGCCCTCCGCGACCAGCCGCAGGACGTCGACCTCGCGCGGGGTCAGCCCCGACGCCGGGTCGCCGGGCAGGTGTTTGGCGTTGCGGTGCATGATGCCGACCTGGGTCATGAGCCGTCCGAGCAGATCGGAGGGCAGGTCGCCGTCGCCCCGCGAGGCGGCGAGCACGGCCTGCAGGATGCGCTGCCCGGTGGCCTCATGGCGCCAGACTATGGCGCCCACCCCGCAGTCGATCACCTGGAGCAGTTCGGCCTCGCGGATCAGGTTCGCCACCAGCACCGCCCGTACGCCGTCGGTGCGGACGAGTTGGCGGAGCCGGGAGAGCGTGTTCTCGTCGAGCGCGACCGCGAGGAGGACCGCGACGGTCCCGGGCTGCCGGCTCTCCGCGTCGACCAACCGGATCTCCGGCCGCTGGCTGAGCTGGCTGGTGACTCCCGCGAGCGAGATCGGGTCCGGAGCGTGGACCGTGACGGGGATTCTGGAGGTGGCACCCGACAGATCAGAGGGCGTGGAGAGCACCACGGTCTCAGTCCTTTCGCCCGCACAGAGGTGGGAGTTGCACACTCCTGTGGTCAGTGTTTCCCGCGTCATCATGCTCCGCCATGTGAACCCATACCAACCCGTACCCACCTTCGGTCGCACTGCGGACGTAATCGGTAGGAGGGGGTTGAAGCGTTTCAGAGTTCCGCACCGACGACGTATCCGGCCAGTTGTCCTCGTCACAGCCTGGCGTGGACGGTTGCCCGTTCGGACCCGACGATCTTGCCCCTGTGGACACGCCGAGAGCCGCTGGGGACGGGCCCCGGGCGGCCGTTGGGCGTCCGCCGTGCCCGGTTCGTGGTGGTGTCGCTGCCCGAAGACGCCGTGTTCCCTGCCCGGTTGACCGTTCAACGATGGCCGAATCTGATCGGTTGGCCGAGGTTTCGGGTCGCGATCGCGCGGATCTGGCGGCGGCTGAAATTGAGAGCAGAATCACCGTGGTGAAAAGCGGAAGGGGCGCGTGGGATGTTTGTCCCCACGCGCCGGAGCCGCCCCCCGGGTCGCGGGAGCGCCCGGGAATCCGCGTGCGGGCGGGCGCTGCGGGCTCCGGAAAGCCCGGTGATGGAACGCTGTTGGACCGCGGTGACGGCATGCCGCGACGGAGGAGAGGACCCCGTATGACCCGGCCGACGCCCGATCCCGCGCCTGATTCCACCCCCGGACCCGCCGCAGATCCCACCCTTGATCCAGCCTCTGCGCGCGCGGCCGGTCCCACCCTCGATCCCGCCACCGCTCCCGTGCCCGATCCGGCGCTCCCGCCGGCCGCCGCGGGCCGGGTGATCGTGCTCACCGGGCCGCCCGGTGCGGGCAAGAGCACCGTGGCGCGCCTGCTGACCCAAAGGCTCACGCCCAGCGTCCATTTGCACGGCGACGACTTCTGGTCCTTCCTCGCCCGAGGCGCCGTCCTGCCGTATCTGCCCGCCGCCCAGCGGCAGAACGAGGTCGTCGTCGGCGTGCTGGCCGAAGCCGCCTTCGGGTACGCCGACGGCGGCTACCAGGTGGTGTGCGACGGCGTCATCGGCCCCTGGTTCGTGGGCGCGTTCCGCGCCGCGGCCCGGACGCGGGACACCGAACTCCACTACGTCGTGCTGCGCCCGGACCAGGACACCACGCTGCGGCGGGCCACCGGCCGCGGCGCCGACGCGCTGACCGACCCGGAGCCCGTCCGCGCGATGCACCGGCAGTTCGCCGCGATCGAGGAGTTCGAGGCCCACGTCCTGGACAGCTCCCGGCTCACCCCGGAGGCCACCGCCGACGCCGTGCTGCGCGGCGTCGACGGCCGTACGTTCCTGCTGGGGGTCCCTGCGGACCGGCCGTGAGCGGAGGCGGGGGCAGCGGCGGGGGCCGCGGCGGGGAGCGGACGTGGGGAGCGGGATCAGGCCGTGTACTGGTGGGCGGCGTAGGTCAGATAGCCCGCGTCGCCGCCCTGGTAGTACGTCGCCTCGTCGACCGGGGCGATCGGGAGCCCGGCGCGCAGCCGCTCCACCAGGTCGGGGTTGGCGATGAAGGCCCGGCCGAAGCTGATCAGGTCCGCGCCCAGGCCCAGCCAGCGGTCGGCGTCGTCCCGGCCGGTCTGCTTCGGTCCCATCGGGAGCACCGGGTTCATGATGAGCGGGCCGGACCAGGCCCGGCGCAGCGCGATCAGCACCTCCTCGTCGGCGGTGGCCTCCAGGTGGACGTAGCCCACCCCGATCCGGGCCAACTCGGAGAGCAGCGCGGTGTACAGCTCGGGGACGTCGGTGTCCCGCACGCCCCAGAAGTCCGCGCCCGGCGAGAGCCGGATGCCGGTCCGGTCCCCGCCGACCGCCTCGACGGTCGCGGCCGCGGCCTCGACGGCGAAGCGGATGCGGTGCGCGATCGGGCCGCCGTAGCCGTCGGTGCGCAGGTTGGCGTTGGACGACAGGAACTGCGAGATCAGATAGCCGTTCGCGCCGTGCAGTTCGACGCCGTCGAAGCCCGCATCGACGGCGCGGCGGGCCGCGTCGGCGTACGACCGGGCCTGCTCGGGCACTTCGGCGGTCTCCAGGGCGCGCGGCACCGGGGCGGGCTGCGGGCCGGTCGGGGTGAACACGTCGCCGGCCGCGGCGACCGCGGACGGGCCGATCGGCTGGGTGCCGATGGTGTCGGGGTGCGAGACACGGCCGCCGTGCATGATCTGGGCGAAGAGCCGTCCGCCGTTGGCGTGCACCGCGCCGGTCACCTCGCGCCAGGAGGCCACCTGCGCGTCGGTGTGCAGCCCCGGGGTGCCCGGGTTGGACTGCCCGATCGCGTTCGGCTGCACCCCCTCGGTCACGATCAGCCCGGCGCTGGCCCGCTGCGCGTAGTAGGCCGCCATCGACGGCGTGGCCAGCCCGCCCGCGGCGGCCCTGACCCGGGTCATCGGGGCCATCACCGTGCGGTTGGGCAGGGTCAGGGCGCCGAGCCGGTAGCTGCTGAAAAGGGTCGTCACGTCGGGACTCCTTCGCGGTCCACGGGCCCGGACCTCGGGCCCGTCGATTACGCTAGAACCTGACATTGACGTCAGAGGCAAGTTCTGTTGCGCACGCCACACCCGCGGTACGCGCGGGGCGGGGCGCGGCGGAACACGGTGCGAATACGCGGTGAGCGGTACGCGGTCGGGAGGAACAGGGTGCGGATCGGGGAACTCGCGGCGAGGTCCGGCGTCAGCGTCCGGTCGGTGCGCTACTACGAGGAGCAGGGGCTGCTCAGCAGCACCCGCAGCGCCAGTGGGCAGCGGCACTACACGGACCACGAGGTCGAGCGGGTCGCGTTCATCCAGCGGCTCTACGCCGGGGGCCTGTCCAGCCGCACCATCCTGGAGCTGCTGCCCTGCGCGGACGCCCCCAGCGAGCGGAACTCCGACGTCGCGCTGGAGCGGATGGCGCAGGAGCGCGACCGGCTCTCGGCGCACATCGCCGACCTCGTACGGACCCGCGCGGCGCTCGACGGGCTCATCGTCACGGCGCGGGAGTACCGCGACCAGTTGCGGACGGCGGGCGCGGGCGCGCCGGTGGCCTGCTGACGGGTGACCCGGGGTTCGTGCCCGGGGGCCCGTTCGGGCTTCCCGTGACCGGCGTTGCCCGTCGGGCGGTCGGATGATCGGGTCGGGCGGTGAGCGGCGGTGAGCGGCGGTGAGCGGCGGTGAGTGGCCGTGGCGGCGGTGAGCGGCGGTGAGTGGCCGTGGCGGCGGCGCGCCCGGCCGGGCGTACGGGTGCCCCGCCGGGCGCGCCGCGCCCCCTTCCCCCCGCCCCCCGATCCCCCCGACCGGAGGCGACCGCCCCGCCCATGAGCGACGGGGCGGCCCCGTCACCCCCGGTGGTCCCGTTCCGGCGCGTGGGGCGACGAGCCCGCGAGCGGGGTCGAGTCGACGTACCGGACCTCGTAGCTGCGCTCCGTGAACCTCCAGCCGTCCGGGGTGCGCCGGTAGCGGTCGTGGTAGATCGAGTAGTTCAGGTGGGAGCTGCCGTCGCGCATCCGCCCGAGCTCCGAGACGTAGGAGCGGCCCGTGGCGGTGTCGCCGTCGATCCGGATCGTGCCGGGGTGCACGTTCTGGATGAAGTACTCCCAGTTGGCCTGCAACCGCTCGATCCCGGCGCGGATCGCCTCGCGGCCGGTGAACTCGATGTGGCCGTCGGGGATGCGCCACACCCCGTCGGCGGTGAAGAGCGCCGCGAAGCGGTCGTAGTCGCCGGTCGTCCCCGCGTCGGTGAACTCACCGCGCAGCGCGTCGATCGCGCAGCGGTCGACGATGGTCGGGACATCGGTCATCGGGACATCGGTCATCGGGATGTCGGTCATCGGATTTCCTCCTTGTCGGTCGGGGCCGCCGCCGGCCGCGAGGGGCCGGTCACCAGGCGTACGGGCCGAACCGGCCCCAGGCGACGAGCGCGGCGAGCAGCAGGATGACGGCGGTCACGGCCACGCCGGGCGGCTCCTTGCGGCGGACGTGCGTGGCGCCGGCCAGCGCCATCATGACCGCCAGCCCGGTCGCGGCGGCCGGGGTCAGTTCGGGGGCGATGCCGCTCGCGGCCGGGGCGATCAGCCCGACCGCGCCGAGCAGTCCCATCGCGCCGATGAACCGTACCGTCGGCGGGGAGAAGTCCTCGGCCCACGGAAACCAGCCGAGCAGCCGGTCCCTCGGCTGGGTGGCCTTGACCAGCCCGGACATGGCGAACGAGGCGGCGAGTACCGCCTGGACCACCCACAGGAACGCGTTCATCAGGTCTCCCCCGTGTGATGCGGTGTGCTTCCGACCACTCCGACGACGCAGCCGCGCGGAGTGTGAGGCCGCCGGGCGGACCTCACAGTCCGGGGTGCCGCGTCGTCTTATGAGTGCGGGCAGTCGGGGGAGCAGGCGCGATCGAGGAGGTCGGCGGGACCATGAGCACCGAATCCGGGCCGGACGGCAGCGGCGGCAGCGGCCCCGGCCGGGCCGATCACTCCGGCCGACCCGATCCGGCCGCCGCCGACCGGGCCGAGCAGGCCGAACCCGCCGCCGACCGGGCCCTGGACGCGGTGATGAGCGAACGGCGGCAGCTCATCAGCCTCGCCTACCGGCTGCTCGGCTCGCTCGCCGACGCCGAGGACGTCGTGCAGGAGACGTACGCCCGCTGGTACGCCATGGCGCCCCGGCAGCGGGCGGCGATCGAGTCCACCGGCGGCTGGCTGGCGAAGGTCGCCAGCCGGATCTGCCTGGACCTGCTCGGCTCGGCGCGGGCCCGGCGGGAGCGCTACGTCGGCGAGTGGATTCCGGAGCCGGTGCCCGACCGCACGGAGTGGATCAGCGGGTGGTCCGGCGGCGCGGAGGTGGACCCCGCCGACCGGGTCACCCTCGACGAGTCGCTCAACATGGCGTTCCTCGTCGTGCTCGAAGCGATGACCCCGGCCGAGCGCGTCGCGTTCATCCTGCACGACGTCTTCCGCTACCCCTTCCCCGAAGTGGCCGAGATCGTCGGCCGTACGCCGGCCGCCTGCCGCCAACTGGCCACATCCGCCCGCCGCCGCGTCCGCGCGTCGCGCGGCCCGGGCACGCCGAACGCCCGACGTGCCCGGATCGTCAAGGAGTTCAAGGAGGCGTGGGAGGCCAAGGACGTCGAGGCGCTGATCGGCCTGCTCGACCCCGACGTCACGGCGATCGGCGACGGCGGCGGGGTCGTCGCGGCCCTGCCGCGGCCGCTGCGGGGCGGCGAGCCGGTCGCGGAGTACTTCATCGGCCTCGTACGTCAGGCGGACGGCCTGACCATCCTGGAACGCACGGTCAACGGCCGGCCCGGACTGCTGCTCCAGTACGAAGGCGCCACCGTGGCGGTGCTGGCGCTCGACATCGTGGACGACCGGGTCACGCACGTGTGGGCGGTCCGCAACCCGGCCAAGCTCCGGCCCTGGACCTGATGTCGAGGCGGGCGCGGCGCGGCCCCGGGTGCCGGAGCCGTCCCGCGCCGTGTCAGGTGAGGCCGCCGGTCGCGCGGAGGTTCTGCCCGGTGAGCCAGCGGCCGTCCGGCCCGGCGAGGAAGGCCACGACGTCGGCGATGTCGGCGGGTTGGCCGAGCCGGCCGAGCGGGGTGATGCCGATCACCGTGCCGAAGTCCGCGCCCGGGTTGGCCTCGCGCAGCAGATCCGTGTCCGTCGCGCCGGGCGAGACCGTGTTGACGGTGATGCCGCGTGCCCCCAACTCCCTTGCGCCCACCGAGGTCAACTGCTCGATCGCGCCCTTGCTCGCGGCGTACGGCGCGCTGCCCGGCGCGGGGCGGCGCGTGTTGAGCGTCGAGATGTTGACCACCCGCCCGCCGTCGCGCATGTGGCGTGCCGCGTAACGCATGGTCAGGAACGTGGACTTGGCGTTGACCGCCATGACCTCGTCGAAGAGCGCCTCTTCGGTGTCGGCGAGCGGGGCCGGTGCGAAGCTCATCGCGGCGTTGTTGACGAGGATGTCCAGGCCGCCGAGCCGGTCCGCCGCGTCCTCCATCAGCCGTTCCGCGGCACCGGCTTCACCCAGGTCGAGCCGCGTGCCGTGCGCCCGGCCGCCCGCGTCCGCGACGCTCCGCTCGACCTCCGCGGCGGCCTCGGCGTTCCGCGCGTACGTGAACACGACCTCGGCCCCGTCCCGGGCCAGCCGCTCCACGATCGCCCTGCCGATTCCGCGTGAACCGCCCGTCACCACGGCCGCCTTGCCCGTGAGTACCCCCATGAAACCCTCCCCGTTCGCACCCGGAACTGTCCGCCGGGCAGCCTATGCCCGGACCCGCCCCGGGCTCCCGACTCCGGTGCGGGGGAGGGGAATTCCCGTGCCGGTCGGGGGAAGGCGGCAGAGGTCAGGACGGTGGGACCCGGAGGAGGCAGCGGTGCCGAAGACCCGAGCGGCAGGGAAGAAGGCGACGGCCCGGACAGCGGAGCCCGGGAGGCGGGGCGGGGTCCGGGGGGAGGCGAGCGGGGAGCCGCCGTACCGGGCGGAGGCGGTGCGCGGCGACGGGCACTGGCACCTGAACGTGCGGAGCCTGGACGACCATCCGGACCGCGGCGAGGTGGACGCGCTCGTGGTCACCGTCACCCCGCGGCGCCCCGGCGACGACTTCCCCGCGGCCGACCTCGACCGCACCCTGGGCGAGTGCGGCTTCCGCCGCGAGGGCGAGTGGGCTCGCGAGAGCGCGCGGTGGACGGCTCCCTGCACCCATCCCTTCGTGCGCGCCGCGCCGCCGGCACCGGCCGCCGGATAGCGCCGCCACCCGGAGCGGCGTCGGCATCGGCGCCAGTGCCGGCGGCGCGCTACCCGGCGCTGCCCGCCGCCAGTTCGCCCAGCAGCGCCCAGGTGCGCCGACGCGCCGCCTCCCCGGCGAGGTCCGTGCCCGAGAACACCACTTCGGTCGCCCCGGCGTCCCGGTAGCGCCGCACCTCGGCGGCGATCGCCTCCTCGTCGCCGATCACGGCCACGTCGGACGCCCGCTTGCCGCCGGAGAGTTCGATGACGCGCGCGTAGGACGGGATCTGCTCGTAGAACGCGAGGCTCTCGGTGACCTTCGCGCGCACGGCGTCCACGTCGTCGGTCACGACGCCGGAGACGAGCGCCACGATCCGCGGTGCCGGGCGCCCCGCGGCCTCGGCCGCCGCGGTGACGGCGGGGACGATGTGCTCGGCCAGCGCCTTGGGTCCGGCGAGGTACGGCAGGATTCCGTCGGCCAGTTCGCCGCTGGCCCGCAGCGCCTGCGGGCCCATCGCGGCCACCAGTAGCGGCACGCCGCCCTCGGCACCGGGCACCCGCGCGGAGACCGGGGTGCCCGCGGTGAGCAGCTCGCCGTGGAAGTCGGCGGTGCCGGTCTCGGTCAACTGCCGCAGTGCGGTGAGGAATTCGCGCAGCCGGGCGATGGGCCGCTCGAAGGGGATGCCGAACCCGGACTCGGTCAGGTGCTTGGTGCCGAGCGCGAGCCCGAGGTGGTAGCGGCCGTGCGTGGCCGCCTGGGCGGTCTGGGCCTGGCTGGAGACGATCAGCGGGTGCCGCCCGAAGACGGGGATCGCGGAGGTGCCCACCTGGAGGTCCGGCACCTCCCGCCCGACGATCGCCGCGAGTTGGGGCGAGTCGGCGCCGAAGGTCTGCCCGAACCAGGCGGACCGCAGTCCGGCCGCCGCGGCCTCCTCGGCGAGTCGTACGGTGGCGTCGATCTGGTTGCCGGTGCCGGTCGCGCTGAGTGTCACTCCCACAGTCATGCCGTGTCCAACGAGCCCCGCGCGCCCGGGCATTCCGGTCCGCCTGCGACAGTCTCGTGACGGCAGTGTGTACGGGCGGCGGCCGCGGAAACGGGCCGCCGCACGCCAGGGCCGCCCAACGCCCAGGCCGGTGAACGCCCTTGGCGCTGTACGGCGGGGCCTCCGTACGGGCTCAGCCGAACCGCCGGATCACGTCCCTGACCTGCGGCACGCAGTCGCCCCACGCGCCGAAGTGCGCGATCGTGCTGATGAGTTCGCGCAGGTGCAGCAGCGGCATCCGCTCCCGCCAGCCGTCCGAGAGCGGCAGGACCTCGTGGTAGGCGGCGAAGAAGGACTCCGGCGGCCGGCCGGTGCAGTACATCATGCTGAGTTCGGACTCCGCCCACATCCAGCACACCGCGGGGTCGATGAAGGCCGGGGCGCCGTCGGACGTGGCCACCACGTTGCCCTGGTACAGGTCACCGTGGTTCAGCACCGCGGGTCCGCCGGGCACCAGCCGGGGAAGGCGGTCGCAGATCCGCTCCAGGCCCGCGAGGTCGGCGGGGTCGAGCGCGGCGCGCACCTTCGGCTCGCGGAGGTAGCGCAGCACCCGGTGCTCGGCGAAGAACGCGTGGCCGTCGTCGGTCCAGGCGTTCGTCTGGGGGAGGAGGCCCAGCCATCCCTCGGCGTGCCACCCGAAGCGGTCGCCGCGGACGGCGTGCAGGCGGGCGACGGCGCGGCCCGCCTCCGCCCAGAACGCGTCCCCGTCGGCGGGCGCCGGCTCCAGTGCCTCCAGCAGGAGGTGGCGGGCGCTCACCTCGATCACCCGCGGGGTGCGCAGCCCACCCTGCTCCCGTAGCACCCGCAGGCCCTCCGCCTCCTGCGCGTACAGGTCGGGAGGAGCCTGCTCCGAACTCTTGAGCACGACCCGGGTGCCGTCGGCGAGCGTCAGCCGCCGCACGTCGTTCACGGCCCCTCCGCTGAGCGGCTCGTCCGCGACGACCTCTCCGACCAAGGCACTCGGCAGGCCCCGCCACGGCTCGCGGCCGCCGCCATCCCGATCCGTCACTCCCGGTTCCTCCCACCCGACATCCGGCCGGCACCGTTCCATGCCCCGGCCGCCGAACGCCAACGGTACGGCGGGTGCGAGCGGTAGGGCGGGGCGGGCGGCACGGGGCCGCGGTCAGGGCACGGTCACGACGATCTTGCCCCTGGCGTGCCGGGAGGCGCTCGACTCGTGGGCGGCCGAGCGGTCGGCGAGCGGGAACACCGCGTGCACCGGCACCGTGGAACGGCCCTCGGCGGCCGGCGCCGCCGCCACCGCGGGACCGGCGTGGCCCGGCCGCGAGGCGGCGCCGGGGCCCGCGGTGCGGGAGAACCGCACGCCGTGGTCGGGTGCGGTCAAGTCGGCGATCGACACGACCCGGTCCGGGCCGCCCGCGAGGGCGACCAGGACGGCGGGCGCACCCGAACCCGCGGTGCCGAGCACCGCGTCCGGGTCGCCCGCCGGTGGTGGCCGCCGTCGGGAAGGACGCGCCGGCGGGCCGGGGACCCCGGCCGTGCCCGGCAGCGTCGCCGCGCTCTGATGAAGGTGCCGCGCGGGGCCCGCCACCTGGGTCGGGAGGGGGCTGTTGTTGAATGAGGTACGGGCCGCGGCCGACCCGTGGCGGGGCCCTGGTCCGGACGCCGTCGGCACGAGGGTGGGAATCAGCAGGTGAGCGCGCAGCCGGTGTCGCTGAAAAGCCTCATACCGGCGGTGTTCCTGCCGGTGCTGGTCTTCGAGACCGGGATGGGCGCGCTCGCGCCCGTACTGGCGCTCAGCGGCCGGGCGCTCGGCGCGGGTGTCGGCACCGCGGGGCTCGTGCTCGCGCTGCTGGGGGTCGGACAGATCCTCGGCGACGTGCCGGCCGGGGCACTGGCGGCGCGGCTGGGCGACCGCAAGGCGATGCTCGTCGCCTCGGGCGTCACCGCGGTCACCCTCAGCGGGTGCGCGCTGGCCCGGAACGTCTGGCAACTGGCGCTGGCGGTCACCGTCACCGGGGCGTCCAACGCCGTGATCATGCTGGCCCGGCAGTCCTATCTGACCGAGGCGGTGCCCCCGCAGCTGCGGGCGCGGGCGCTGTCGACGCTCGGCGGGATGTCGCGGGTGGGCGCGTTCGTCGGGCCGTTCCTCGGCGCGGCCGTGCTGACCGGCGGCCGCCCGGTGCACGACATCTACTGGCTGGCGCTGGTGTGCACGGCCGTCACCGTCGTGGTCCTGCTCACCGTGCCCGACGTCGCCGAACCCGCCACCGGCGGCGGCAAGAAGCCCGTGCCGGTGCGCGCGGTGCTGCGCGACCACCGGAAGGTCTTCCTCACCCTCGGCCTCGCGGTCCTGCTGGTCGGCTCGGTCCGGGCCACCCGGCAGACCGTGCTGCCGCTGTGGGCCGAGCACCTGGGCCAGAGCCCGTCCTCCACCAGCGTCGTGTTCGGCATCGCCGGGTTGATCGACACGCTGACCTTCTACCCCTCCGGCCAGGTGATGGACCGGGCCGGCCGGCTGTGGATCGCGGTGCCCTCCATGCTGGTGCTGGGCGGCGCCCAGGCCGCCCTGCCGCTGACCCACACCCTCACCGAACTGACCGTGGTGGCGATGCTGATCGGCTTCGGCAACGGGATCGGCAGCGGCATCCTGATGACCCTGGGCGCGGACGTCGCACCGCCGGAGACCCGCTCGCAGTTCCTGGGCGTGTGGCGGCTGTGCGCGGACTCCGGCAGCGCCGGCGGGCCGCTGGTGGTGTCGGCGGCCGCCTCGCTCGGGAGCCTCGCGGCCGGCATCTCGGTGATGGGCGCCGTGGGCATCGCGGCGGCGGGCGCCCTGCTGCGGTGGGTGCCGCGGTACTCGGCCTTCGCCACGACCGGCGCGCGGCGGGCGAGCACCGCGGTGGTCGGCGTCCGGCCCCGCCCGCACGGCCCGGGCGCGCCCCGCGACGCGCCGCACGAGACGTCCCGCGACGCGCCCGGCCCCTGACGCCGGCCGGGCCGGGGCCGTACGCCCGCGTCGCCGCATGCCGCCCACCCGCGCCGCATTAACCCCGCGGGCTCGGCCAGGCGGCCAGGCGCGCCGACAACGCGGTCCCCGACACCCGGGAATTCACCCGAACGGCCCGCGCGGATGTCCTGCGCGGCCGAATGACCCGAGGCTGGTCAGCATGCGGCTGCACCGGCCCAAGCTGGCGTGGTACCTACCGGCACTGGCCCTCCTCGTGACCTGTTCGGCGCCGCAGCACCCGGCGAACGCGCCGCGGCAGGGCTCTGCCGCGATCCACCCGGTGTCGCTGCGGCCGAACGTCGTGCTGCGCGCGGGATGGCACGCGGACGAGAAGGACGTACGGCCGGGGCTGGTCTACGACCGCTCGGTCAAGGCGGTGTTCGTGCACCACACGGACAACCCCAACACGTACGACTGCAGGACCGACGTCCCCAAGATGCTGCTGGCCCTCGAACAGCGCCACATCGCCCTGGGCTGGGACGACCTCGGCTACAACTTCATCGTCGACCGGTGCGGCGGCATCTACGAGGGCCGGACCGGGAGCGTCGACCGCGACCCGCGGGGCTCGCACACCGAAGGCTTCAACAACGACACCGTCGGGATAGCGGCGCTCGGCAACTTCGGGGGCGGGCAGAAGGTGCCGCACGCGATGCTGGAGGCGATCGCCGAGATAGCCGCCTGGAAGCTCGACCCCGGGGTCAACCCGCTGGGCCGGGTGCGCCTGGTGTCGAGCAACAACGCGAGCCTCTACCGGAAGGGGACGGCGGCGGAGCTGAACGTGATCTCCGGCCACCGCGACGTCTACCAGACCGACTGCCCGGGCCAGGCGCTGTACGACGATCTGCCCTGGGTCCGGCAGGAGGCCGCACGGCTGCGGCAGCAGGCCGCCCGGGACGGCTGACCCGCCGGGCCCGCTCCGGTCACGGCACCGGCTCCGGCCACTGCACCGGCTCCGGCCACTGCACCGGCTCCGGCCACTGCACCGGCTACGGCGCGGTGAAGAGCGTGGCGAAACCGGGCGCGAGCCAGGGCCTGCGCCCCCAGGCGGCGATCTTGCCGCGGGCGAGGGCGCCCATGCTGGTACGCCTGCCGAGCGCGAGCAGGAAGAACGTGACCGGCTCGGCCACGATCGTGCAGTCCGCGCGCCGCGGCGGCTCCCGCGTCACGGCCACCGCGCCGTCGGTGAACGTCACGGCGAGCCGGGGCCCGCCGCGCAACCTCAAGGCGTAGCAGGCGTTGTGGCCGGTGGCGGAGCGCGGGTCGACCACCCGGGGCATCGCCGTGATCAGGAACGGCAGCGTGAGCGCGACCCGTTCGCGGTCGATCATGTGCGGCCGGCGCAGCGCCACCGCGATGTCGTAGCCGTGGCCGAGCATGTGGGTCAGCAGATACGAGCCGAAGGTGCCCAGATCCATCGGGCCCATCGGGGTGACCACCTGCTCGTCCGCCGACCGCGCCCCGGTCGCGTCGGTGAACGCCCTCGCGTGCCGCACGATCGCGTCCGCCAGGATCGACGGGTCCCGCTCCGTGAAGGCCTGCAGGGAGGCGGAGTTGGCCGCCGCCAGGCCGCCCGGGGTCCCGTCGCCGTACGGCCGCTCACGGCCCGCGGCGAGGTCGGCCATCAGCGCGTTGGCCAGGGCCAGATGGGCGGCGGCCTCGCCGACGGTCCACTGCGCACCGGGAATCGGCGCGGCCGGGTCCGCACCCGCGCGGAGCAGTTCCGCGGTCCGCTCGGCGACGGCGTGGACGGCCGCGGACAGCGGTGACGCGGTGGTGGTCCCGGAGCGGGGGGTGTCCATGGTGCTGAAGGGTGACCCAACTCCATACGTCTGTCCAGGGCCCGCACGTCCCCCGCCGCCGCGCGGACCCGCGCCGCCCCGTACGAGGAGGGCGGCGCGGATGCGTTCAGCGGGTGCGGGTGCGGGCGACGGTGCCGGTGACGCGCGGGCCGGTCAGTGCATCCACAGCAGGTACAGGCCGTTCGTGCCGTACTCGCAGATGTAGACCGGGCCGTGCACGGGCGCGTCGGCCTGGGCCTGGGCGACACAGCTGTCGTAGGTCGGGAAGTAGCCCATGAACATGAAGCCGCTGCCGGGAGGCGGGGACGCCTGCGCCGCCGTGGTGGCGACGCCGAGGCCGAGGATCGCGGTGGCGGCGACCGTGGCCGCGCGAGCGAGGACCTTCTTGCGCATGTGGATCACAACTCCTTTCCTGGCAGGCGGAGTTGCCTGCCGAATGGCCAGGGGTGTGGTGCAGGGGGCGGCGCGCGCGGCACCAACACTGCCGGGCGCCGCCCTCCGTTTTCAATAGGTCCAGACCAATTGGTGACGGTGGGGCGGTTGGGTTTCCCGCGCTCACGCGCGGTGGCCCGCGCGGCCGGACCGATGAGTTTCGCCGGCGCGAGCGGTCTACTTGTACGAAGGTTCCGTTCCCGCGGCCGAGAACGGCCCGGGCGGACCGCACCATCCGAAGCGCACGAGGAGATCGAGATGACCGCCGGCAGCCAGAACGGCCCCGCGAGCTACTTCCCCGCGATCGAGAAGAAGTACGGCCGCCCGATCGCGGAGTGGAAGGAGCTGATCCGCGCCTCGCCGCTGACCGGGCACATGGAAGTGGTCAACTGGCTGAAGACCGAGTACGGGCTCGGGCACGGCCACGCCAACGCGCTGGTCGCCCACACCCGGGCGGAGGCCGCGGCGGCCTGACCCCCGCCCGGCCCGACCCTGCCCGGGTGTGGGCGCGGCGGGCGGTACCGGTGCTACGGGCGGGCCGGGCCCGCCGCCGGCTCCTCCCGCGAGCCCGCTGCCGGGTCCGCCACCGAGCCCTCCTCCGTACCTGTACCCGTATCCGTTTCCGTACCCGCGCCGGCGCGGGCCTCCCTGCGGGACCGGGCCAGTGCCGGATCGAGCACCGGCACGGCGGCGAGCAGGCGCCGCGTGTACGGGTCGCGCGGGCTGCCGTACACCTCGTCGGCGGTGCCCTCCTCGACCACCCGGCCCGCCCGCATCACCGCGACGCGGTCGCTGACCTGGCGGACCACCGCGAGGTCGTGGGCGACGAAGACCAGCGACAGCCCGAGGTCCCGCTGGAGTTCGCCGAGCAGGGCCACGACCTGGGCCTGCGTGCTGACGTCCAGCGCGGAGACCGGCTCGTCGCAGACCACCAGGCGCGGGCGGGGCGCCAACGCCCGGGCGATGCCGACCCGTTGGCGCTGGCCGCCGCTGAACTCGTGCGGGTAGCGGTGGTACCAGGACGGTTCGAGGCCGACCCGCTCCAGCAACTCGCCCACCCGTGAGGTGATCTGCTGCTCGGTCAGGTCGCCCGCCACCCGCAGCGGGTCGGCGATCGACTCGCCGATGCTGCGGCGCGGGTTCAGCGAGGAGACCGGGTCCTGGAAGACCATCTGCAACTCCCGCCGCAACGGGCGCAGTTGCCGGTCGCCGAGCCGCACGATGTCCCTGCCGCGGTAGCGGACGGCACCCTGCGTGGGGTCGAGCAGCCGGACCAGCATCCGCCCCAGCGTGGTCTTGCCGCTGCCGCTCTCCCCGACGACGCCGAGGGTCTCGCCCTCCCGGACCACCAGGTCCACGCCGTCCACCGCGGCGAACCGGCCCCGGCCGCGCCCGAACTCCTTGCGCAGCCCGGTGGCTTCGAGCAGCACCTCGCCGGCCTGCCGCGCCTCGGCGACGGCCGCGCCGCTCAACTCGCGTGCGGGCGCGCCCTTTGCCCGGTCCGGCTCCTCTTCCGCCGCCGGTTCCGCTTCCGCGGCGACGGGAGCGAGCCGGGGCACCGCGGACAGCAGCGCGCGCGTATAGGCGTGGCCGGGGTTCGCCAGCACCTCCCTGGTGGGGCCGGATTCGACCGCGGCGCCGTGCTGGAGGACCAGCAGCCGGTCCACCGTGCCGGCGGCGACGCCGAGGTCATGGGTGACCAGCAGCAGCGCCAGGTCGGAGCCGGTGCGCAACTCGTGGAGCAGGTCGAGGACCTGCGCCTGCACGGTGACGTCGAGCGCGGTGGTCGGCTCGTCGGCGACGATCAGCCTCGGCTCGCAGGCCAGGGCCATGGCGATGAGCGCCCGCTGCCGCATCCCGCCGCTGAACTCGTGCGGCCGGGACCGGGACCGGCGGGCCGCCTCGGGGATGCCGACCCGGTCCAGTACCTCCACGGCCCGGGCCCGGCCGGCGGCGCGGGAGACCCGGCGGTGCACCCGGTAGACCTCGGAGATCTGGTCGCCGACCGCGAGGTAGGGGTCGAGCGCGCTGAGCGGGTCCTGGAAGACGACGGCGGCGACGCCGCCGCGCAGCCGCCGCAACTCCTCCTCGGGCGCGGTGAGCACATCGGTGCCGGCCACCCGGACCGTCCCGCTCACCTCGGCGCCGGTGCCGCGGTGCAGCCCGAGCAGCGCGTACGCGGTGGCGGACTTGCCCGAGCCGGACTCGCCGACCAGACCGAGCGCCTCGCCGGGCCGCAGGGTGAAGCCCACCCCGTCGACGGCCCGTACCGTCCCGGACTCGGTGCGGAAGTCGATCCGCAGGTCGGCGACCTCGACCAGCGGCGCGTCCGTACGCCCCGGGGAACCGACCTCGGCCCCGGCTCCGGCGCTGACCCCGGCTTCCGGCGCGGACTTGGACGCGGACTGCGGAGCGTTGGCGGTCACGCCAGCACCACCCTTCGGTCGGTGAGGGCGTAGAGCACGTCGGCGACCGCGTTGGCGACCACCACCGCGAGGCCCATGACCAGGACGATTCCCACCACCACCGGCAGGTCCTTCAACTGCACGGACTGCACCAGCTGCTGGCCGAGCCCGGGGACGCCGAAGAGCGTCTCGGTGAGCAGCGCGCCGCCGAACATCGTGCCCAGGTCCAGCGCGGACAGCGCGATCACCGAGGCGAGCGCGCCGCGCAGCGCGTGCCGGCGGACGATCGCGCCCTCGGGCACGCCGTACGCGCGGAAGGTGCGGATGTGGTCCTCGGCGAGCGTCTCCAGCATGGAACTGCGGGTCAGCCGCGCGTACTTGGCGGCCTCGACCAGGGCCAGCGCGAGCCACGGCAGCAGCAGGTTCCAGGCCCACTGCTCGGGGTCGGAGGTCAGCGGCACATACGTCGGGTACGGCAGCCAGCGCAGCCACGAGCAGCAGACCAGAAGCAGCAGGATGCCGGTGATGAACACCGGTGTGGCCGTGCCGATCAGGGTGAACCCGGTGAGCAGCCGCTCCACGAGGGTGCCGCGGCGAAGCGCGGACAGCAGGCCGGTGCCCACCCCGATGACCAGCCACAGCACCATGGCGCCCAGCGCGAGCGAGGCGGTGGCCGGCAGCTTCTCGGCGACGACGTGGGTGACCAGGTCGCCGGTGCGGTACGACTGGCCCAGGCACGGCGCCGGGCAGTGCAGCGTGCCCGTGCCGGTGCTGTAGTCGTGGCCGGCGAACACCCCCTGCAGGAAGTGCCAGAACTGGACGTACACCGCGTCGTCGAGGCCCATCTGGGCGCGGACCTGGGCGACCTGGGCGGTGGAGCAGCGCGGCCCGCAGGCGAGTTGGGCGGCGTCGCCCGGGGCGAGGTAGAACACGGCGTAGAGCACGGCGGCCAGCACCAGCAGCACGGCGGCCGCCTGGAGCAGGCGCCGCCCGGCGAAGCGGATCACGACGCGCCCCCCTTGCGGGTGCCGATCCGCAGCCGGCTGCGCGAGCGCGGGTCGAGCGCGACCCGCACGCCCTCGGCGAACACCGTGAAGGCGAGCACCGTGACGAGCAGCAGCAGCGCGGGCAGCAGGACGTACGCGGAGTCGGCCTGGTACCAGGTGGAGGCGGTGGAGAGCATCTGCCCCCACGACGCGGTGGGCGGGTTGACGCCGATGCCGAGGAAGGAGAGCCCGGCCTCGGAGACGATGTTGCCGGGCAGCAGGATCGCCGCGTAGGTGAGCACCGGGGCGACCAGCGCGGGCAGCAGCTCGCGGCGCGCGGTGCGCCAGCCACTGGAGCCGGCCAGCCGGGACGCGGCCACGTAGTCGAGGGACTTCTGGGCCAGCACCTGGGCGCGGACGATCTTGGCGACGCCGCCCCAGGCGAGCAGGCCGAGCACCAGGGCGAGCAGCAGCGGGCGCGGGAAGCCGCCGGGCACCACCGCGAGCAGCGCGATGGCGAAGACCAGCGCGGGCAGCGTGACGAAGATGTCGGCGACGCGGCTGAGCAGCCCGTCGACGGCCCGGTTGCCGAGCCCGGCGGCCAGCCCGAACGCCGTGCCGATCACGACCTGCAGGATCGTGGCGCCGAACGCGACGGCGAGCGAGGTGCGCGCGCCGTAGACGAGCCGGGCGAACAGGTCGCGGCCGGTGCCGGGTTCGACCCCGAGCCAGTGCGTGCCGCTCACCCCGCCGAAGTGGCCGAGCGGGACCGCGCCGGCCTTGGAGTCCAGCAGCGCGGCGTGGTAGCTGGTGGTGTCCTGGCCCTCGAGGGCGGCCAGCAGCGGTGCGGCCACGGCCACCAGCACCAGCAGCGCCACCACGGCGCCGCCGGCCAGAGCGGCGCGTTCGGCCCGCAGCCGGCGCCAGAACTGCCGTCCGCCGGGGATCGGCCCGCCCGGCACCGGGTCGCCGGAGGACGGCCCGGCCGCGGCCGCGCCGTCCCCGGCGAGGGTGAGTTCGACGCTCATGACGTCACTTCACCGCGACCTGGGAGATGTCCAGCACACCGGTCCAGTCGCTGATCACCACGTTGCGGATGTTCTTGCCGAACAGCCGCTTGTAGACGGGGTGGACCAGCGGCACGGTCAGCGCCTGGGCGCCGATCTTCTGGTCCAGGGCGCCCCAGCGCTTCGCCGCCGCGCTCAGGTCGGTGATCTTGTCGATGGCGTCGATCTCGTTGTTGACCGACGGGTCGTTCAGCTGGGAGCTGTTGAAGTTGTAGCCGTCCTTGACGATCTGCCGGCCGTCGAAGATCGGGCCGAGGAACGGGCCGCCGGAGGGCCAGTCGGCGCCCCAGCCGGCCAGGAACAGGCCCGGCTCGGTCTTCACGCTGTAGACCTTGTCGTCGAACGCGTTGTGCTCCAGGCCGTCGAGCTTGACGGTGATGCCGGCCTTCTTCAGCGCCTCCTGCACGGCGGTGGCGACCTCGGGGCCCTCCTCACCGCCCTTGTTGGTGTCGTGGGTGAGGGTGACGGTCAGCCCGTTCGGGTAGCCGGCCTCCTTCAGCAGTTCGCGCGCCTTGGCCGGGTCGCCGCTCTTGCCCGCCGGGAACGGGTCGTAGGGCGTGTAGCCGAACGCGGCCTGCGGGGGCAGGAAGGTGGTGGCGGGCTCGGCGAGCGAGGAGCCGCCGTCGGCGTCCACCACGGTGGTCCGGTCGATGGCGTACGCGACGGCCTCGCGCACCTTGATGTTGTCGAACGGCTTCACCTTCGGGTTGAACGCCAGGTAGTCGGTGTAGCCGAAGTGGCCGGTGCCGACCCGGGCGGACAGCGCCTTGTCGCCGGTGGTCTTGGCGAGCTCGGCGGGGCCGAGGTTGGTGTCGGTGGTGACCGCGTCGGCGTCCTTGCCGACGCCCGCGGACAGCCGCTGGTTGATCACGGCCTGGTCGAGCCCGGACTGCACGTCGATGGTGTCGGGGTAGGCGTGCCGCTGGTCGTCACCGGCCTGCGACCAGTTCGGGTTGCGCCGCAGCACGATGTGCTCGCCGTTGTTCTGGTTGCTGACGACCTCGTACGGGCCGGAGGAGACCGGGTGCTCGGCGTACTTGGTGCCGGTGTCCTTCGCCTTGGGCACCGGCGCGAAGGAGGTCTGCGTGGCGAGCAGCGGGAAGTCGCCCTCGGGCTTGCGCAGGTGGAAGACGATCGTCTTCGCGTCGGGCGTCTCGATCGAGGACAGCCCCTTGGGGTCCTTGTACGGGCCCTGGTAGTCCTGCGCGCCGACCAGCCAGTCCCGCAGGTAGGGGGCGCCGCCGGACAGCTCCGCCGCGAAGGAGCGCTCGATGTCGTACTTGATGTCGGCGGTGGTGATGGCCGTGCCGTCCTGGTACTTCAGCCCGTCCTTGAGGTGGTACGTCCACACCGTCGCGTCCTTGCTGGGCTCGCCGGTGTTCGTGGCCAGGTCCGGGACGACCTTGTTGCCGGCCGCGCCGTTCTCCCGGGCGCGGGTGGTCAGGGTGCGGTAGACCAGGGAGGGGACGTTGCCGCCGCCGGAGGTGTAGAGCCGGGCGGGGTCGAAGTTGTTCTGCGGCTGGTTGTTCAGCACGTAGAGGGTGCCGCCGCGGTGCGGGGTGGAGTCGGAGCCCTTCGCGGCCGAGTCGGCGCTCTTGGGGCCGCAGGCGACGGCCCCTCCGGCGAGGGCGAGACCGACGGCTATGGCGCCCAACTGCCGTGCAGACAGGGACAAGCGAGACATGGCAGGGCCTTTCCCCGGGCGTGCGGTCACCCGGGCGGGGGGAGGCGCGCGCCCGGGGCGCGCGGGACAAACGGGGATACGGGGGTGTTGGCCTTACGGCGTCATGCGGCGCTGTGCGGCGTCGTACGGCGTGGGCGGCCCGGGTGGTCAGCGGACCGTGCGGGCGGACCTGCCGGAAAGGCCCCGGGCGCGGCAGATCCCCCGACCGCGGTCGGGGGTGTGGCTCGGCGAAGGGGGGCCTGGTGCGCGATCAGCGACAGTGCACGTCGGCGACGCTGTGCCCGGTCACGCCGATCAGCGCCAGCTCGATGCCGGCGCGGACCAAGGGGCGGATGAGACACAGGTGCATGGCAGAAGAGTGCGCAGACGCACCACGAATTGTCAAAGTCGGACGTTCATGATCACAAAGGAACACTTATGCACAGGGTCGGCGCTAGGCGCGGAGGGCGCGGCGGACCTGCCACCAGGTGAGCCCCGCCACGGCGGTGGCCGCGACGGCGACCGCGATCTGCGGCTTCAGCCGGTCGGTCGGGCCGTTCACCCGCCTCGCGCGCACCGCCCCGTTCGACTGCCAGCTCAGCGCCGAACCGTTCGACTGCCCCGACAGCCACGAGCCGAACGACTGGAACGACCCGAGCGACACCGCGGACATCGCCGACCCCAGCGACCCGACCGACCCGAACGACGCCACCGACCCCACGGACAGCACCGACCCGGCCGCCCCGATGGACAGCACCGACTCGGTGGAGGCGATGGACAGCAACGAGTTGCGCGACCGGATCGACCAACGTGACGACATGCCCCCATCCTCCCCGATCACCCCGGTGCGGGATACAGCACGGGGTACCCCGCGGGGGCGGGGCGCCCGGCTTGGCACCGTCCGCTCCCGGCGCGGGGGTTGGCGTTGGTGGGGGTGCGGGGCGCCGGGAGCGGGGGAGGGGTCAGCTCTGGGTGTAGGTGTACTGCGGGGAGTCGTACTGCGGGCCGTTCTTCTCGTAGGTGAACCAGTAGGTGACGACCGAGCCGGAGGTCAGGGAGCCGACGTTCTGGGTCCAGGTTCCGCCGTTGTCGGTCATGCGGAGGTTCTGCTGGCCGTCGCCGTTGACCAGGTAGTGCACGTCGACGTAGGCCGCGGGGGTGGTCGGCGTGAAGCTGATCAGCGCGTCGCTCGCGTCGACCCGGGTGGCGTTCGCGGTGTAGTCGGACGTGGTGGTGCCACCGGTCGTGCTGCCGCCCGTGGTGGTGCCGCCGGTGGTGGTCCCGCTGGTGGTCCCGCCGGTGGTGCTGCCGGTCGTGGTGCCGCCGGTGGTCGTCCCGCCGGTGGTGCCGCTGCTCCCGCCGGTCGTCTGGTAGACCGCCATCCAGTCGACGCTCATGCCCGCGCCGGAACTGATGTCGGCCGACGGCGAGGTGCAGCCGCAGACCTTGTTGGGATACGAACCGCCGATCGCCACGTCGAAGATCGCGAAGAAGCCGTGGTCCACGGCCGCCTGCCAGGTGGCCGTGGAGACCTCGTTCTCGTCGACGGTGTAGGTCAGGTTGCCGTCGAGGTAGAACCGCATTTGCTCCGCCGAGGTGTTGGTGCGGTCCACGATCACCGAGTAGGTGTGGTAACCGGTCTGGCAGCCCCCGCACGCCTGGAGCCCGCTGCTGATGCCGTCCGGGTCATGGCACTCTCCGGCCCAGACGCCGCAGTGGAAGGTGGTGGAGTGCTGGCTCAGCGCGTTGACGTCCTCCATGATGTCCATCTCGCCGATGCCCGGCCAGTTGGTCGCCCCGACCGGCCTGGCGTCCGCGCCCATCGCCCAGAACGCGGGCCAGTAGCCGAGCCCGCTGGCCGGGTTGGGCTGCTCCAGCGACGCGCTGATCTCCAACTGGCCGCCGGCCGGCGCGGCGAAGTCGGTGCGCTGGGTCTCGATCCGGCCCGAGGTCCACTGCCCCGACGCGTCCTTGACCGGCTTGATCACCAGGTGCCCGGCGCCGTCCTGGTAGACGTTCGTCGTCGAGTCGGTGGCCGTCTCCAGCTCGCCGGTGCCCCAGTTCGCCGCGGCGCCGGGGTAGTTGTAGCCGGTCCCGGTGTCGTAGAGCCAGTTCGAGCGGTCGAGTCCGGTGCCCGCGGCGCCGTTGAAGTCGTCGCTGAAGACGGTGCTCCACCCGGTGGGGGGTGCCGGCGCGGCCACCGCGGCCGAACCGCCGGAGACCGTCAGCGCGAGCACGCCGGCGAGCAGCAGGAGGAAGGCGCTGAGCACGGCGATCGGCCCCCGCCGACCACGACGGCGGCCGGGCGGACGGAGACGGAGCGGGGGACGGAGAGGGAGCGGGGGACGGAGCCGGAAACGGTTCTGGCCGCCTTGTGCGGCACCGGAGTTCGGCATGCGTGTCACGGGTGATCCCGACCTTTCTGCGGGTGCGACTGGACCGCGGTGAGGCCGGACGCGGCGCGGAGACCGGAAGGTGCGCACCGGGGTGGGGGGTCCCGTCTCCTTCGCACCGCGTCGTGAGAGCGCTCTCAGAGCGGCGGATCGAGGCGAGTGTCGGGCTCCCGCCAGGTTCACGTCAAGGCGTCGGGCGGGATCGGGTGGGAATGCCCGCGGGTACGCCGGCGCTTGCCTTGGGGATGTGCGGGCGTGGCCGGTAGGGACGCGCAGGCGCGGGCAGTAGGGGTACGCGGGCGCGGTAACGGGGACCGCCTCGCCCGTCGCGCCTGCAACCCCACCACCGCACGCGCGGGTTGACCTGCCTCTGCCGCCCCGGTGCGGGACCCGCCGAAGAGTGCCCCCTTCGCCCTCCAACGGTGCCCCGGCGCACCTGGACGGGCGCCGGACGCTCCGGGTAGAACAGGAAGATCCGCTTGCTGGAGGAGGAGAACGTGGCTTCTGCCATGGACAGGGAAACCGCTCGCGCGCAAGGACGCGCGGCCGCTCCCGGGCGTCGCCCCAACGCTCCCGCGCACGCGCCCTCCCGAGGGATTCTCGGCCTGCAGAGCACGGCCGGGAACGCCGCCGTCGTGCAGATGCTCCGCAACGGCGGACCCGTCGGCGGCCAGAACGACCATGAGCACGGCGCCGGTTGCGGCCACGGCACGGAACAGGCCGCCGTGCAGCGCTCCGCGGTCCACTCGGTGCTGCAAGGCCCGGGCCGACCGCTGGACTCCGTGCTCCGCTCCGAGATGGAAGCACGCCTGGACGCGGACTTCTCCAACGTCCGTGTCCACACCGACAGTGCCGCGCAGCGGTCCGCGGCGGAGCTCGGCGCCCGCGCCTACACCTCGGGCAGCCACGTGGTCATCGGCCAGGGCGGCGGCGACAAGCACACCCTCGCACACGAGTTGACGCACGTCATCCAGCAGCGCCAGGGTCAGGTGGCCGGTACGGACAACGGCAACGGGCTCCGGGTGAGCGACCCGTCCGACCACTTCGAGCGCACCGCCGAGGCCAACGCGCAGCGGGTGATGAGCGGCCCCGTACCCACCCGGGGCCACGAAGCCGGCCACCAAGCCGACGACACCGCCGGCGCCGCACTCACCCCGACCGTCTCCCGGGCGATCCAGCGCGTGTACGGCGGCCGTCACTACGTCCAGTACGGCAACACCACCAACGACGTGGGCACGTACATGAGCGCGGAGCTGCACCCCCGCTCCCTGGGCAAGGGCAGCTCCCCCCGGGTCAAGCCCTCGTGGTGGCCGTCGTCGAAGACCACCACCGGTGCCTGGTTCGCCCGGAACATGGTCCAGGGCCACCTGCTCAACGAGAACCTCGGCGGCCCCGGAAACACCCTGACGAACCTCACCCCGCTCACCAAGACCGGAAACTCCAACCACCTTCACTACGCAGAGGCGAACGTGAAGAAGGAGATCAAGAACGGCAACGTGGTGGAGTACGAGGTCGTCGCCCACTTCGACGGGATCACGGGCAGGGACCTGGGCGCGTCCGGCTCGGTGGCGGCCGACATCGACCAGAACTACCAGTACGTCATTCCCTCCCACCTCGCCTGCGACGTCCAGGTGTACGACCCCCGGGGCAAGTGGCTGTATGGCGAGAGCTGGTACGTGCGGAACACCAAGTAGCCCGGCGCAGCCGGCTCTCCCTTCCTGATCGGTGTGATGGAGCCGTTCGCAGTCGGCTGAACGTCTGGCGTGGTCTCAGGAGGTGCCGCCATGGCCGAGTGGATCAACCCCGAGTACGCCGATCTGGTGGAGGGGATCAAGAAGGATCGCCGGCAGCAGGAGGCCGAACAGAGGGCTGACCAGACGCCCAGGCGGTACTTCCTGATCCCCGGGTCCGACTGAGCCGCTTCGACCGGGGCGGCTCTCGGCGGCTCGGGTACTTCGGGGGCAGGGGCTAGTGGAGGGCCGTGCCGTCGGAGTTGACGAACTGCCAGGTGATGCCGGTGACGACGCCGGTGCCGGTCGGGGCGAACTCGGTGAACGCCGGCTCGCTCAGGTCGATGTGGGTCGCGTCGCAGCTCGGGCACTTGTCCTCGACCGGGACGGTGATGGTCTGGCCGTTGTAGGTGACCTGGACCGAGATCCCGTCGCACAGCGGGTCGTTGTTCGGGTTGGCGGTGGTCCACCACTGGTACGACACGGCGACCAGGTACTGGCTGGACGCGTCGATGGGGGTGCCGCAGGCGCCGTAGCCGGCGTCGTCGTAGTACGTCATCTCGCCGGTCATGGGCTGGCCGATCGGCACGTCGGCCGCGGCCGGCCCGCCGCCGAGCAGAAGCAGCGCCGAGGCGCCTGCCGCGCCGCCGATCCAGTGGCCGATACGTCGCGCGATGCGCAATGTCCTTCTCCTGTCCGTCTGTTCAGCGTGGGGGGACTGAGCAAGCGTTCCGAGCAAGGCGTTCCGTGCGACGCGCTCCGAGTACGGCGGGTCCGCATCTCTGACGGTACGCGAACAAGCGCCCACCGGGTACGGTGCCTCACCCTGCCCGGGTGCCCTACTGCTCGGCGCCTTCCCGTTCGGCGTCCTCGTGGGGCGGGCAGGGCGGGAGGTGCATGGTGGCGAGGCGTTCGGGGTCGCCCACCGAGAGGATCTCGACGATACGGCCGCCGGCCACCGTGCAGGCCATGACGCTGTGCGGCTTGCCGTTCGCGCGCCAGGCGATGATGCCGGTGCGGCCGTTGACCCGGGCGGGGCGCGCGATGATCGAGGTGCCGGCGCCGAGCCGGGCCCGCCCGGCCACCGCGGTGGCGCCGTGCCGGACCACCAGACCGTGCGGGGTGGAGGAGCGCCAGGTCACGTCCGGGTCGAGTACCTGGAGCAGCCCCTCGAAGTCGCCGTGCCGTGCCGCCGCGAGGAACGCCTCGACCACCGCGCGCTGCTCGCGCTCGCCGGACGGGCGCGGGGTGCCCCGCACCTTGCGGCGAGCCCTGCTCGCGAGCATCTTCGCGGCGTCCGTGGACCGGTCGAGGATCTGGCCGATCTCGTCGAACGGCACCGCGAACATGTCGTGCAGCACGAACGCCAGCCGTTCGGCGGGGCCGAGGGTGTCGAGCACCACCAGCAGCGCCAGCCCGACCGACTCGGCGAGCAGCGCGGCGTCCTCCGGCGCGTCCTCGCCGTCCTCGGTCACCACCACCTCGGGCGGCTGGTCGTCGTAGGCGGCCTCGGGCCGGGCCCGTCGCGAGCGCAGCACGTCGATGCAGACCCGGCCGACCACGGTGGTGAGCCAGCCGGCGAGGTTGTCGATCGCGGCCGCGTCCTGGCGGGCCAGCCGCAGCCACGCCTCCTGCACCGCGTCCTCGGCGTCGGCCCGCGACCCGAGCATCCGGTGGGCCACCGCCACGAGCCGCCCGCGCTGCTCCTCGAAGGCACCCGCCAGTACTTCGTCCCGAAGCGGTCCGGTCGTCATCTCGTCACCTTCCTCGATCGAGCCACGTCACCGCTGTGACGTGCCCGGGAGGAGGAAGGTAACCGGCCGGGATTCCCCCGGTACGCCGGGGGCCGTCATTCGTGGCCGACGCCGTCGGGCAGCAGGGCGGCGGCCAGGGCGGTCGGGCCGTGGGCGGCGGCCCCCCGCGCGTACGCGACCGCGTACCCGTCGTCGCCCAGTGCCGCGCGGGCCGTCCGCTCGCAGCGGTCGCGTATCGGCTGGAGTTCCGGCGCCCCGCGCTGCGGGTGGCCGACGCTGCGCCAGTACGCCCCGCCGGTGCCGTAGACCGACGCGGCCTGTTCGGCGCGGCCGGCGGCGGCGAGCGCGGCGGCCAGCAGGTCGAGGCCGAGCGCTATGCCGAAGGAGTCACCGAGCAGGTGCTTGCTCTCCAGCATGGTGCGCGCGTACGCGACCGCGTCCTCGGGCTCGGCGGAGAAGAGGGCCACGACGGACAGCTGGTAGTCCAGGTAGGAACGCGTCCACACCTCGCCGATCTCCACGCAGTGCCGGCGCAACTCCAGTGCCCGCGTCCGGCCTTCGGCGAAGTCGCCCAGCGCGGTGAGCGAGAGCACCTCGACGAGGTGGCAGCGCAGCCGGTCGGGGGTGTCGAACGCGGAGCCGGGGACGGAGTCCAGCGCGTGGCTGCGGAGGGTGCCGGGAACGTAGCCCGGGGCGGACCCGAGCGCTTCCCGTACGGCGTCCAGGGCCGTACGCGACTGCCCGGTGAGCATGCCCAGCAGGCCGGTCAGGCAGGCGGCGGCGGCCAGGTCCTCGCTGTCACCGCGCATCGCGACCATGGCCTGCACCCGGTCGCTGATGTCGGCGGCGCGGTCGTACTCGCCCTGGAGGGTGAGGGTCGCGCCGAGTCCGATCAGGGCGCGGGTGCGGGCGGGGCCGGGCGCGGTGTGCTGCTCCAGGGCGCGTTCCAGGTAGGACCTGGCCTCTTTGAGGTGCCCGCAGCAGGTCCAGAAGTAGACCAGCAGACCGGCGAGTTCGGCGGCCGCGTCGCTGTCGTGGTCGAGCCAGTGGTCGAGCGCCGCGCGCAGGTCCGGGTGGGCGTCCTCGATCCGCCGGTAGCCGAGGAGCTGGTCGCGCCCGGACCAGGCGGCGTCGGCCCAGCGGGCGAGCCCGGTGAAGTAGTCGGCGTGCCGGTACTGCGTGCCGGCGACCTCGCCGAGCTCGCACAGCCAGGTGTGGCCGTACTCGCGGATGGTGTCGAGCATGCGGTAGCGGTCGCCGGAGCCGGCGTTCGGAGCGGTGGCGGATACGGGTACGGGAGTGGGCGCGGGACCGGGTGCGCGTACGGGGCCGTTGCCGGACGGCGGTACGGTGCCGGGACCGGACCCGGTTCCGGGCCCGGACTCCGCGCCCGGTCCGATCCTGCGGACGACGGACTGGGCCACCAGCCGCTCCAGCGTCGGCGCCACGGCCGCGGCGCCGAGCGGACCACCGGCGGCGACGGCCTGGGCCGCGGCGAGGTCGAACGCGCCGCGGAAGACGCTCAACCGCGCCCACAGCAGCCGTTCCAGCGGCGCGCACAGCTCGTGGCTCCAGCCGATCGTGGTGCGCAGCGTCTGGTGCCGGCGCGGCCAGGCGTACCCGGACGAAGCAAGCGTGTCGAAACGCGAGCCGAGCCGTTCGGCCACCTCGGCGACGGCACCCGGCCCGACCGAACCGACCCGTGCGGCGGCCAGTTCGATCGCCAGCGGAATGCCCTCCAGACGGCGGCAGACCGCCTCGGCCGCCTCGGCCGCGCCCGGCTCGGCCAGCGGCGCGCGGCCCAGCCGGTCGGTCACCCGGTCGGTGAACAGCGCGAGCGCGTCGGGACCGTCGGCCGGCAGCGGCAGGACCTCCACGAGTTCCTCGACCGCCGAGCCCAGCGGGCGGCGGCTGGTCGCCAGCACCGTCAGCCCGGGGGCCGCGGTCAGCAACTCCCCGACCAGATAGGAGCACGCGTCGATCAGGTGCTCGCAGGAGTCCAGTACGAGCAGCAGCCGCCGGTCCGCGAGCCACTCGCTCAGCGCGTCCAGCGGCATCCGCAGCGAGTGGTCCGCGAGGTCCACCGCGTCGCTGACGGTGGAGAGCAGCAGCTCGGAACTGTCCAGGGTGCTGAGGTCGGCCCACCAGGCCCCGTCCGGAAAGTGCCCGCGCCCCGCGCCCGCCTCGCGTTCCGCGCCTCCCGGGACCCCCGCGCCCGCCTCGCCCGAACCGGCCCCCGTATCCGCCTCCCCCGGGCCGCCCCCGGTATCCGCCTCCGCCGCTGCAAGTGCTGCCCGCTGCGCCAACCGCGTCTTCCCGATCCCGCCGGGACCCGTCAGCGTCACCAGCCGGTGCCGGGCCAACGCCCCCCTCAACCGGCCGAGTTCCGCTCCCCGACCCACGAAACTCGATGTCTCCTGAGGAACGTTGCCCGTCATGACCTCAGCCTGACACCAACCGGACACGGAGGGAAACTCACCCGTCACTCCGGTCCCCGGCCTCGGCGCGGGGCGGGAGTTCGAGGCCGAGGTTCTCGCGGAGGGTGCTGCCCGTGTAGTCGTCGGCGACGACCTTGCGTTTGCGCAGTTCGTTGAGGAGCCCGTTGACCACGAAGTCGTGCTGACGCGGGTCGGCGAGGCCGCTGAGCGAGATCACGTCGAGCACGCCGGCCCGGAAGCGTTCCTCGACGGCGTCGGCGAGTTGCTCGGGGGTGCCCGCGACGGCCCAGTGCCCGGTATCCTGCGCGGCGATGACCAGTTCGCGCAGCGTGTAGCCCTGGCGGGCGTAGCCGGCGAAGATGTCGACGCGGCCGCGGCGGCGGTTGACCGTGGTGATGTCGGGCAGCAGGCTCTCCGGCAGCTTCGCGTCGAGCGGGAGCTCCGACAGGTCGACGCCGCCGCCGAGCATGTCGGCCACCTGCGCCCGGCCGCGTTCGAAGTCGATCGACTCCCGCTTGTCGCGGACCAGTTGGCGCACCTCCGCCTCGGTGGCGCCGTACGTCGCGTGGAACGAGCTGAAGATCAGCGGCAGTCCGCCGGGCCGGCCGAACCGCTCGGCCTCGGCACGGATCTTCCGGGTGAAGTCCGTCGCGATGTCGAGGGTGGGGAGCGAGGTGAAGACGATCTCGGCGTAGCGCGCGCCCAGCGCCCGGCCCGCCTCGGACTGCCCGGCCTGGATCTGCACGGGGCGGCGCTGCGGCAGCGGCGGGATGTTCAGCGGTCCGGCCACGGTGAAGTAGGTGCCGGCGTGGTCGATGGGGCGCACCCGGTCCGGGTGCAGCGTGGCCCGGCCGTCCGGGCCGGCGGTCAGCGCGCCCGGTTCCCAGCTGTCCCACAGCGCGTTGACGACCTCCAGCGACTCCGCGGCGCGCGCGTACCGCTCCTCGGGGCTGGGCAGGTCGCCCGGGCCGAAGTTCTCCTCGCCGACGGAGGAGGTCACCAGGTTCCAGGCGGCCCGCCCGTTGCTGACGTGGTCGAGAGTGCCGAACAGCCGGGCCAGGTTGTACGGGTGGTGGAAGGTGGTCGAGACGGTGGCGATCAGGCCGATCCGCGACGTCACCTGGCTCAGCGCCGAGACGAAGACCAGCGGCTCCTGCGACCCGATCGCGCCCTGGGCGCCGAAGCTGAGCAGGTCGGCGGTGAACAGCGCGTCGATCCGCGCCGCCTCGGCGAGTCCCGCCACCCGTATCGCGGTGTCCAGGGTGGAGCGGGCGGGGTCGATCGCCAGGTCGTAGGTCTCCGACGTGCCGCCGGCGCCGGTCACGGTCTTCAAGGTCCTGGGCGGCTTCGCGCTCACAGTTGGTCCCATCTCACCGCTGGCGGTGACGTCTCGGGGCGGGGGTTCAGGGGTTCAGGGGTTCTGGGGTACGGGAGTTCGGGGAATCGCGGGTACGCGGGTTCGTGGTTCCGCGGGCCCGTGAACTCACGCGTGCACGCCTTCCCGGAGCCTTCACGGCGAAGGCGAAGGCGAAGGCGAGAGCGAAAGCGAAGGTGCCGAAGGCGAACGGGCGCCCGGGCAGCGAAAGTCGACCCCTTCCGGGCTCCCTGCGGACCTGCGGCGCGGCGCCGGCGGAAAAGGGCGCGCGTCGACCGCTCAGCGCAGGGGAGAGGCGGGGTGGGCCGTCGTCAGCGACAGAGCGCGGTCTGGGTACGGCACAGGTCGACGTGACGCCGCTTCGTCCAGCCCGGCAGCGGAACCGCGGTCCCGGCCGGCCCGACGCGCGTTGCCCTCACGATGACTCCCATCGACCCGGGCGGCCGTCGAACGGCAGCCCTTCGACCCGCGGCTCAGGCGATCCGGGCGCCCGCGCGCCCCTCAGCCGCTCCTGACGGTACGGAACGAACGTACGCGGCAGACGGGCGGCCCTGTCAAGACCGCACCCCGGGCCCCGATGACGAATACGTTTCATCTTCATTGACAGCCCTCGCCGTTCCCATCAGGATGACAGCCGTCTCACCGCTGTTCTGAAGGAGGCTGTCGCGGTCTCCTCTGATGAATCGTTTCATTCGGAGGCGTGGAATGGCGCAGTCCCGACGGTCCGGTCACGGGCCCTTCCTGCTGCTGGCCGCGCTGACCGCATGGTTGACCGCGGTCGGCCTCGTCCTCGGGACCGCGATGCCCAGCGCCGCCGCGGGCCCAGCAGGTTCCCCCGGTTCCGCCGCCACCCGCGCCGCTCCTCACCACCTGACCGTCGGCGGCCTGACCGCCCCCGCCGACGTCGCGCCGGACGCCACCCCGCTGCTGGGCTGGCAGGTCGGCGCGGGCACGCAGCGCGCCTACCAGGTCGAGGTCGCCACCACCGCCGCCGCCCTGGTCGGCCGGCCCGACGTGTGGAACTCCGGCAAGGTCTCCTCTCGCGCCAACGGCACCGTCGCCTACGGCGGCCCCGCGCTGCGCCCCGCCGCCGGCTACGTGTGGCGGGTGCGCACCTGGGCCCCCTCGGGCGCCGCCTCCGCCTGGTCGGCCGCGGCCTCCTTCGGCACCGGCCCCGGCAAGGCGTGGCCGGGCGCCGCGCCCATCTGGGCCGGCAGCGCCTCCTGGAGCGACTACACCTTCCAGGGCAGCTTCGTGATCGACGCGAAGTACGCCAGCGTCACCTTCCGCGAGTCCGACACCCGCGACTTCTACCTGTGGCAGTTCAAGGGCAACGGCGAGAACACCATCGCCCCGCAGGTCCAGAAGGACGGCGCCTTCTCCAACCTCAAGGCGGCCGAGCCGCTGCCCTTCGCGCTGGTCGACGGCACGGCGTACGACTTCCGCGTGGTGGCCGCCGGTGCGACCTTCACCACCTACCTCAAGGCCGCGACCGACACCGGGTGGACCCTGGTGGACACCACCACCGACGCCACCTTCGCCTCGGGCGGCATCGGCTTCCGCACCGGCAGCACCGAACAGGCCACCTTCGACGACATCACCGTCACCGCCCCCGACGGCACCGCGCTGTACGCCAACGACTTCAGCGACCCGGCGAACACCGACTTCAGCTGCGGCACCGTCACCGGCCAGGCGCTGTTCGTCGACAAGAGCAAGAACTGCGGCACCGGCTTCGGCGGCGCCGACTGGGCGTTCCTGCGCGGCGACACCACCCTGGCGAAGGGCCGGCACATCGCCTGGGCGCACCTGTACGCGACCGGCTCCTCCACCACCCCCGGCCGCCAGTTCGTCTACAAGATGTGGGTCAACGGCCGCTTCGTGGGAGTCGGTCCGACCCGGCCGGTCGGCGCGGAGACCCGCTACGACGGCTACGACGTCACCTCGCTGCTGCGGCCGGGCGCCGCCAACACCATCGGCGCGCTCGCGTACACCACCAGCGACCAGCGCTTCCTCGCCGACCTCGTGGTCCGCTACACCGACGGCAGCACCCAGACCTTCGGCACCGGGCCCGGCTGGAAGGCGGCGAGCGGCGCCAAGGTGCTGCCGAGCGCGGGCAGCATCGGCACCAGCTACTACACCGCCCCGGTCGAGGACTTCGACGCCCGCGCCTACCCGACCGGTTTCGCCGCGCCCGGCTTCGACGACGCGTCGTGGCCGGCGCCCGTGGTCAAGAGCGCCTTCGCCGACCTGGAGCCGACCCCGACCGCCAAGGTCCAGCAGAAGCTGGAGAAGCCCGCGTCGGTGGTCGAGTACGCCCCGGGCGACTACTACGTCGACTACGGCCGCAGCTGGATCGGCGGCCTCTCGCTCGACCTCACCGGCAGCGCGGGACAGCAACTGGACATCCGCTACGGCGAGGTGCCCGCCGGCACCGACACCGTCCGCTACCAGACCTCCGCGGGCAACACCTACGAGGACACGTGGACGCTGAAGGCCGGCGGCCAGCACCTGGAGACCTGGGGCCTGCGGGTCTTCCGCTACGTCCAGATCACCGGCGCCCCCACCGGCCTGCGCGCCGCGGACCTCACGGCGGAGGCGTACGTCTACCCGTTCGACGAGTCGGCCGGCACCTTCGACTCCTCGGACAGCTCGCTCGACCAGGTCTGGACGCTGTCCAGGAACACCGTGGAGATGTCCGACCAGAACCTCTACGTGGACTCCTGGGAGCGCGAGCGCGGGGTCTACGAGGCCGACTCCTACCTCCAGTTGATGGCGAACCTCTACACCGGCGGCGACGCCTCGCTCGGCGACTACTCGCTCAACTTCCTCCTGTCGAGCCGCACCTGGCCGACCGAGTGGCCGATGTACCTGATCCTCGCCCTGCACGACAGCTACCAGACGACCGGCGACACCACCGCGCTGGCCGCTAACTACACCGCTCTGCAAGGGAAGTTGCCCGACCGGTGGTTCGACCCGGCGAGCGGGCTGATCCACAAGACCACCGGCGACACCGGCGCCGGCAGCTGCAACGACTGCGACATCGTCGACTGGCCGGCCTCCGAACGCGACGGCTACGTCTTCAGCTCCTACAACACCGTGATCAACGCGATCAGTTACCGCAGCTACCGCGACATGGCCGACATCGCCACCGCGCTCGGCCGCACCGCGGACGCCACCGCCGACAACGCCAAGGCCGACGCGATCAAGTCCGCGGTGAACGCCACGATGTGGGACGCCGCCAAGGGCGCGTACCGCGACGGCCTCGACGACAGCGGCGCCCCGATCGACCACTACGCCGTGCAGGCAAGCGTGTTCGCCACCGCGTTCGGCCTCGCCGACGACCAGCAGGCCGCGCGGGTCGCCGACTACCTCGGCACGCGCGGCATGGCGTGCAGCGTCTACTGCGCCGCGTTCATGATCCAGGCGCTCTACGACGGCAACCGGCCGGACCTGGCGCACGGCATGCTCACCTCCACCGGCACCGACAGCTGGCTCAACATGATCAAGGCCGGCGCCGGGGCGACCATGGAGGCGTGGGACCTCTCCTTGAAGTCCAACACCACCTACTCCCACCCCTGGGCGGCCTCGCCCGCCTTCGACATCCCGCAGGACATGTTCGGCATCCGGCCGACCACCCCCGGCTACGCCACCTTCGACGTCAAACCCCAGCCGTCCGCGGTGCGTTGGGCCCATGTCACGGTGCCCACCGGCAAGGGGAGGATCGGCGCGGCCTTCGACACCGCGGCCGGCGGCCGGGTCGACACCGGGGTGAGCGTCCCGCCCGACTCCAGCACCGACGTCTACCTGCCGGGCGGCTCGGCCACCGCCACCACCGTCTACCTGGACGGGCGCCGGGTCGCCGCCACGTACGGCAACGGCTTCCTGCGGGTCGCCGGGGTGCAGCCCGGCTGCCACGTCCTCACCACCGACCCGGGAGGGTCCGCCTACCGGGACACCAAGCTCACCGGCGTCTGTCCCGACGGCTACCGGGCCCCGGCGCGACACGGCCGGTAGGACGCGGTCGGGAGGGCACGGCCGTCAGGAGTGCGGTCGGTAGGGTGCGCCTTATGCCGGATGTCGCCGCCCTGCCCCAGCCGTTCACCCCGTCGACCGACCCCGCGGCGCTGGCGGACCTGCGCGCGCGGCTGCGCGCGACCCGCTGGCCGGACGCGCCGGCCGACGCCGGCTGGTCGCTCGGCACCGACCTGGACTACCTCCGCGAGCTGGTCGCGTACTGGGCCGACGGCTTCGACTGGCCGGCGCAGGAGGCGGCGCTCGCCGCGCTCCCGCACTTCCGCGTCCGGCTCGGCGGCCTGGGCATCCACTTCGTCCACGCGCGGGCCGCGGCCGCCCCGGCCGGCACCGCCCTGCCGCTGGCGCTCAGCCACGGCTGGCCGGACTCGTTCTGGCGCTACGCGAAGGTCATCCCGCTGCTCACCGACCCCGGTGCGCACGGCGCCGACCCGGCTGACGCGTTCGACGTGGTCGTGCCCGACATGCCCGGCTACGGCTACTCCGACCGCCCGACCGGCCCGCCGCTGAACTCCATCGCCGTCGCCGGCCTGTGGGCCGAGCTGATGGACGTCCTCGGCTACCAGCGGTTCGGCGCCGCGGGCGGGGACATCGGCAGCCATGTGAGCCGCTACCTCGGACTCGACCACCCCGAGCGGGTCGTCGCCGTGCACCGTACCGACGCGGGCGTGCCGGTCTTCGGCGGCGACCCGGCGGAGCTGGCACCCGAGGAGCGCGCCTGGTTCGACAGCGTCGCCGCGTGGGGCGGGGCCGAGGGCGCCTACGCCGCCATGCACCGTACGAAGCCCCAGACCGCGGCCTTCGGCCTCACCGACTCGCCGGCCGGGCTCGCCGCGTGGATCGTCGAGAAGCTCCGGTCGTGGAGCGACTGCGGCGGCGACATCGAGCGCAGCTACACCAAGGACGAGATCCTCACCAACGTCACGCTGTACTGGCTCACCGGGACCATCGGGTCCTCGATGCGGATGTACGGCGCCAACGGCGCGATCCCGCCCGCCCAGCTCGCCCGCCGGGTCGAGGTCCCCTCCGGCTTCTCCCTCTTCCCCGGTGACATCGCCCGCCCCCCGCGCGCCTGGCTCGACCGCACCGCGAACGTCGCCTACGTCAACGAGCTCCCGCGCGGCGGCCACTTCGCGGCGTTCGAGGAGCCCGAGCTCTACGCCGAGGAACTGCGCACCTTCTTCCGCCCCTTCCGGCGCGCGCTCTAGAGGGCTCTGGAGGACGCCGCCGCGGATTCCCCCGGGGCGGGTTGTCGGTGCTCGCGGCTATCGTGGCCCGCGTCGCGGCATGCGCGGCCGGCGAAGGGGGCCGGTGATCGCGCAGGTCCGTTCTGTGATGCCATGAGGATGGCGAGCGGTCCTGGGGAGGGCCCGCTCGCGGGCAAGTCACGTACGTCTACCCGGTCGTCCGCGCCGCGAAGGGCAGCGACGGGGTCGCGCGCACCATCGTGCGCCGCGAGACGGTGATGAGCTGGGACGACCCGGCGAAGGTGATCACCGAGCCGGGGACGTTCTCCTTCGTCTCCTACAAGGTGGATGCCACCAACGGCGGTTGCAGCAACTTCACGGGCTATTTCCGCCCCGAGTTCATCGCCGACCGTGCGCCGAAGAGCCCGGGAAGCGGCCCCGAGACGGACCCGTACGACCGGACCACCTCGATGAGCGAACGCCTGCGCGAGGCCGACGGAACGGAGTGCGGGACGGCCACGCGATCGTGACCGATCCCGGTCACCAGGGGTAGGGAAAACCCGACCGTGAGGTCTCGACCTGGCTGTCATGACCTGATGGGGACGGTCGAACTGGAATGGCCGGGTGGCTATTCGTCGATTTCACGGTTCCGCCGATCCGCGAAAGTGGTGGGGTGCGGGATGGCTCCTCGCCGCTTTCTGGGCTTTCGGATTTCCTCTGGTCTCCGGCCTGGAAACAGAGCGGATCTGGGGATTCTGCGCGGGAACCGGCTATCTCTGCGCCGCGGTTGCCGCGTTCTGGCCTCCGCGCTCGTCCGTCGGCAGGTCGGCCGGCGCACGGGCCGGAGTACGGGTCAGCGCATGGGCCGGCGTACGGGCCGGAGTCGGGTGCGCGCTGGCGGGGGCCGTCGTCCTGCCGTTGCTGTACTGCGTGTTGAGTGGCCGCGCGCAGAGCGAGGTCGGCGTCATCGAGCGCTCCGGACACCTCCTGCTGCACGGCCACAGCCCCTACGTCGCCCACCCCCGGACGGTCCTGGACTACGACCCCTACCTGCCCGGGATGGCCGTGTTCGGGCTGCCGCGGGCCCTGTTCGGCGACGGGGGCCCGCTGCTTCGGCTGCTCGGCGACGCCCGCGTGTGGTGCGCGCTCGTCCTCCTCGGCTGCCTGGGGCAGGGGCGCCGCATCCTGCGTACGCCGGTCGCCGGCGAATCAGCTTGGGCAGAGGGGCAGTTGGGGTACGGCACCGCCCTCGCCGCCCTGGTCGCCTCGCCGGTGGTGGCACTCCCGCTGTGCGTGAGCGGAGTGGACCTTCCGTTGACCGGTCTGCTCTGCCTGGCGCTCGCGTCGGCCGCCCGCGGGCGATCGGTCGCGGCGGGGCTCGCAGTCGCGGCGGCCTGCGCCCTCAAGTGGACGGCGTGGCCCGCCCTCGCGGTGGCGGCGTCCTTGCTGGCGCACACCGCGGGCCGCCGAGCCGCCCTGCGCTTCGCGGGCGTCTCGGTGGCGGGCACCCTCGCGCTGGTCCTGCCCGGAGTGCTGTGCTCGCCCGGGGCGGTGGCCGAGCAGGTGGTCGCCTTCCCCACGGGACGCGGCCGGTTGGCGACCCCGGCCAGGAGCCTGCTGCCCGGCCGGCTGCTCGCGGAGTCGGGCCCCGCGGGCTGGTACGTGGCCGTCGCGCTCCTGTCGGCGGGCGCGCTGGCGGTGGGCGCGTCGCTGGTCGTACGGCCGCCGTCCGATGCCGTGGCGGCCGCCGACCGGCTCGCGCTGGGCCTGTGCGCGGGATTCCTCCTCGCCCCGGCCGGGCGGTTCGGCTATCTCGCGCTGCCGGTCACGCTGGTGGTGTGGACGCGGCTGGCCGGCACGGGCAGCCGGGCGGGACGGGCGGCGGAGCGGCGGGCGCCGGAACGGGGCGCCGGACGGGAAGCGGAATGCCGTTCGGAGCGGGAAGCGGAGGACCCGGACGCGGCGGTGCGGCCGGGGCGGGCGGTCGCGGTCGGGCCCGGCCGGGCGGTCCGTGCTCGGCGGGGGGTCCGCGGTCGGTGGGCGGTCGGCGGTCACCGTGCGGTCGGCTCTCCGGCCGTCCGGTCGGCGTCGAGGTGGCCGCGCAGATAGGCGAGGACGGCCAGCACCCGCCGGTTGCCCTCGGCGGGATCGAGGTCCAGCTTCATGAAGATGTTGCCGGAGTGCTTGACCACCGACGCCTCGGTGACGGTGAGGCGCCGGGCGATGGTCTGGTTGTTCAACCCCTGAGCCATCAGGGCGAGTACCTCCCGCTCCCGTGGCGTCAGCCGCAGCAGCGGCTTGGCGGCGCTCTGCTCCCCCAGCAGCACCCGCACCACCTCCGGGTCGATGACGGTCTCGCCGCCCGCCACCCGGTCCAGGGCGTCGAGGAACTCCGCCACCTCGCCGACCCGGTCCTTCAGGAGATAGCCCAGGCCGCCCTGGTCCGGCGGCCCGCCGAGGAACAGCCGCGCGGCATACGCGCCCGCCACGTACTGGGAGAGCACCACGACCGGCAACTCCCGGTGCCTGGAACGTAGTTCGAGGGCGGTACGCAGGCCCTCGTCGCGGAAGCCCGGCGGCATCCGTACGTCGGTGATGACCACGTCGGGCCGGTCGGCGTCCACCGCGCGGGCCAGTTCCGCGGCGTCGCAGACGGCGGCCGTCACCTCGTGGCCGACGCGGGAGAGGAGTTCGACGAGTCCGGCACGCAGCAGCACCGCGTCCTCGGCGAGCACTACACGGAGCACGGGACCTCCAGGGTGAGACGGGTCGGGCCGCCGACGGGGCTGGTCACCTTGAGCCTGCCGTGCAGCACGGCCACGCGGTCCGCGAGTCCCTGCAGTCCGGCGCCGGCCGAGGGGTCCGCGCCGCCGCGTCCGTCGTCGGTGACGGTCACGGTCAGCAGGTCGCCCGTCAGCCGGGCCGCGACGGTGACCGCCGCGGCGCCGCTGTGCTTCGCCGCGTTGGTGAGCGCCTCGGTCACGGTGAAGTAGGCCACGGTCTCGACGGGGCCGGGCAGCCGATGCGGGAGGTCGACGTCGACGGTCACCGGGACGGGGTGGCGCAGCGCGACCTCGCTGGTGGCGGCCGCGAGTCCGTGGTCGGTGAGGACCTGGGGATGGATGCCGCGGACCAGCCCGCGCAACTGGTCCAGGGCCGCCCGGGCCTCCGCGCGGGCCCGGGTGACCAGCTCCGCGGCGGGCGTGCCGGCCGCGTCCTGGCTCCGCAGCTCCCACTCGGCGAGCCCCAAGGTCATGGTGAGCGCGACCAGTTGCTGCTGGGCGCCGTCGTGCAGGTCGCGCTCGATCCGGCGCCGCTCGGCCTCGAACGCGTCGACCAACCGGACCCGGGACCGGGTGAGTTCCACCACTTTGGTCCCGAGGTCAGCCTCGACGGCCGGCAACAGCGCCAGGGCGACGCGCACTTGGGCGGCGGCCAGCACCCCGCCCGCGTAGGCGCACACCGTCAGCCCGGCCAGACCCGCGGCCGTGGCGGGCAGGGCGGCGACCGGACCGCTGATCGACCTGCCGGGGATGAGCATCAGGGTGTCCGGGGCGATCAGCCACGCGAAGACGGGCGTGGACACCAGCAGCGCGGAGAAGCCCAGCAGCGCCGTGAAGCCGAGACCGGCGGCGGTGAACACCACGCCGAGCACCAGCGCGTACCCGAGTTCGCGCCAGGTGGCGCGCTCCTTGAGCCGGGCGCGCAGCCAGGGCAGCGCCCCGACGCCCGGCAGCGAACCGTGCGGGTCCGGCAGCGGCTCCGGCTCGACCAGGCGCAACCTGCGCCGCTCCACCGCCGCGACGGGCACCCCGCAGGCCGCCGCGGCCATCAGCACCAGCACGCCGACGCCGACCACCGAGAGCCCGAGCCCGACGACGAGCAGCGCGGTCAGCGCGACCAGGACCGCGCACCCCACGACCGCGCCCGTGCACAGGTAGGCGGCGCAGCGCAGCGGCCACCGGGAGAAGAGGAACCGCACCGGTCGCCGGCGCAGCGCGTCCCACACGGCAACGGTCATGACCCCTCTCCTCCCGCCGGTCGCGCGCGTCCGTTTCCTCCCCTTGAGGACTCCGCTCCGGCGGAGCGGGTTGCCTGGTGGGGAGGGGCGGCGGGACTCCGGTGGGGAGGGGCGGTGGGCGGCGGGCCGTGCTGCCGTCGGCGGGGTCCGAGGGACGCGGGCGGCCGGGGAGGACTGACAGATCGGCGACGAGGTGCTTATGATGCCCGGGATGATGAACTTCTCCTCGTACGGATTGGGGGACTCGTCCGCGCAAGGTGAGTGCTGATGGCACTTCACTTCGCGAACGGGATTCCGCCCCGCCTGCTGATGTGGCAGCGCGTACGCGAGTACGCCGTGCCACCGTCCATGATCGGGACCGCGACCGCACGGCGTGCGGTCGGCGACTGGGCGGGGGCCTGCGCCGCCGCCCGGATCGACGTCGATCTCGATCTGCGCGCCGTGCGCGACCGCCACGGCATCGATGTCGTCACCCGACTGCGCGCGGATCTACGCCGGTTGGCGCCGGATCTGCTCCGCTGGCACCTGCCCAGGACCGCCCCCGACGGGCGGCTGCGGCCGGGCCTGACCCTCTGCCTCGCCCGGTACGGAAGCGCGCGCACCGCACTGGACCTGGTGGTGCGGACCCCGCCGTCCTGGGCGGACGCCGGCCAGCGGCTGTCGCTGGCCCTGTGGGAGGGGCCGGGGCACGACACCCCCGAGCCGCTCCCGCCGCCGCGGCCGCACCCCCACCCGAACCCGCACCCCGGCGTGCATCCGCATCCGCATCCCGACCGGCGGTTCCGGCTCGACCTGCACCGGCACCTCTGGGACGCCCGGCGCAGCGGCGAACTGGCGTGGCGGTGCGGCGCGGAGGGCGCGCTGCGGTCCGGGACTCTGCCCTCGGCACCGTCCGAGGGCCCCCTCGACGAGGCCGCCACCGACGCGGACTCCCTGTGGGCGGTGGCGACTTGGGCCGCGGAGGCGGAGCTGTTGCTGCGGGCCGAGGACCGTCCGCGCGGCGCCTTCACCGTACGGCTCGGTGCGCGCCGTCGCGCGGTGCTCGAACTCGTCGCGCCCGACGACAGCCACGCACCCACGTGGCGGCCGGTGCGGGAGGCGCTGCCGCCGCAGGAGGTCGCGGCGCTTCCGATGCTGCCGGAGGCCGCGGCCCGGGTACTGCCCGATCTGGAGCTGCTGCGGGCCGGGTTGGTCCCGGCGGACCGGCTGCATCCGCTGGTCGCGGCGGCGTTGGCGGCGTACGCCCCGGCCCCGTCGGCCGGTCCCGCCCCCGAGCCCGGTGATCCGCACCGGGTGGAGTGCCGGGGCGAGGTGCACCGGATCGCCCTGCGGGACGGGGTGTTGACGGCGGTCGACCACGACCTGGACCAACTGCGCCGGGAGGAACTGCTGGTGGCGCTCGGCGGGCCCGCGCTGCCCTGTCTGCGCGCCATCGACACGGTGCACCGCGACCCGGAGGCGCTGCCCGCGGTCCGGGAGCGGCTCGGCCATGGCGACGTCGTCGGGGCGCTGGCCGTGGTCGAGGGGCTGCTCGGACCGAGCGCGGTGCTGCGGGACGGTCCGCTCCGGCAGGAGCTGGAGTCGGCCGCGGCCCGCCGGGTCGACCACGGGCTCTTCCGCGCGGGGCTGGCCCCCGTGCCGGGTGCGGGGCGTACGAACGCCGCTCGCCGTCAGCGGCCCGGCCGCGCAACGCCTCCCTACCCGAGCGGCAAGGGTTCCAGCCGGGCCCGCCCCCGTACCGGCCAGTACCGCTGACCCGCGACACCTCCGCCGAACTCCCTTTCTCCCGAGGCGCGTTCCGCTCGCGCTCACCCATGACCTCCGGGACGGGCCGACTCGTCTCCGTACACGACCCCAGGTGATGCCCATGACGTCCAGCACCCTCCTGCCCGCCCCGGCTCCGGCCGCGGGCGTGCCCGTATCCACCGTCCCGCCCTCCGTCGCGCCCGCCGGGGCCTCCGGCACGGACGCCCAACTCGCCGTCGCCGAGGACCTCCTGACCCTGCTGCGGACGACCAGGACGGAGCCCCGTCCGGACGAGCAGCTCGAAGCGCTCACCCTGGCCGTCGCGGCCGACCTGCCCGTGCTGCTGTGGGGGGAGCCGGGCATCGGCAAGACCGCGGCCCTGACGCAGCTCGCCGCCACCCTCGACCTGCCGCTGACGACCGTGATCGCCAGCGTCCACGAGCCGTCCGACTTCTCCGGGCTGCCCATCGTGGGCGAGGAGCCCGAGGTGCGCGGGGTGCCGATGGCGCCGCCGCAGTGGGCCGTCGAACTCGTGCGCGCCGGGCGGGGGCTGCTCTTCCTCGACGAACTGTCCACCGCCACCCCGGCGGTCCAGGCAGCGCTCCTCCGAGTGGTCCTGGAGCGGCGGGTCGGCGCGCTCCAACTGCCCCCGGGCATCAGGATCGTGGCCGCCGCCAACCCGCGCGCGTCGGCCGCGGACGGGTGGGAGCTGAGCCCGCCGCTGGCCAACCGGTTCGTGCACCTGTACTGGGTGCACGACCGGGAGGTGGTGGTACGCGGGCTGGGCGGCGTCTGGCCCCGGGCGGAGCTGCCCCGGCTGGTGCCCGAACGGCTGCCGGAGGCGGCGGAGTTCGCCCGGCGCGCGGTCTGCGGCTTCCTCCAGGCCCGGCCTACCCTGATCCACCGGCTGCCGACCACCGAGACCCGGCGCGGCGGCGCCTGGCCGTCACCGCGGAGTTGGGAGGCCGCGCTCACGCTGCTGGCGTTCGGCACCGCGGCCGGTGTCTCCCGCGAGGTGCTGGCGCTGCTGGTGCGGGGCGCGGTCGGGGACGGACCCGGGCTCGAACTCCTCGCCCACCTGGACCGGATGGAGCTGCCGGACCCGGAGGTGATGCTGGCCGATCCGGCCGCCGCCGAGCTGCCGGAGCGGGGCGACCTGCGCCAGGCGGCCCTGGAGTCGGTGGTGGCCGCCGTCGGCGCGCGGCCGGAGCGGGACCGGTGGGAGGCGGGCTGGGCGGTACTGGCCCGGGCACTGGAGACCGGCGCGCCGGACCTGCTGGTCGCTCCGGCGACGGCGCTGGCCGCGCTGCGGCGCGACGAGTGGGAGGTGCCGGCGGGGGTGGAACGGCTGACCGGGGTGATCGGCCTCGCGCGCAGGGCGGACCGGTCGGTGCGGCGGGCCGAGGCCGCGCCCGGCGCGCGGCGGACGCCGGGGGAGCGGCGATGACGGGGGCCGCGAAGCGTACGGGCCCGCAGCCGAGTTCGGTGTCGCGTTCGTCGTCCCGCGATGTGCCGCATCCGGTGCCGCGCCCGGGACCGTATCCGCGTACGGCGCCCAAGCCCGCGCCACCGCGCCCGGCGCCCAAGCCCGCGCCACCGCGTACGGCGCCGGCCACCGCGGCGGGGGACGGCGCCGCACCGCGTCCAGGCGCCACCCAGCCCGGAATCCCCCTGGACATGGAGAAGTTGCTGGCCGCCCGGCTGCACGCGGTGAAGGTCCGCCCGTACCTCGCCGACGCGCTCTTCGCGCTGCACGTGGTCGAGGACCGGTCGGTGCCCACGATGGCGGTGGACGCGCACTGGCGCTGCTACGTCTCGCCCGGCTTCGTGGCGCGGATGCCGGTGGAGGAACTGGCGGGCGTATGGGTGCACGAGGTCTCCCACCTGCTGCGGGACCACCACGGGCGGGGCGAGCGCTATGCGCGCGAGCAGGAGGAGCGGGAGGGGCGCGGCCGGGGCGCGCGGAGCGAGCAGGAGGTCCGGCAGGCCGAGCGCTGGGAGAGGCTGCGGCGGAACATCGCCGCCGACTTCGAGATCAACGACGACATCTACGACGACCTCCACGGCAAGGGCCTGCCCCGCCCCACCGGCGCGGTGCTGCCCAGCCTGCTCCGGCTGCCCGAGGGCCTGCTCATGGAGGAGTACCTGCGGACCTCGTCGCTGTCCGGGGCCGCCACGGACCTCGCCTGGCTGGACTGCGGCAGCGGTGCCGACGGGCAGGCCCGGCCATGGGAATCGGGACCCGGCGGCGCGCACGGGCTCAGCAGGCAGCAGCGGGACGCGGTCCGCTTCCGGGTCGCCGAGGCGATCAAGGGCCGCCCGGGCAGTGCTCCGCAGGGATGGCGCCGATGGGCGGATGAGGCGTTCCATCCGCCGCAGCCCTGGCGGCAGTTGCTGGGGGCGGCGGTCCGCTCGGCGGTGAGCGCGCCGGGGGCGGGCGGCGACTACAGCTACCGCCGCCCGTCGCGGCGCTCCGCCGGTGTGCCCGGGGTGCTGATGCCGAGCCTGCGCCGTACACCGCCCCGGGTCTGCGTCGTGATCGACACCTCCGGGTCGGTGAGCGACGCCGAACTGGGCAGCGCTCTGCTGGAGGTGGCGGCGATCACGCGCGCGGTGGGCGGACGGCGCGACCTGGTGACGGTGATCTCCTGCGACGCGGCCGCCGGGATCGCCGTCCCCATCTGCCGGGCCGAGAACATCGAACTGGTAGGCGGCGGCGGAACCGACCTGCGCTCCGGCTTCGCCCAGGCGCTGCGGTCCCGGGTCCGGCCGGACGCGATCGTCGCGCTGACCGACGGCCAGACCCCCTGGCCCTCCGCGCCGCCGCCCTGCCGCACCGTCGTCGGCCTCTTCCCCCGCCCCGCCGACTCCGTGGACGAGGAGGACCCCGACTACGTCCCCCTGGAACCGCCCACCTGGGCCCGCGTCGTCACCATCGGCTGAACGGCCGTGCCGCCGTTCCCGGTGGGCCCTTCAACGCGGCCTTTTTCAGAGGCTGTTGAGGAGGTCGTCGAGCGGCGGCGGGACCAGGTCCGGGGGGAGGGCCTCCACGAGGACGTGGCCGTAGCGGATCTTGCGGCCCTTCTTCGTGCCGATGAAGCGCCGCAACTGCTGCGGTGCGGGGCGGTCGCGCTGCGCGGGCTGCTGCAGGAAGGTGCGGAGTGCGCGCAAGTCGCCTTCGGCGCACACGAGTTCCGTCACCCGGGGCACGCCGAGCGCGCGGATGAGTTCGTCCTCCAGATCCGCCGCGCAGACGAAGAACCGTTGCCGCGCGGCGCCGGCGCGCGCGAAGCCCCGCTCGTAGAAGCCGCGTTCCGCCTCGTCGCACAGCCCGGTCAGGCGCAGGTCCAGGCCGGGCGGGCCGAGCAGCTGGGCGAAGCGCGCGATGCTCATCGCGCCGCCCATCGCCAGGACGCAGACGCCCTCCCCCTCCAGGTCCCGCCCCCGGGCCGCGGCCAGCGCACCGACCGCCGCGACGTCACTCGGCCCCTCCACGAGCACCACGGGCCGCACCGCCGCCCGCCCGGCCCACTCCGCCGCGATGTCCCCGGCCGGACCTTCTGCCGTGTCTCCTGCCGCACCCCTGGGCGCACCCCTGGTCACAGCCCCGGCCGCACCTTCGGCCGCCCATTCGGTTCCGTCGCGGGTGGTGGGGCCGGAGACTCGTCGCATGGCGGGTATGGAGGCGTTCCGGGAGGCGGTCACCGCGTGGGGCGGAGGCCGGGGCGGGCGGCGGGCGGGTGGAGGTCCGGCGGGCCGACGTCTCCGCTCCCGGGACCTTCCCCGGTCTCGACGACGTCGACGTGGTCGTCTCGGCCGTCGGCGTCAGCAAGGGGGACGGCCCGGGCGCGCTGGCCGCCGGCGCGCGGCGGCTGGCCGAGGCGCGCGTCCGTACGGTGTGGCTCGGCGCGCTCGGGGCGGGCCCCTCCAAGGGCGCCGGCGGGCTGATCTACTCCGCGGTGATGCGGATGCTCGTCGGCGCGGAGCTGGTGGAGAAGGCGGAGGCCGACCAGATCGCGCTCGACGCCGGCGCCACCGTCTTCCACGCGCCGGACCTCACGGACGGGCCCCTCGGGCCCGAACGCCGCACGGTGCCTCTCGCGGACTACCCGCGCCCTCTGCTCCCGCCGCGGATCTCCCGCGCCACCGTGGCCGCGCTCATGCTCGACGAGGCGGAACGGGCGCACCCCTCCGCCGGAGTCGTCATCCCCCTCGGCTGACCCACGCTCCCGGGGCGCCCCGGCCCGCCCGGGGTGCCCCCGCCCGCTGGAGAGTTGGGGAGCGGTACTCGGATGGGCGATTGACATGTGCACGGTCGGTCGTGATGCTGTCGGAATGTGCTCCCGCCGGTGGTGACCCCTGTTCGGAAACGGTGGAGTGCAGACGGTCGGAGCGCCCAGTCGCCCCCCTCCGATGCGATCCGACCGGACGTCGTCCACCTGCCGGCGCCCCTCCGCCGGTCCGGGCTCGCGTCGAAGCGGAGGCCGACCATGGAACGGGACGATGAAGCTCCTGCGAAGTCTCTACGGCGCGACGGCCTTCACCCTGTGCGGTGCGCTGGCCGCGGTGCTCGCACTGGTGTGCCCCGCGCCCGCGCAAGCGGCCCGGACCAGCATCCACAACGCCGACCCGAGCGTGATCAGGGTCGGCGGCACCTACATCTCCGCGGAGTCCGCCGGCGGCGGCATCGCGGTGCGGGAGGCGTCCTCTCCGGACGCTCTCGGCGCGGCAACCGCCCAGAAGGTCTGGTCGGACACCGCGGGCCGCGGTGAGGTGTGGGCCCCGGAGATCGTGGTGGACAGCGGCCGTTACTACATCTATTTCACGTCCGGCACCGGATCGGCCCACCGGATGTACGTGATCAGCTCCGCCACCGCGAACAGCGGATACGGCGCCGAGACCGAACTGGCCCTGCCCGACGACAAGTGGGCCATCGACGGCAACATGTTCGCCTTCAACGGGCAGCGCTGGTTCGTCTGGTCGGGCTGGGACGGCGACACCAACGTCGAACAGAACCTCTACATCGCCCGGATGAGCAGCCCCACCACGCCGACCGGCGCGCGCTTCATCATCTCGCAGCCGCGTGAGAGCTGGGAGCGGGTGGTCGGCGACCCCTACATCAACGAAGCGCCGGCGGCGATCAAGGACCCCAACGGCCAACTGCACATCGTCTACTCGGCCAACGGAAGCTGGAGCGACCAGTACTGCATGGCCGACCTGCGGCTGCGGGCCGGCGGTGACCCGACGTACGTCTGGGACTGGTACAAGTCCAACGGCTGCCTGTTCGGCTCCCACGCGGCCACGATGATGTCCGGCTGGGACCCGACGCTCTACGTCGACGGCCCCGGCAGCCACAGCTTCGTCCTGCTCGACGGCGACATCAACACCAGCCCGCCGGCCGGCCCGACGTTCCCGCTGATGTTCACCGCGGTGCCGAAGGGGACGCCGTACTCGTGGGCCAACCGGTACTGGTTCAGCGGGAGTTTTTGCTGGTGGGGCAATACCACCTACACCCGGGCCAACGTCCCCGGCGCGACCAGCGACACGGGGTGGAGTCTGAAGTTCTTCGAGTGACGGGTGGTCCGCGCGCGGCCGAGGATGCGCCGGAACGGCGCGGCGGCGTGGGCCGCCGGCGGGGCCGCCCACTTCTGTGGGCGGGCCCGGGGGACGGAGGCGGGGCGGGTCAGCGGACGTGGATCGTCACCGTGACGGTCTTGAGCACCGCCGGGAGCTTGGTGGTGTCGACCTTCAGGATCTCCCCGTTGTCGGTCTGGCCGGTGGGCGGCATCACCTTCTGGTGGACCGTCCACTTGCCGTCGGGGTCCACGGCGATGGTGTCGATGCCGAAGTCGTCGTCGTTGGACAGGTACAGCGTCTTGCCGGCGTCCGTGGTGGCGACGCCCTCGACCTTGTCGTGCGAGAAGAACGCACCGCTGGGGTCGAGTTGGCTCACCAGCGTGCCGACGTTGAGGTACGGCTGCTTCTGCGCGACGTGCACACCGGCGCCGGTGAGCGCGGCCAGCGCGTCATTGGTGCCCTTCTTCCCGACGAACGCCTCGGGCGACTTCCCGCCGATCGTCAGGCCGCTGACGTCGGTGGCGCCGTTGATGTCGATCTCGTAGAGGTTCTTCTGCGCGAACGGCTCGAAGTTGCCGTCCCGCTCGTCGACCAGGAACTTCGTGTCCGACAGAGCGGTGATCTCGCTGTTGGCGTCACCGGTGTCGTCCGGGTCGTCCAGCAGGTAGAGGTACTGCTTGGTCTGGTACGTGCGCAGGTTGATCGTGATGACGCGGGTGGTCGAGACGTTGCCGGCCTTGGTGCTGCCGAGGTCCGGCTGCTGGAGCGCGGACTGCATGACGCCCACCAGGGTCGAGCCGTCCGGGGTGACCGTCAGACCCTCCATGCCCTTGTTCTTCAGGCGGTCCGCGAACTCGGCCGGCAGGTAGCCGACGATCTTGTGATACGCGTTGTCCTGGCTGTCCTTGTACGGGGTCAGCCGGCCCAACTCGTAGCCGTTGGCGTCGAAGTGCGTGAGGTACGGGCCGTACTCGTCCGAGACCCAGAACGTGCCGTCCGGCAGCGCGACCAGGCCCTCGGAGTCGTAGCCGTACGGGTCCTTGGCGACGGGGACCGGCGTACCGCCGTTGGCGTTGGTCGCGTTGACGTCGTCGATCACCTCGCTGGTGTCGTGCGGCGGGCGGCCGCTGTAGTTGACGCCGCCCAGGCTCTTCGGGCCCTTCAGGGTGACCTTCTTGACCAGTTCGGCCTTCCCGCCCACGAGCTTGAACTCGCCGATCTGCGGCGTGAAGTCCAGCACCATCTCGGACTTGTTGCCGTCGGGGGCGTCGGCGTTGGGGCCGCGGTCGGTGAGGCCGTAGAAGTAGCCGGACCTGCCGGGCACCGGGGCGAGCGAGGAGCCGTAGCCCTCACCGGAGATCTCGGTGGTGGTGCCGTTCGGGCCGGCGACCTTCGCCAGCGGCGGCAGGGCGTCGCCGTTCGCCTGGGTGTCCTTGAACAGCTGCACCGCGTCGGTCGCCGTGTAGGTGAAGGTGTCCGTGCCCTTGAAGCCGGCCTTGGGGGTGTACGTGAACGAGCCGTCCGGGTCGACCGTCGCGGTGCCGTCGGACGGGTCGGTGTGCCGGACGACCGCGGTCGCGCGGGCGTCGTTGCGCAGCACGTTGCCGGTCACCTTGCCGTGGCCGGAGTACGAGTCGGCCGTCGCGCTGAAGTCGTGCGACGGAGCCGACAGCCAGCCGTGGGCCTGGGCCGCGGCGGTGCCCGCGCCCACCACGGCGGCGGTGGCGACGATCGCGACGGCAACCCGGGTGCGCTTGCGGGAGAAGGGTCTCGAAGTCATGCTGCCGAACCTGTCGGTCGGCGGTGAACGCCGAGTTGACCCCTGGTGAACCCTCGATCCGGGATGGAACGACTCTGCGAACGTCCTCGACTTCCGCCGTCGTCGTTGCTACGCCCTGGGGCCGCTGGGATAGGTGGGGGTGGGGGTGCGGACTCCCGGGACGTGGCCCGGCACCGGCCGGGACCTGCGTCGGCACCCGGCCCGGCGCCTGACCGGCACCCTGCTGGGCACTCGGCCCGGCGCGGGATTCCGGTCTCCGCGCCCCACCCCCTTCCCGCGGGCGGGGCGGGTCAGACGGTGCCGTTCTCCCACCACCAGGCCCGGCCGAGGTCGGCCCGGCTGTCCACGTGCTGGTGGTCCTCGGTGTAGGTCTCCAGGCCGGAGAATCCGCAGGTCTCCGCCTTCTGGTAGACGGTCTTGTTGGCCACGCCCGGGACGTCGAGGTCGGCGGCCGTGCCGTACAGGTGCATGCTGTCGCTCGCCCCGCCGACCGCGGCGTTGTGGGAGATGCTGCGGAAGCCGGAGTTGACGGTGATCGGGACGTCGCCGAGCTTCCTGCGGAGCGCTTCGAGCTTGTACATCGCGCGGCGGACGTTCTCCTTCGCGGCGGCGGCGCTGACCTTGCCGCCGTCGAAGGTGCCGCTCACCCGGTCGGTGAACTCGCTGAAGTCGAAGTGCACGGTGGAACCGTCGGACTGCTGAAGGGCGTTGAGCTGCGCCTGGGAGGCGGGGCCGACGACGCCGTCGGACGACAGGCCGTAGGCGGACTGGAAGAGCCGGACCGCCGTGGCGGTGCCCGGGCCGAAGTCCCCGTCGATGGCGACCCGGGTGTGGCCGGCGCTGCCGGTGGCCCAGCCGGCCACCCTGATCTGCAGTTCGGTCACGTCGGCGCCGGTCGATCCCTGCTGGAGGGTACGCGACCAGGTGTACGCGTACGCAGAGCCGGACAGCAGGATCGGTCCGAGGACGACGCCGGCGCCTGCGGCCAGCGTTCCGCGCAGCAGGGTGCGGCGGTCGAAGGGGGAGGAGGACGAGGGAGGCGAGGACGGCGAGGAGGACGAGGACGGGGACGAGGTCATCGTGGTCCTTTCGGTGACCGAGCGGCTCGGAGTGGGCCGCGGGCGTGGAGCGCCCCCAGCATGGCGGCGGGTCGGGCGGTGCTCAAGAGGCCTGCGGCGCACGGGGGATGAGGCCGGATCAACCGATCGGTGGAGGGGGACCGGCCCGGTGGCCGATCAGCCGCTGTCCGCGGAGTGTGGTCGGTCGGTCGATGGGCGCGGAAGCCGTCCGCTGTCAGGGTGGTGAACGGTCCGGGAAGAGTTCGGGAGCAGAGGGGACACCACGTATGCCCGCGGTGGTCGAGGTGCGGAACCTGCACAAGAGGTACGGCGGCACCGTGGCGGTGGACGATGTCTCGTTCCGCGTGGAGCAGGGCGAGATCTTCGGGATTCTCGGCCCGAACGGCGCCGGCAAGACGACGACGGTGGAGTGCGTCGAGGGGCTGCGGACGCCGGACGGCGGGGAGATCAGGGTGCTGGGGCTCGATCCCCTGCGCGACCGCCCGGAGTTGACGCAGCGGCTGGGGGTGCAGCTCCAGGACGGGCAGCTCCAGGACCGGATGACGGTGGGCGAGGCGCTGCGGCTGTACCGCTCGTTCTACCGCCGGCCGGCCGATCCGCGGGCGTTGATGGCGGCGCTGGGGCTGACGGCCAAGGAGCGGACGCGGTACGCGGATCTGTCCGGCGGCCAGAAGCAGCGGCTGTCGATCGCGCTGGCGCTGATCGGGAGCCCGGAGGTGGCCGTCCTGGACGAGCTGACCACGGGGCTGGACCCGCAGGCCCGCCGGGACACCTGGGAGCTGATCCAGGGCGTCCGCGCCCGCGGGGTGACGATCCTGCTGGTCACCCACTTCATGGAGGAGGCCGAGCGGTTGTGCGACCGGGTGGCGGTGATCGACCGGGGCCGGGTGGTCGCGGTGGACAGCCCGAGCGCCCTGACCGAGCGGGTCCCGGACGGCCAGCGCATCCGGTTCCGGCCGTCGGTGCCGTTCGAGGACGGCCTGCTGACGGAGCTGCCGGACGTGACCGGGCTGACCCGGCGGGGCGATCTGGTGCTGGTCACGGGCACCGCCAACGCGTTGAACGCGGTCACGTCGGTGCTGGCCCGCCACGGCATCGTGGCGGAGCACCTGCGGGTGGACCAGCCGAGTCTGGAGGACGCGTTCGTCGCGCTGACCGGCAACCACCTCACCACCGGGACGGGCGCCGCGGATTCGCCCGGCGCCGTCCACGACTGACGGTTCGCGACGCCTTCGCGGGGCCGTTCGCCATGCCTTGGCGCGACCGTTCGCCACACCTTCACGTAACCGTGCGAGCAGGAAGAGGAGTTCAGTGATGTCGGTGGGTACGTCGAGCGCGCCGGCGGTGCCAGGCGCCGTCGCGGACGGTTCGGCGCTGGGCCGGCTCGCGCTGGCCGAGCTGAGGTTGTTCCTGCGGGACAAGGCGGGCCCGGTCTTCGCGGTCGGCCTGCCGTTGGTGCTGCTGATCGTGTTCGGGAACATCCCGTTCTACCGGCAGCATCGCGCGAACCTGGACGGATACACCCTCCTCGACGTGTACGTGCCGATCCTCGCGGCCTTCGTGCTGGCCACGTTGTCGTTCAACGTGGTGCCGCAGGTGCTGGTCGGCTACCGGGAGAAGGGGGTGCTGCGGCGGTTGCGGACGACGCCGGTGGGGCCGGCCCGGGTGCTGGCGGCGCAGCTCCTGGTCAACCTGGCGACCGCGGCCGTGGCGGTGGTCGCGCTGCTGCTGGTGGCCCGGCTGGCGTTCGGGGTGCCGCTGCCGCGGCAGGCCGCCGGGTACGCCATCGGCATCGTGCTGACCGCGCTCGCGCTGATCGCGCTCGGCCTGTTCGTCGCGGCGGCCTCGCCGAACAGCCAGGTCGCGAACGCGGTGGGGGTGACGCTGTTCTACGTGATGATGTTCTTCGCCGGGCTCTTCCTGCCGATCGCGACCATGCCGTCGCTGCTGCGGCACATCAGCCAGGCCGCCCCGCTGGGCGCCGCGGTGCAGGCGCTGACGGACGCGACGGAAGGGCACTGGCCGCACCCGGTACAGCTGATCACGCTGGTCGCGTACACGGCGGTCTTCGGCGGGGGCGCGGTTAAATGGTTCCGCTGGGAATGAGGACGGGGGACGGGGTGACGGGGTCGTGGGCGGTGGGGCCGGAGCGGGCGGGGCCGCGATGAGCGGGGCGGTGCCGCCCGTACGGCCGGGTCGCCAGGACCAGCGGCTGGAACCGCTGATGACCGTGGCGCCGTACGTGATCCTGGCCGCGCTGGTCGTCGTGACGCTGGTCGTCAAGCGCGGTGCGGGCGGCTCCCTGCTGATCGACCTGGGGCTGTGTGCCACGGCGGCGCTGTGGATGCTGTGGATGTTCACCTGGCACCCGGCGTGGCGGGAGCGCGTGGCGGTGATGGCGGTGTTCTTCGCCGGGCTGGTCGTGCTGATCGGCGTACTGGTGCTGCGCGACCCGTGGTTCGGCCTGTTCACGCCGGCCGGGTACTCCTACGCCTTCGGGGTGCTGGTCTGGCCGTGGCGGCTCGCGGGGGTCTCCGTGGTCGCGTTCGAGTCGGGGATGGCGCAGGTGGCGGGCATCCCCAAGCACAACGCCTTCGGGGTGGCGCTCACCGTGGTGGTGCTGGCGGTGAACGTCGTCTGCATGTGCGGGATGGCGTGGTGGGAGTGGGACGTCGATCGGAAGAACGTGGAGCGGGTGGCGGCGCTGGAGCAGGCGCGGGAGGCCAACCGCCGGCTCCAGGCGACGCTGGCCGAGAACGCCGGACTGCACCGGCAGTTGGTGGTGCAGGCCCGCGAGGCGGGGGTCCTGGACGAGCGGCAGCGGATGGCCCGGGAGATCCACGACACGCTGGCGCAGGGCCTGATCGGGATCGTCACCCAGTTGCAGGCCGCGGAGTCGGCGGGGGACGTCCCGGCGCGGTGGCAGGCGCACTTCGCCGCGGCGACCCGGCTGGCCCGGGAGAGCCTGGCCGAGGCGCGCCGGTCGGTGGACGCGTTGCGGCCGCAGCCGTTGGAGACCGCCGGGTTGGGGGAGGCGCTGGCCGGGGTCGCCGACCGCTGGTCGGCGCTGCACGGGATCACGGCGCATGTGACCACCGTCGGGACCGCCCGGCCGTTGGCGTCGGAGACCGAACTGGCCCTGCTGCGGGCGGCGCAGGAGGCGATGGCGAACGTGGCCCGGCACGCCCGCGCCGGCACGGTGACGCTGACGCTCGGGTATCTGGGGTCCGAGGTCACGCTGGAGGTACGGGACGACGGCTGCGGCTTCGACCCGTCGGCCCCTCGTGTGCCCGCGTCGGCGACGGTCGGCCCCGAGTCGGAAGCGGAAGCGGAAGCGGAACCGGGATCGGGCACGGAAGCGGAACCGGGATCGGGGTCGGATACGGAAGCGGGCGGTGGGTTCGGTTTGAAGGCGATGCGGGAGCGGATCGAGGGGCTGTCGGGGACGTTGCGGGTCGAGTCGGCGCCGGGATCGGGTACGACGGTCTCCGCGTGCGTGCCCCAGGAGACGGTGGAGGCGGGCGCGTGAGCCCGGCCGGCGGGGCCCCGATCACGCTGCTGATCGCCGACGACCACCCCGTCGTCCGGGACGGCCTGAGCGGCATGTTCGCCGCCGACCCGGCCTTCGAGGTGGTGGGCCAGGCGGCCGACGGCGCCGAGGCGGTCCGGATGGCCGGCAGCCTCCGGCCGGACGTGGTCCTGATGGACCTGCGCATGCCCGGGATGGACGGCGTGACCGCGATCGCCGAACTCGCCAGGGCCGGCAGCACCGCGCGGGTGCTGGTGCTGACCACGTACGACTCCGACAGCTACGTCCTGCCGGCGATCGAGGCGGGCGCGACCGGCTACCTCCTCAAGGACGCGCCTCGCGACGAACTGCTCCGCGCGGTGCGGGCCGCCGCCAACCGTGAGGCGGTCCTCTCCCCGGCCGTCGCGGCCCGGCTGATGAACCGGGTCCGCTCACCCGGCCCCGGACCGCTCAGCCGGCGCGAGAGCGAGGTCCTGAAGTGGGTCGCGGCCGGTGCCACCAACCGCGAGGTGGCCGCTCGACTCCTGATCAGCGAGGCCACCGTCAAAACCCACCTCCTGAACGTCTACGGCAAGCTCGGCGTCAGCGACCGCGCGGCCGCCGTGGCCGAGGCGTTCAACCGCGGCCTCCTCACGCCCCGCAAGTCCCCCCCACCCGAGTGACCCCCGGGAAGGCTCTGCCCCCGCGGCGAGTTGGCCGGACCACCGGCGGGTGGTGGGCCGGTCGCGCAGTTCCTCCCCAGAGCTTCGCCTGGGAGGTGCCCCCAGCGACCCTTGAGGGGGGCCGTTCTTCCGCGGGAGGAGCCGTACCTGTCCAGGGGCGCGGGGAACTGCGCGCTCAGCCACTCACTGTGGTGCGCCGGGCCCGCAGGCTCTGCCCCCGCGGCGAGTTGGCCGGGCCTAGGTGCTGGACGTTGTCCGCGGTGGGCGGCCACCCCAGGGGCGCGGGGAACTGCGCGCTCAGCCACCCACTGTGGCGCGCCGGGCCCGCGGGCCCTGCCCCGCGGCGAGTTGGCCGGGCCTGGGTGCTGGACGTTGTCGGAGGCGCGCCGCCGGATTCCCGATGGGGACACGGTCGGATGGCGCGGCGTCCGGCGCCGCTCATCTGAGCTGCTGAGCGGGCCCGTTGCCGGGGGACCCGGGCCGCGCGGTCGGCTCGGCCGGGTCAGCCGACCAGGAGGACGAGCTTTCCGCGCAGGCGGCCGTTCTCGCCGGCGCGGTGCGCCTCCGCGATGTCGGCGAGCGGGAACGTCCCGCCGACGGGGAGCGAGAAGCGCCCGGCCTCGATCAACTCGCCGATCTCCGCGAGCGCGTGGAGCGCGCGGCCGGAGTCCCCCCGGCTGAACCGCACCCCATGCTCCTGCGCACCGGCGAAGTCGGCGACCGTCAGGACGCGTTCCGGGCCGCCCGCGAGGCCGATGAGTTCGGGCAGCACGCCGCTGCTTGCGACGTCGAGCGCCAGGTCGACGCCGTCGGGCGCGAGCGCGCGGACCCGCTCGACGAGCCCGTCACCGTAGGCGACGGGCACGGCCCCCAACGAGCGCAGGTACGCGTGGTTCGCCGGACTCGCGGTGCCGATCACGCGCGTGCCGCGCGCGACGGCGAACTGGACCGCGGCGCTGCCGATGCTTCCGGAAGCGCCGTTGACCAGCAGCGTGTCCCCGTTCCCCACGCCGAGCTGGTCGAGCGCGCGGGTCGCCGTCTCGACGGCGGCCGGCAGCGCGGCGGCGCCGGCGAAGTCGAGCGACGGCGGGATCGGCGCGTAGTACGACAGCACCGCCGACTCGGCCTGCGCCGCCCCCTCGGTGCAGAAGCCGAAGACGCGATCGCCGACGGCCGCGTCCGTGACGCCCTCGCCGAGCGCGTCGACGATGCCTGCCGCCTCGTAGCCCAGGGTCTGCGGGAGCTCCTCGTCCATGAGCCCCGCGCGCTTCTTCCAGTCGCTCGGGTTGACGCCGGCCGCGCGCACCGCGATCCGGACCTGGCCGGGGTCGGGACGCGGAGCAGGCAGGTCCACGAGTTCGAGGACGTCCGGGCCCCCGAACCGGCTGAAACGGGCTGCCTTCATCATGCGCTCCGATCTCGACGCGGCTCGCTGGTCCGCGGGCGTGGCTCGACTGCTCGTTGACGGCCGCTGCTGGTGGGTGCCGCTCGCGGCATGGTGCGACGCGTTCCGCCGCCGGCACCGTACGCAAGGGCCGCCGGCCAGGTCCGCCCGATGTCCCGGACGACAATGACGTGGGTCCGTTCGGCGGCCCGACCACTATATTAAGTGACTAAGTTTAGTCACACAAGATAGAGCGAGAGTGAGGCAGGATGCCCAGGACCGGAGAGCGCGGCGGGCCGCAGACACGCGCGAGGATCGCGGAGGCCGCGACCCGGCTCTTCCTGGAGCGCGGGTACGACACGGTCACGGTCGCCGAGGTGGCGCGCGCGGCCGGGGTCTCCAGCGTGACCGTCTTCAACCACTTCCCGCGCAAGGAGGACCTCTTCCTCGACCGCGCGGACGACGCCGTGGACTTCCTGCGCTCGGCGGTACGCGACCGCGCCCCGGGCGTCGACGTACCGACCTCGCTGCGCGCCACCGTCCTGCGGCTCGTCGACACCCGGCACCCGCTCTCCGGCGTCAACGACCGCTCCCTCCCCTTCTTCCGCACCGTCGCGGGCTCGCCCGCGCTGATCGCCCGTGCGCGGGAGATCGCCGCCGACCTCCAGCAGACCCTCGCCGACGAACTCGCCCGCGACCCCGCCTTCGAGGGCGACCCCGACCTGCTCGCCGCCTTCTTCGTCGCCGGTTACGGCACCGTCCTGGTCCGCACCGCGCGCCGCCTCACCGCCGGGGACCCGCCGGACGCCGTGCTCCCCGACCACCGCGCCGGCCTCGACCGCCTCTTCGCCGCCCTCCAGTACGGCCTCTGATCCGTTCCGCGACGGCTATCCCCAGGTGACGGCGTTCTCCGCGGGCCAGTAAGTGATGGCGAACGCGCTCTCCTCGTCCGGCATGGCCGCCGGGACGGGGGACAGGCAGTGGCAGCACAGCTTGTAGCCGCTCCCATGGCGGGGGTCGTTCTGCCACCTGACCCATTCGGCGGCTTCGTCCGCGGTCAGGACCTGCATCCCGGCCGCCCACGTGGTGCTGCACACTCCGTGGTGGGCGAACGCGGGCAGGCCGGCCAGAGACCACGGCGACCCCTCCGGCTCCGCCCGACCGACATACCGCGCCACCCGGAGGCAACTGCTCAGGTGCAGCGTGGTTCTCCCCGCCGCGTACGGATAGAGGTCCGGATCGGACAGGCGCACCTTGTGCATGAACGACTCGGCGGCGATCGCGTCGAACTCGGCCCGGGCGCTGACGCACACCGGACAGCCGAGCGGGCAGTCGTAGCCGGTGAAAGCCGTCTCGGTGTCCTCGTACGGGGGGTCCGGCGGACTGAGCCGTTGCGCGAAGGCGTCCAGCGCCTCGTGGAGTTCCTGCCCGGTGACGTATCCCTGCACGAGCATGTCGATCATCTCCTTGACCGCGGGGAGTTCGATGACGGTGAGCAGGGTGTCCGGAGCGTCGGGGGCGACGGTGGAGTGCATTCCCCAGACGAGCCAGTCCTCTGTGCGCGGGTTTTCGATCATCACCTGACTGTTTTCTTCGAGGAGCACGTCGAGCCTCCCGTTGGGACTGTGCGGGCCGCACGTCGGCCGACTTGTTCTGGCACCGGTGCTGGTGGTCGCGCCGAGGTCGCCTGCCCCTCGTCGCGGGGCTCAGTGCTTGCGTCGGCGCTGGCGCGGAATCTTCACCTGGGCGGGGCGGAGAAGGGCGATCTGCCGGGAGAGGAGGAGGAAGCTGGCCAGTGCGGAGAACGGGGGCAGGCCGGCGGTGGCGCTCGCGGTGACGGTTCTCGGTGCGTGGGCGATGCACAGGGCCACGGCGATGGCCGAGAAGAGGGACACCGCGATCCACCCGGTCCGGGTGGGACGCCGGTGCGCGGTGGCGTGCAGGACGAAGAGGGCGCCGGCGAGCCAAGGACCGTAGACGAGCAGCGGCCAGGACCAGTCCAGTTCGTGCGCGGTGGGAGAGGCCAGTTGGCGCAGCGGACCATAGGAGACCAGTGCGCCGAGCACGCTGACGGTGCTGGTGACCGCGCTCGTGATCCCCGTGATCACGACACCCACGACGGCCGACCATCGCGGTCGCACCAGCCGGGGGCGCCTGCGGCGGTGCTTGACCGGGGGTACCGCGGGCGGTTCCGCCGGGAGCGACGCCTCCTCCGGGACCTGCGGCTGAAACAGGTACTCGAACTCGGCATCGAAGTCGCCCTGCGTCCGGGTGTCGTCCGGCTCCGCCTCGGGGTAGAAGTCCGGCGGCCGGCCCGGCGGGGGCGCGAACTCGTCGGGGCCCATCATCTGGCGGGTATCGTATTCATACACTATGGGGCCACCAGGGTTGCGAGTTCTGCCGGTGAGCGCTCATCGAGTCTCCGAGTCGTGCGACGCGCAAACGCCGCGGAAGTCCACTTCGACACGTCCCCTGCGGGCGAGGAATTCGCCGAGCAGGGAACCGCACGAACGCGGACCTGTGGCCGGCTCCCAGCCGGATTCGGCGCCGCGCGCTACCTCGGTGGCGTCCTCAGGAGTGAATTCCCGCGGAAGGGGAGCGGAGCTGACGCGCAGCGGGTCCGTGTACTCGGAAGTCTGTTGGACAAGGGGCGTGTTCACATCTCCATCAACGAGGACGGGGCGGGACCAGGACGAGGCAAACGAGTGAAGCGTGTGGGCATTCGGCTGGACCGTTTGCCACGGATCGGGCGGGAAGGGCGGCGCCTGCGGTATATGGCGGCGCTCACACCGTTTCTGAGAGCCTGTCAGATATCTGTGGTGCCGGCTGTTCCGATGGTGGGAGGATCGCCCGGGAGGCCCTGGGAACGCCGAAGGCCCGGTTGCCCGGCGCGGCGCGGCAGGGCGACTCCTGCGAAAACGGCAAGCCGGAATCCAGGTTTCTGCCGTCTTTCCCACCGATCGCGATGAGCCCCGGCGGTGACGGACCCATTCGCCCGGCCCGGGGCTCGGCGATTCTGGCGGCGTGGTATTCCTCCGGAACCACGGGACGTGGGTGCCCGGACGGCCGCTGCGGTGTTCGTCCGGCCCGGGCGCGACAACCTTCGGCGGGTGTCCCGAGTCGGTGTACGTATGCGCGAGCGACTTGCCGCGTGGGTCGCGGTGACGGTGTGCTGGGCGGCCCTCGGCCTCGCGGGCTGCTCGGGGACTCGTCCGGTGGGGGCGGCGGGGGACCGACGTGGTCGACACCCCGCGCGCCACGGTCGTCTGGTACGGCACGGCCACGGGTGCCGCCCGGGGGCCGCGGCTGAAGGACGCCCGGGGCGGGGACAACTACAGCAGCAGCTACGACACGCCTTTCGCCGTCGGCGACTTCGACCGCGACGGCTGCGACGACATCGCGGTCGGCTTGCCCGACGAGGTGGGCCCGGGGGAGGAGGAGCCGGGCCCGCCGAAGGGCGGCAGCCGGCTGACCGTCTGGTACGGCGGCAGGAACGGCCCCGCGCGCGCACCGCTCACCTTGACCGCCGCGACCCCGGGACTGCCCGGGCCACCCCTCGCGGACGAGTTCGGCCAGTTGCCGGTGGCGGGGGACGTGAACGGGGACGGCTACGCGGACCTGGCGTACGTCGCCGATACGGGCGGGGGCTCGTCCCGCGCGGTGCTGGTGCTGCGCGGCGGCCCGCACGGGCTGACCACGTCAGCGGTGCAACTCGTGCCGGCCCAGGATGCCGCGGCCACCGCGATGCTCGACACCGACGGCGACGGGCGGGCCGACCTCGCGATGGGCTCGCCGGACGTCCGTCCCCCGCAGGTGGCGGTGGTGCGCGGCACCCCCGCCGGCCTCGACCTGCGGCGCCCGATCACGATCACGGCCGTCGACTTCGGTACGGCGATACCGACCGACGGCGCGGGTTTCGGGTCGGCCTTCGCCCGCTGACCGTGTCTGGTGGGTGCGCGCCGCGAACGGCAGACCCGCTAGTGGTGCAGCAGGTGCCTGCGGTGGTGGCGTGGACGGTCCGGGTGCCGGGTGCCGCCGTGGTAATTCGGTCCGCCCATAAGGACCACGAGAATGCCGATGGCGAAAGCGATCACGACCAGCGAGAATCCGATCGTCTCCAGTGCTCTCATCGCGAGGTCCTCCTCCTGGGAGCGTCCCCGTTCCGGGCACGGCACGGTGTTGCCGCGCCCCTCTCCTTCGACGCTCTCACGGTCACGGGCCGTCGGCAGATCGGGGCCCACCTGACGAAATCCCGGTCTCACCGATTGAACGAATCCGCTTGAACGAATCCGCCGCGCGGAGCAAATCCGTCACGTCACGGCGTCATCCCCTCGCCACGCAATGTCGTCACCCCGCGAATCCGTCCTCGCGCAAAGCCGTACTCGCCCAAGAATCCGCCCACGCGAATCCGCGGTGCCCATGACGTCAGATCCGCCCCGCGAGGCGGTCCAGGAACGCCTTCTGCGCCGTGACGACGACCTCGCGCGCCGCGTCGAGCCCGAACCACGCCACCCGGTCCAGTTCCGGGAACTCGGCGGTGCGGCCCGAGCCGCGCGGCCACTCCATGGTGAACGTGCCCGGCACCACGTCCGCCGGATCGAGGTCGCCCTCCACCGCCCACACCGTCACGTGCTTGCCCCCGGACTGCACCACCTCGCCCAGCGGCAGCGGCGCTCCCTGCGGCGCCGGCAGCCCCAACTCCTCGCGGAACTCGCGGCGCGCGGCGTCCCAGGGCTCCTCGTCGCCCTCGTACTCGCCCTTCGGCACCGTCCACGCCCCGGCGTCCTTGCGGGCCCAGAAGGGTCCGCCCATATGCCCGAGCAGCACCTCCACCCCGGCGCCGGTACGGCGGAAGAGAAGCAGGCCCGCGCTGCGCTTGATATCAGCCATGAGGCCAGTCTCACCCGCCGGATAGGCCAACCGGCTCCCGAATCGGCCCGGTCGGGGAAAAAGGAAATGGGCATCGCGCCGACCACCGCATACGCGCGGCTTGTTCACCGCCTGTTCACGACTCGCGCACTCCATGACCGCATGCCACCGGCTCGATGTACCAGCCAGCGACCTGCCGCCGTCGTGCCGATCGGCACGGCATACCGTGAGCCCGCACAGGGTGATCGGTTCCGCGCCGAAAACGAGCGGCACGTTGACTGATGCTCAATCAAATATGTGATGATCGGGAGCGCATCACATACAGACGGAGGATGAGCAACCGTGGGTCAGAGGCGGAGATCGAAGCGGAAACTTGCGACGTATGTCGTGGGTGCGACGTTGGTCGTCGCGGGGTGCGTCGGCGCGCCGGTGGCGTTGGCCAGCCAGAGCGGCAGCAGTGCGGGGCCGGCTTCCGCGGGCGAGCAGAAGGACTTCGCGGACGCCGCGAAGGAGTCCGGCGTACCGGCGTCTGTGCTGATGGCCGTCGCGTACGAGGAATCCCAGTGGGACGTCCACCAGGGGCACAACACCAGCGGCGGATTCGGGCCGATGAGCCTGACGGACGTGACGCCGTCGATGGTCGCGGACGGTGGCGCCGGCGCGGCGGGCCGCTCCGACCTGGCGTCGCTGGCGTCCGACCCGTCCCTGCACACGCTGACCGCGGCGGCCAAGCTGATCGACGTGCCCGCGCAGCAGGTGCGGACCGACCGGCGGGACAACATCCGTGCCGCGGCGGCGCTCCTGGCGTCGTACGAGAAGAAGCTGCGGGGTGACGCCCCGCAGGACCCGGCCGACTGGTACACCGCGGTGGCCCGGTACAGCGGGTCCACCGACCAGGCCGCCGCCGAGGACTTCGCGAACCGGGTGTTCGCGACGATGAAGTCCGGTGCGCAGCGCACCACCACCGGGGGTCAGCGGGTGGACCTGGCGTCGCAGCCCTCGCTGCGGGCGGACACCAGCCACCTGTCGTCGCTGCACCTGAAGAAGACGTCGACCTCCGGCACCGACTGCCCGCAGCAGCTCGACTGCCAGCTGGCACCCGCGGCGACGACCAACTACCAGGTCGCGGACCGCGCCGCCGACGGGATGAAGATCAAGTACATCGTCATCCACGACACCGAGACGTCGTACCAGACCGCCATCGACGGGTTCCAGAACCCGGCGAGCGGGGACGCGGCGAACTACGTGATGCGCTCGTCCGACGGCGCGGTGACGCAGTCGGTGGCCACCAAGGACGTGGCGTTCCACGCGGGCAACTACTGGTTCAACATGCACTCGGTCGGTATCGAGCACGAGGGTTTCGCTGCCCACGGCGCCAGTTGGTACACGCAGGTGCAGTACCAGAACACCGCCGACCTGGTGAAGTACCTGGCGGCGAAGTACCACGTCAAGCTGGACCGTGAGCACATCATCGGCCACGACAACGTGCCGGGACCGGTCGACTCGCTCGTCTCGGGCATGCACTGGGACCCGGGACCGTACTGGGACTGGAACCAGTTCATGGCGCTGCTGGGCGCGCCGACGGACAAGGGTGAGCACAGCGTGGGCCCGGTCGGCACGGCCGTGACGATCGCACCGGAGTTCGCGTCCAACGAGCAGACGGTGAACGTGTGCCCGGTGGACGACCCGACCGGTGCGACGACCACCTGCACCGACCAGACCGCCGCGTCGAACTTCCTCTACGTGCGCACCGCGCCCAGCGCGACCGCGCCGCTGGCGAGCGACCCGTACGTGCACACCGACGGCACGCCGGGCAAGGACGAGATCAGCGACTGGAGTTCGACCGTCTCGGCCGGGCAGCAGTTCGTCGTGGCCGACCAGCAGGGCGAGTGGACGGCCATCTGGTACGGCGGCCAGAAGGTCTGGTTCGACAACCCCGACGGCAAGAACACCGTCGAGGCGCAGGACGTGAAGATCCTCACGACGGCCGGCGACACCGCCGCACCGCTCTTCGGTGAGGCGTACCCGGACGCGTCCGAGTACCCCGCGGGCCTCTCGGCCGACGTGGCGCCGCCGCTCAGCAAGTACACCTTCGCCGCGGGTCAGCAGTACGTGGCGACGGCGAAGCCCGCCAACCGGGACGACTTCTACCCGGCCAACGGCACGACCCGGCCCACGGAGACCTACATCCAGGGCGCCGGAACGGTGTACACGATCCAGTACAACCACCGCTTGGCACTCGTCAACTCCTCTGACGTGCAGGTGAGTTGACGCCCACCGCGCACTGAACCGGGTCGCCGCACCCGGCACCGAAGGGCCCCCGGCCGCGACGCGCACCCGCGCGCGACCGGGGGCCCTTCGGATCAGGTGCCGTAGTAGCCGTCGAGGTCAGCGATGACCTGGACGGCACCCGTGTAGTTCGTCAGGGAGACCCTGCCGTCGACCACGGGCACCACCACCTGGTTGGCGATGGTCGTGCCTGCCGGGTAGTTGAGGTTCGACACTCCCGGCAGCGGTCTGCCGTGCGGGTAGACGGTCAGGTGGCTGTTGGCGCTGGGGGCGGTGACCGTGACGTTGAGTGCCACGGCCGTCAGACCGTCGGTGGGGACGCCGTCGACCCCCTCGACCTCGAAGCTCACCGTCGCGCCCGGGCCGACCTGTCCGGTACGCGCGCCGAGCCCGCTTCGGGTGTCCAGCAGACGCACAGGGTCGACAGGGGTGAACGTGGAGCCCGTCGTGGAGAAGTAGCCCGAGACGTCGGCGAGGAGGTCGACCGTGCCGGCGCTGTTGTCGAGGTCCACGACGCCGTTGTGCACGGGTACCGTCACCAGGTTGGCGATGGTCTGCCCCGCACCGTAGCTGACACTGGAGACGGAGGGCAGTTGCTGTCCGTCGGGGTAGACGGTGATGTGGCCGGTCGTGGTGGGTTGTACGGCGGTCACGTTCATGGTGACCGCGGTGACTCCGGACGCCGGGACGCCGTGCACTCCGGCGACGGTCAGTCGCACGGTCTTGCCGGCTCCCACCTGTGCCTTCGGCGCCCCGGTCCCGTTGCGGGTGTCCAGGAAGCGCGTCGGCGTGATCGGCGTCAGAGCCGATCCGTCGCCGCCGTCGGTGTAGTAGCCGGTGACGTCGGCGAGGAGGTCGACCGTGCCGGCGCTGTTGTCGAGGTCCACGACGCCGTTGTGCACGGGCACGGTCACGAGGTTGGCGATGGTGTGGCCGGCCTGGTAGCTGACGCTGGAGACGGAGGGCAGTTGCTGTCCGTCGGGGTAGACGGTGATGTGGCCGGTCGTGGTGGGTTGTACGGCGGTCACGTTCATGGTGACCGCGGTGACTCCGGACGCCGGGACGCCGTGTGCTCCGGCGACGGTCAGTCGCACGGTCTTGCCGGCTCCCACCTGTGCCTTCGGCGCCCCGGTCCCGTTGCGGGTGTCCAGGAAGCGCGTCGGCGTGACCGGGACGAGCCGGCTGTGCGAGGCGGTGGTGGCGGCGGTGACGGTGAAGCCGTCCGGAAGGTAGCCGGTCGACTTGGTGCCGACGCTGTAGCCGGGTTGGTCGACGACGACGTCGTAGCTGCCCGGATCGGCGGACCCCGGGTCCAGAAGCACCGTCAGCGACGTGCCGTCGGCACTCACCGAGACGGGGCTGGTCCACGAGTCGGACTTGAGGCCGTTGCTCGCCAGTTCGACGTCGGTTCCGAGGGTGAGGTCCGAGCCGTGCACAACGACCTGGGTGGCGGTGCCGGCCGCGCCGGTCGCCGGACTCAGCGAGGTGACATCGGCGTGGGGGTGCTGGGTGGAGCAACCCTGGCTGCACACGCCCTGGATCGAGTATGCGACCGGGGCCGTGGTGTGGTCGGCCGAGACCACCATGACGTACTGCCCGGCCGGAGCGGAGGAGTCGGTCAGACAGGAGGAGTGGAAGCCGGGGCTGTACATGCCGCACTGGTAGGCGGTGTTGATCGAGGTCCCGGCGAAGCCCGTGGTGCCCAGGAGGTTCACCGAGAACGCGTAGCCGGCGATGTCGCTGTCGGTGCCGTAGATGTCGAACCGCTGCGAGGGCTTGAGGTCCATCACCGCGCAGTAGCCGGACGCGGACTCCGTGAAGGTACCGCTCTGGACCGGGAAGCCGTCCGGCGACAGCCGGTTGGCCGTGCACTGCGGCGCCCAGCCGGCGGCGGTGCCCACCTTCCAGGTGTCCACCCGTGCGGCGATGGGGTCGCCGTCGTAGCCGGAGGCCACCGCGCCGACCACGTAGGACGTCGAGCCGGTGACGCGGCATGCGATGCCCTGCTGCCAGCACACGACGGTGCCGTCGGCGTCCGCGACGAACAGGTCGGCTCCCGTCTCGTACTCGGGGTTCGGCGTGCGGACCGACAGCCACAGCTTGTCGGTGGCCGCGGCGGACACGTGCAGGCAGCCGCTGTCCAGGGCGGAGCCGAAGGAGTAGGCGGTCGCGGCGCCGCCGACGGTGAGGGACGCGGGCGCCTTGCAGGACGCGGTCGAGGAGATGTCGCGCCGGACCACGTCGTAGGTGTCGTCATAGCCGGTGCCCACCAGCAGCACCTGGTAGGCGGTGCCGGCGGCGAAGCGGCAGGTGGTCAGCGAACTGCCCGTACTGGCACAGACCTTCTCGCCCGCCGCGTCGTAGACCCGGTAGGAGGCGTCGAGCCGGTTGGAGGTGTTGGTGAAGTCGAACATCTCCGCGGTGGAGTGGCCGTTCGCCGGGAGGGCGAGGCAGCGCATCTGCTGCGCTGCCGTAAGGGAGACCTCCGCGCCGAAGGAGCCGCCGAACGCGGACTGCGGCCAGGCGGTGCAACCGCTGGTGGAGCCGGTGCGCTGCACGGTGTAGACGTAACCGCCCGCGTCGGCGCCGGAGTCGCTGCCGGCCGCGGTGTTCCCGAGCGCCAGGTGGAAGGGCGCGGTGCCGGTGAGCTTGCACACCAGGGAGACGGTGTCGTCGGCGCACTGCCGGGCGCCCGCGGAGTCGTAGACCGCCTCCTCCAATTGCGCCCCGCGACCCTCCTGCTGGTCGAGCAGATAGAGGCCCTGGCCGGTCGCGGTCGGCAGCGTCCAGCACAACTCCTCGCCCTGGCCGGCGAAGGCCCCGGTCAGGGCCCCGGAGGCGAAGTCGTCGTCGCGGCCGGCCGTGCAGCCGTCGGTGCTCGCCGCGGCGCGGAACCACACGCCGTAGGCGGCGGGTCCGCTGTCCTGGAAGTCGCGGGCCCAGGTGTAGTCACCCGCGGTCAGCGCACACGCCGTGCTCTGGTCCTCGGTGCAGACCTCGGTGCCGTCGGCCCGGTACAGGGCGCCGGTGACGCCGTGGTCGGCGGCCGCGGTGCCGAAGACATACGGTCCGGCGGACGGGACGTGCAGGGTGCGGCAGCGCGCGGTGGACGACGCGTCCGGGACGGTGCCGTACGCCTGCGGGTCCAGGACCGGGCAGCCGGCCGGAGTGGACAGGCGGGCGAAGGAGAGGGTGTAGCTGCTCTGTTCGGCTTCGCGCTCGTCGAGTTGGACGCGGTAGGGCGCGGAACCGGTGAGGGTGCAGTCCATCTCGAAGGAGCTGTCGCCCTTGGCGCACACCTGGGTACCGTCGGCGTCGTAGACCCACGCGTTGTCGGTCCAGTCCGACACCCGGGAGCGCAGGACGTCCCCGGCCGCCAGCGGGAGGCTGTAGCAGTCGCCGGGGGAGCCGGCGGCCAGCGAGCCGGCCAGGGCGGTGGGCGCGCCCAGCGCGGTGTCCTGGGCGGACAGCGTGGTGCAGGCGGCGTCCGACAGCAGGGCGTTCCAGGCGACGGTGAAGCCGGCGCCGGGGACCGTCAGCGTGTACGTGCCGGCCTGCGCGGTCGGGCAGCGCAGGGTGCCGTAGCTGTGCTGCTGCGGGTCGTCGGGACGGTCGCAGGTGAGTGCGGTGCCGTCGGGTGCGGTGACCACCGGGGCCGGCGCGAAGGGGTCCTGTGCGACGACCTGGACGAAGAGCACGTCCTTCGACCGCGGCAGGTCGAGCGTGTAGACGGGGTCGCCGTTCGTCGGATCGGCGCAGGAGTAGACGGTGTGCGGTGCCAAGGCGCCGGAGCAGGCGTCGGGTGAGTCGGCGGCGGTGGTCTGCCGCACCGCCTGGGCGTGCGCCTTCTCGGCGTCGGCCTTGGTCCATGCCCGCGGCGTCGCGGTGGACTTCGCGGCCGGTCTTCCGGCGGATTCAGCCGGGGACTTCGCGGTGGACTTCGCCGTGGTCCTGGAACTCGCGGCCTTCGCTGCCGCCGAGCCCGGCACGGGCTTCGCCGCCGCGGCGGCTGGTGCGTGCCCGCCGGCGCGGGCGGTCGCGGAGGTCCCGGCACCGGCCGGTGCCTTGCCGGTGTCGCCGGTCGCCGCGGCGGCCGTGGCCACCGGCGCGAGCCACAGGGTCGCCGCCGTGGCGAGCGCGGCGGTCAGCGCGGTCGTCCCGCGCACCGCCCCGGCCTTCCGCCGTCTCGCCCACGACCTGCGCCGCGACGCGGCGGCGCCTTTCGGTTCTCTCATGATCCCCCCTGGGATGCGCCCTGCGTCACGATCAGCGGGAAGCCGTCGTGCGGGCAGCCGGATTCTAGGGGGTGGCCATGACAATCAGGTCGGCTTTTCCCGGGGCCGCCGCCTCGTCGAAGGCTGGTTCGCGGCCGCTGCGGGCGCATCTATCGGGTTGTCCGACGCGTGGGGGCTGCGGCAGCATGCGGGGATGCCAGCCCTTCTGCGCAACGAAGCCGAGGTGCGCGCGCACCTGCTCGACGTCCTCTCCTACTCCGTCACCTTGGACTTCACCCGTGGCGAGGAGGGCTTCCGCAGCACGGTGGTGATCCGCTTCGCGTGCGCGGAGCCCGGTGCGGCGTCCTTCGTGGACATCGAGCCCGGGGCTTTGCTGCGCGTCGAGTTGAACGGCCGCCCGCTCGACCCCGGCACCCTCGACGGCAACCGCCTGCCGCTGCCCGCGCTGGCCGCCGGGAACGAGTTGCTGGTCGAGGCCGACATGCCGTACTCGCGTACCGCCGAGGGCCTGCACCGCTTCACCGACCCGGCCGACGGCGAGGTCTACGTGTACGCGGCGTGCGCTCCCGACCTCACCCCGAAGGTCTTCGCCTGCTTCGACCAGCCGGACCTGAAGGCGCCGTTCTCCTTCACCGTCGCCGCGCCCGAGGGCTGGACGGTGATCGGCAACGGCGCCGACAGCCGCCTGCCCGACGGCCGTTGGCGGATCGACCCGATCGGCGCGATCTCCACCTACCTGACGACCGTGGTCGCCGGTCCGCTGCACGCCGTGCGCGCCGAGCACGACGGCATCCCGCTCGGCCTGTACGCCCGTCGCTCGCTCGCCGCCGAACTCGACCGGGAGGCAGGGGAGTTGTTCGAGCTGACCCGGGCGTCGTTCGACCGTCTGCACGAACTCTTCGAGGAGCGCTACCCGTTCGGCGGGTACGACCAGGTGTTCCTGCCCGAGCTGAACTGGGCGGCGATGGAGAGCCCGGGCTGCGTCACCTTCCAGGACACGATGCTCTTCCGCTCCGCGCCGACCGACGCGCAGCGCGTGAACCGGGCGGTGGTCGTCTGCCACGAGATGGCCCACATGTGGTTCGGCAACCTGGTCACCTTGGCCTGGTGGGACGGCATCTGGCTGAACGAGTCCTTCGCCGAGGTGCTCGGCTACCGGATCGCGGCCGAGGCCACCCGCTACACCGGCGCCTGGGCGCTGTTCGCCGCGGGCCACAAGGGGTGGGGCTACGACGCCGACCAGCGCCCCACCACGCACCCTGTCGCCGCCACCGGGGCGGACTCCGCCGCCGAGGCGCTGTCCAACTTCGACGGGATCTCGTACGCCAAGGGCGCCTCGGCGCTGCACCAGCTGATGTACCGGCTCGGTGACAAGGCGTTCTTCGCCGGGGTCAACGCCTACTTCGCCGAGCACCGCCGGGGCAACGCCGGCCTGGCCGACTTCCTCGCCGCACTGACGTCCGCCGACGGCCCGGACGTGCCGGGCTGGGCCGACCGGTGGCTGCGCACCACGGGCGTCGACACGCTGCGGATCGAGGTCGAGGTCGAGGCCGGGGTCGGGGCCGGGGCCGGGGTCGAGGCCGGGGCCGAGGCAACCGGCGGGGCCGTCACCTCCGCCGTGCTGGTCAACGACGGCAGCCGCCCGCACCGGGTGCGGATCGGTGTGTACGAGTGGGCCGGCGGGCGCGAGGGGGACGGCGGGGCCGGGCGGGAGGGGGTACGAGAGCGGGACGGTGCCGTGCTCGTGGCCCGCCGACGGCTGGACGCCGAGGTCGCGCCCGGGGGCCGTACCCCGCTGCCCGAACTGGTCGGTGCGCCGCGCGCCGCCCTGCTGCTGCCCAACGACGGCGACCTGACGTGGGCGCGGGTCCGGCTCGACGAGCACTCCTCGGCCACCGTGACCGCCTCGCTGTCCGCCATCGAGGACGAGTTGGGCCGCGCCGTGCTCTGGGAGCACCTCCGGGACCTGACCCGCGGCGCCGAACTGCCCGCCGCCGACTACCTGCGCCTGGTCGCCGCCCACCTCCCGGCCGAGAGCTCGGACAGCATCGTCGGGGCGGTGCTGGCCTTCGCCCGCGACCATGTCGTCGCCCGCTACCTCGACCCGGACGAACGGCCCGCCGCGCTCCTCCTGCTCGGCGACGCCGCACGTGCCGTGCTCGCCCGCCCGGACGCCGGACGCGGACTGCGGATCGCCGCCCTGCGCGGTGTGATCGACACGGCGTCGGGGGAGGGCCGGCGAGCGGAGCTCGACGGCTGGCTGGACGGCCGCGACCTGCCGGACGGCGTCGACTTCGACGCGAGCCTGCGCTGGGCCGCGCTGACCCGGCTCGCCGCGACCGGGGCGGCCGACGAGGCGCGGATCGCCGCCGAGTTGGCGGCCGACCCCAGCGACACCGGTGAACTGGGCGCGGCCCGGGCCCGCGCCGCGCTCCCGGACGACGCCGCGAAGGAACGGGCCTGGCAGCGGCTTTTCACCCCCGACGCGCTCGCCGGCCCCCTGCTCACCGCGACCGCGGAGGGCTTCTGGCGTTCCGGCTCGCCACGCGGCCAACAGGGTTACGCACTGCGGTACTTCGAGGAGATTCCGGCGGCCGGGCAGCGTGGTGGCGCGGTCGCGCGCGCACTCGGCCACGGGCTCTTCCCCGTGGGCGCGGCCCACCCGGACACCATCCGCGCGGCGGAGGCGTGCCTGGCCAGGGCCGACCTGACCCCCTCGCTGCGCCGCCACCTCGCCGACGGCCTCGACGACCTGCGCCGCGCCCTCGCGCACCGTCGCTGACAGCAAGCGGCCCCTGGGAGAGCAAGCGACCCCGGGCGGTTCGGTCCGGCCGATACCGTTGCCCGATACCACCGTTGCCGGCGATGGTGCCGGCGCGGACAACCGACAACTCCACGGGGAATCAGCGCCGCCATGCCGCATCGCACTCGACGCACCGCGTCCACCACTCTGCTCGCCGCCGCCGCCTCGCTCGCCCTCGCCGCGGGCTGCTCCTCCTCATCCGGCTCCCCCTCGCCCTCCGACTCGACGGCGACGAAAGCCGCCGCCGAGCAGCCGCTGCTCCCCGCGAGCGAGGCGGACAAGGTCGTCGACACCTACCAGAGCGTCAACAACCAGGCCAACGCCAAGCACAGCCCGACGCTGATGGCCAAGGTCGAGGCCGGCGCGATGCTCGCCTCCGACAACGGGTACTTCACGCAACTGCCCAAGCTGGACAAGAAGGACGTCGCGGCGAACCTGGCGCCGTTCGTGTACGTCCAGCGCTCCTTCTTCATACCGCCGGCCTCCGCGAAGGCGAACTGGTTCGTGATGAAGGCCAGGATCGCGGAGCTCAAGGCCGGCAAGGCGGGCACGCCGGCGACCACGTACATTCGCTTCCTCGTCTTCCAGCACCTGAGCGGTGGTTGGCGCGCGGTGGCCGCGGCCGGCTTCTCCGGGGCCGAGCAGAAGGCCGTCCCGGCGCTCGCCCTCGACGGGAACGGCCTGGCGACGGTCGTCGACCCCGCGGCCAAGATCGGCACCCACGCGCCGAAGGACCTGGCCGGCATGGTCGCCGACCTCTACGCCACCGGCGGCGAGAAGTCCGACCTGGCGAAGACCAAGGAGCGCGACGCCGCCATATCCGTCTACACCGACCGCGGCAACAGCATGGACGGCCACGCCTACGCCGACTACAAGGCCGCCCGCCCGCCGGCCGGCGCGACCTTCGCCCTCCGCACCAAGGACGGCGGCGCCCTCGTCCTCAGCGACAGCGCCGTCGACGAGACCGTCCAGGCGAAGGACCTCAGCTCCGCCGTCAACCTCGGCCCGAGCCTGCAACCGTTCGTGAAGAACGGCACCGCGCCCATGGACCAGGTGGTGGAGCACGACATGCAGTCCCAGCTCGGAGTCATCTCCCCTTCCGGCCGCACCTCCGTCTACACCATCGACCAGCAGACCACCGCCGTCGACGCGACCCCGTCAAGCGCGGCGTGAGCCCGGCCGTGGCGCTCTCCCTCCGGACTGTTCGTGACATCCGGGAGTCCCTGCCGGAGGACCAGGTCCGGAGCTGCCGTGTTCAGCCGACGGCCCAACGGCGTTCGTGAGGACTGGGGTTCGGGTGGAGGAGGCGATGCCCAGGCGGTTCCCAGCGCCTGCCAGCAACTGCCTCCGCTCGCCCACGTGCTGAACAACCAGACCGACCAGCCGATCAGGGGCTTCGCCGATCCCTTCTGCACGCCCCCGGGCGAACGGCCCGCCGTCCGCTCAATCCGGCCGCACGGGTGGGGCGGCCGCGCCGGCCACGGCGACACGCTGGGGCTCCTTGGCCCAGTAGCGGACCGGAACGGTCCACCCTGGTTCGGGGAGAGCCGCGGTCGGGAACCTCGCGGTGGTCCAGCCCTCGACCTCCTCTCCCGAGGCCGGGCTGAAGACGAGCGTCACGTCCGCCTTGACGTCTTCGGCGTAGGCGGAACCCCGCCGCGCCGTGATCTCGCGGATCACCGCCTGCGCCGGCACCCCGTGCTTGAGTACCTGCTTCCTCCTGATCGCGATCACGACCTGCCCGATCGCGTACAGCACGACCACGACCCCTACGCAGGCGAGCACGACGTACGGAAGATCGGGGTCGATCGGCTTGCCGGTGCAGTTTCCCGTATGGCACGAGGTCGCCGGCAGCGCCCACCCCATCGCGACCCTCCTCCCGTCGCTCCGTGTATGCCCCCACCCACAGGCAGCGGAACTTCGGGTTTCCGGCGGGTACGCCGGCTTCGCCGGCAGGATGGCCGGAGACGGATGTTCGCGTGCTCGCATGCCGGGGTGGTTGCTGATGGCTTGGTGGTTCCGTAGGCGGTCGGCGCCGGACGAGGAGTTGGTGTCGGTCCGGTTGCCGGAGGGGAGGGCCGAGCTCCCGTCGGACGAGGAACTGGCCGAGCTGACGGCTGCGGCCGAGCGCGGTGACGACGTGGCGATGGGGACCTTGGCGGCGGCCCTGCACGTGAAGGGCGACCGGGCCGGCGCGCTGCACTGGTGGGGCCGGTCCTGGACGGCGGGGAACGCGGTGGCCGGCTACAACCTCGGGATGCTGCACGCGACGGCCGGTGACCCGGGCCGCGCGCGGGCGATCTGGGAGAGGAGCGCGGAACTCGGCGATCCCGACGCCATGCTGGGCCTGGTCAAGCAGGCGCTCGACCGTGGCGACGCGGCCGGTGCCGAGCGCTGGGCGCCGGTGATCCTCGCTCAGGACGAGGCGTTCCCGATCACGGCGCTGGGCGTGCTCTTCCGGGACCGGGGGGACCTGGAGCGGGCCGTGCAGGCAATCGTGCGCGCCGAGGAGTTGGGCGACGGGTACGCGATGGAGTACCGGGCGCGGATCTTGGCTGCCCGAGGCCGGCACGAGGAGGCCGACGCGCTGCGCGCACGGGCGGCGACGGCCGAGCGGATGCTCTGAAACGTACGAGCGCGTCGCGACGGGCACGCGCGACACGCGGCCCGCGCAGGCAATACACCTAGGCCAGCGCGAAGTAGCGCAGCCACAGGTAGACCGCTGACGTGCCGACCGTCGCGGCGGTGACGACGAGCCCGTAGCGGGTGAACTGCCAGAAGGAGATGGGGCGTCCGGAGCGTTCGGCGATGCCGAGGACGACGACGTTGGCGGACGCGCCGATGGCGGTGGCGTTGCCGCCCAGGTCGGCGCCGGCGGCAAGGGCCCACCACATCACGTGGTCGCGTCCGCCGCCGAGGTGGTGGACGAGGTCGGCGGTGACCGGTGCCATGGTCGCGACGTAGGGGATGTTGTCGATGACGCCGGACAGCACGCCCGAGGCGCCGAGCATCAGCATGGAGCCGCCGAACTCCTTGTCGCCGACGGCGCCGGCGAGGGCGTCGGAGACGTGGGCGACGACCCCGGTCTCGATCAGCCCGCCGATCATCACGAACAGCCCGGCGAAGAACGCCAGCGTCGGCCATTCCACCTCGGCGAGCACCTCGCCGGTCTCCACGCTGGAGACCGCCACCAGCAGACCCGCGCCGAGCAGCGCCACGATGCTCGGCTCGAACCCGATCAGCGGGTGCAGCACGAACCCGGCGATCACCAGGCCCAGCACCGTCAGACCCTGGACGAGCAGCCGCGGGTCGCGGATCGCCTCGCGCCCGTCCAGCGCGAGCACTTCGGCGGCGCGGTCGGCGTCGTAGACGAAGGCGGAGCGGAACATGAGCCGGGCCAGGCCGATCAGCACCAGCACCAGCACCACGGCCAGTGGCGCGAGGTGCACCAGGAAGTCGTTGAAGGTCAGCCCGGCCCGGCTGCCGATGATGATGTTCGGCGGGTCGCCGACGAGGGTGGCGATGCCGCCGATGTTCGACGCGAAGACCTCGACGATCAGGAAAGGGGCGATCGGCAGCGCGAGACGCTCGCAGATCAGCAGCGTGACGGGGGCGACGAGCAGCACGGTGGTGACGTTGTCCAGCAGCGCCGAGGCGATCGCGGTGATGGCGATGAGCATCACCATCACCCGGAAGGGCCGGGCCCGGGCCTTTTGCACCGACCAGATCGCGAGGTACTCGAACAGGCCGGTGCGTTTGAGCACTCCGACGATCATCATCATGCCCATCAGCAGGAAGATGACGTTCCAGTCGATGCCGGAGCGCTCGGAGTAGAAGGCGGCGGTGCCGTCGGTCGCCCCGACCAGCAGCATCAGTGCGGCGCCGCCCATCGCCGCGGCGACGCGGTGTATTCGCTCGCTGATGATCAGGGCGTAGGTGCCGATGAAGACGGCCAGCGCCGCCCAGCCGTGCCAGTCGTTCATGCCACTCCGAGCAGTCGGTCCAGCAGGTGGGAGGCGGTGATCACGCCGAGCAGGCGGGTGCCGTCGGGTTCCTTCGCCATGACGGCGACCAGCGGGCTGCGTTCGCGGGCCATCAGCGCCGCCACCTCCAGCACGGTGGCGTCACCGGCGACCACCGGCGCCGCCATCCGCTCCCTCGGCAGGATGTCGGCGACCGCCCGGTCCGCCAGCGCGGCGCAGAGCCGGTCCGCGTGCTGCTCGTCGACGACGGCGGCCAGGGTCGGGTCCTCGACCACGTACGAGGGCACCAGGAGCCGTACGAACCGCGAGGCCGGCACGATCGCGTACGGGGCGCCGTCCGCGTCCACCACCAGCACCCCGGGCAGGCCGCGGCCCGCCAGCAGCCGGGCCGCGTCGAGCGCGGGGCTGCCGAGGGTCACGGTCGGGTAGGACCGGGCGAGTTCAGATGCGCGCATGTCCTGCCTCCTGGATACGGGCCGCGGGCGGCGGCCCTGGTTCGTCGCCGAGCGCGACGCCGGGCGACTTGCCGAGCGACTCGAACGCGGCCGGACACGGGTTCGCGCGGAAGGAGAGGTGCCGGCCACCGGCGAACAGCACGGTGAACAGGGCGGTGAACGAGGCGAGATCGGCGGTGGCCGCGACGATCGGGCTGCCTGACGGGATGCGTACGCGCCCGAGCCCGCCGGCACCGACGAGCGCGCCGCCGGCCAGGAAGAGCGGGGCGGCCGGCAGCACCGACCGGGGGACAACACCCGACCGCGGCGCCGCGACCAGCAGCGCCGCCCAGAAGACGACGACAAGCACCATGGAAGACCCCGATCAGCGAAGAGAGTTCTCTCGTATTCGCCGACCAGACTTCCCGGCACACCAGCAGCAAACGTACACGACGTTCAGGCGGCTGCGGCGGACCTCGGGCGGTTCACCAGACCGGAACGGCCCCCGCGCTGACGGAGGGTTCCGAGCCGGCCTCGGTGAACGCGTGCAGCGCCTTGAGCAGTTCGCGGCGGCGTACGGCGGGCATGGCCTCGACGATGCGGGCGATCTCCTTGCGGCGGCGCTCGGTCGCCTCCGTGACGGTGCGGCGCCCGGCGGCGGTCAGCGAGATCAGGGTGGTGCGGCGGTCGTGCGGTACGGTGCCGCGCTCGACCATGGACACCGCCACGAGCCGGTCGATCATGCGCATCGCGGTGGACGGCTGCACGTCCAACTCGGCGGCCAGCGCCGACAGGCTCAGCGGGCCGCGGGTGTGCAGCGCCACGAGCATCCGGAACTGCGGCAGGGTCAGTGACTCCTCCACCGCCGCGAGCGACCGCGCGGAGACGGCGACCAGCAGCCGTGAGGCGGTCAGCAGCGCGCCGACCATGGCCTCGGCGTCGTTGTCCGGAGCGGACTGGGAAGCGACCATGCACACCTTTCTACAGGCCCGCGGCCGCCTCCCGCCGCCGCGGGCACGACATCCGGTGGCGGCCGGGCCCTCGGGCAGGGGTCACGGGGACGCGGCGGTCCTGGACGCGTGTCGCAGCGCGCGGAGGATCGCCTGGTGGGTGATCCAGCCGGTGAGGTGTTCGCGGGTGTCGTCGAGGACGGGCAGGCCGGCGCCTTCGGCGGTGACGAGCGCGTCGAGGGCGGTGGACAGGTCGGTGGTGGCGGTGACGGGCGCGGGCAGGTGGGCGATGGTCCCGACGGTCGCGGTGGCGTGGGCTCCGTCGGCGAGGGTCTCGGCGGCGGTGCGGGCGGTCGCGGTGCCGAGGTAGGTGCCGTCCACGGTGACCGGCAGGACGCCGTGCGGCGAGCGGGCCAGCGCCTCGGCCGCCTCGGCGAGCGGGGTGGCGCCGTCCAGCGGGTCGGGGACGGGTTCCATGACGGTGGCGACGGTGATGCCGGCCAGGACGGCTTCGCCCGGGGCGCGGTCGAGGTCGATGCCGCGGCGGCGCAGCTTGAGGGTGTAGATCGTGTCGGCGGACATCGCGCGGCTGGTGAGCGTGGCCAGCACGATCGCGGTCATGAGCGGCAGGATGATCGTGTACTCGCCGGTGAGTTCGAACATGATGACCACGGCGGTGATCGGGGCGCGGGCCGCGCCGGCGAAGGCGGCGCCCATCCCGATCAGGCCGTACGCGCCGACCGGTCCGGCGACCGACGGCAGCAGGTGGTGGGCGGCGGCACCGTAGGCGGCACCGAGTGTGGCCCCCATGAACAGCGAGGGCGCGAAGACCCCGCCGCTGCCGCCGATGCCGATCGTCAGGCTGGTGGCGAGCATCTTGCCGAGCAGCAGGACCACCAGGAACCCGATCGCGTACCGGCCGCCGACGGCTCTCTCCAGGACGGGGTAGCCGACGCCGTACATCTCGGGCAGGACCAGCAGCAGGCCGCCGAGCAGCAGCCCGCCGACCGCGGGGCGGGCCCACTCCGGGCCGCGCCAGGCCCAGTCGCAGGCGTCCTCCACCCAGTAAAGGACCCGGGTGAACCCGACACCGACGGCGCCGGCCAGCACGCCGAGCGCGGCGAACAGGAGGTACTGGGAGAGGTGGGTGACGGTGAACGCGGGCAGGTGCAGGAAGGGGTGGTCGCCGAACGCGGCCCGGCCGATGACGCTCGCGGTGACCGAGGCGAGCACGACCATGCCGAACGACTCGGCGGTGAAGTCCCGCAGGATCAGCTCCATCGCGAAGAACACCCCGGCCAGCGGCGCGTTGAAGGTCGCCGCGATGCCGCCGGCCGCGCCGCACGCCACCAGCACCCGCATCCGGTCCTCCGCGACCCGCACGGTGCGGCCGAGCGTGGAGCCCAGGGCGGAGCCGATCTGCACGATCGGGCCTTCCCGGCCGACCGAGCCGCCGCCCCCGATGCACAGCGCGGACGCCAGCGACTTCACCACCGCGACCTGCGGGGCGATCCGCCCGCCGCGCCGCGCGACGGCGTACATCACCTCGGGCACGCCGTGGCCGCGGGCCTCCTTCGCGTAGCGCTGCACCAGTGGGCCGTGGATCAGTCCGGCCAGGACCGGGGCGAGCAGCACGAACCAGTGCCCGAGCCACGGCACGTGCGGGTTGGCGACGTGGCCCGCGGCGGAGTAGTCCGCGTGCCCGGACAGCGCGCGGGTGAACGTCTCGATCAGCCGGCGGAAGGCGATCGCCCCCACCCCCGCCCCGCAGCCGACGACCAGCGCCAGCACCAGCAGCCCGCTCTTCGCCTCGCGCAGCATCGGAAGCAGGGCAGCCACTCCGCGACGCACGCGGGGCGCCGGGGAGGGGCGGAGCGAGGCTGCGGGTGGGGGTACCACGGGGTTCGGCATCTTTGCATTATGCAATACAAACCCTTGCCCTGTGCAATAGTGGCATCAGGCAAAGTCCTGGGGGAGCTCCCGGACCTCGCCGGAGTTGTCCGTGACTTCGAGGCCACCACGCGTCCGGGCCATGAGGGGTGTACTGCCAGTACAGGTGTCAGCAGGTCGTTCCGCGCACCCGTGACCTGCTGTTTCCTGCGACAGCAGGCCGGTAGCCGGTCGCTCGGCCGCCCACTCGTTCACGCAAGGAGCCCACGCCATGGAGTACGTCCGTCTCGGCACGACCGGCTTGAAGGTCAGCCGGCTCGCGCTGGGCTGTATGAGCTACGGCGACCCGTCCGTCCCCGGTGCCCACCCCTGGGCGCTGACCGAGGACAAAGCCGGACCGTTCTGGATCACCGGCCGTGCCCTCCGCGAGTACGCGCGGCGCGAGGACATCGTGCTGGCCACCAAGGTCCGCGTCGTCCGGGCCTTCGACAGCCCCACGACGCCCGTCATCGACGCCGTGCGGCAACTGGCCGCGACGCGCGGTGTGTCCATGGCGCAGGTCGCGCTCGCCTGGGTGCTGCGCAACCCGCTGGTCTCCGCCCCGTCGTCGGAGCGACCGGACCCCACCACCTCCAACAGGCCGCGGAGGCGCTCGACCTCCACCTGACGGACGACGAAGCCGCCGCCCTGGAAGCTCCGTACGTCAATGCCGGGAACTCCACGTCGAGGCGCACACCGTCGTATTCGAGCTTCTGTCCGTCCTTCCACCGCGAAGGTCGGCGGGGCCACTGCTTTGCGAGTGGCCCTGTACCGGTCCCCCACGCGCACGCTGGGATGGAGGCGGAATCCGCTGGCACCGATACGGAAGGCTCTCGATGACCATGTCGCGAACCCGTTCGTTCATGCAGGTCGATGTGTTCTCCACGCTTCCCTACGGCGGCAATCCGGTCGCGGTCGTCCTGGACGGCACGGACCTGACAGATGAGGAGATGCGGCGCCTGGCGCGTTGGACGAACCTGTCCGAGACCACATTCGTGCTGCCCCCCACCGCCGCGGAGGCGGACTACCGGCTGAGGATCTACACGCCCGGAGGCGAGCTGCCGTTCGCCGGGCACCCCACCCTGGGTTCCGCGCGGGCCTGGCTGGAGGGTGGCGGCACACCGCAGCACGCCGACCGGATCGTGCAGGAGTGCGGCGCGGGCCTGGTCACCGTGCGCCGAGGGGACGGCTCGTTGTCCTTCGCCGCCCCGCCCAGGGTGCGCGACGGTGCACTCGACGACGCCTATTTGGGCCGGATCGTCGATGCCTTCGGCATCACCCAGGGGCAGGTGCTGGCCCACCAGTGGGTGGACAACGGGCCCGGCTGGGCAGTGGTCCAGCTGGCCACCGCCCAGGACGTCCTCGCCCTCGAGCCCGACCTGTCCCTCATCCCGACCGCGATGGTCGGTGCGATCGGGGCCCACCCCGAGGGAGCGGAGCACCACTTCGAGATGCGCACCTTCGCCCCCGGGGCCGGCGTTCCCGAGGACCCCGCCTGCGGCAGCATGAACGCCGGTGTCGGGCAGTGGCTCACCGCCACCGGCGGCGCACCCTCCACCTACCGGGTCTCCCAGGGCACTCGGCTGGGGCGGGCCGCGAGCATCGAGATCACCGCCGATCCGGACGGCACCGTCTGGGTCAGCGGCGCCACCACCGTGTGCATCCGCGGCTCCATCACCGCGTGACAGCCCGACCGCCCGCGCCCGCGCGGCACCCACCAGCTCTGGTCACCAGGCGACCGTGACCATGCCGGGCGACCGTGACCACGGGCCGACGCGGGCGGCGGGGCGGTCACGCGGTGTCGAGTGTCTTCATGATGACGAAACTGTTGACCGTCCCGACGCCGGGCAGGGCGGCCAGCTGATTGGCGTGGAAGTCCTCGTAGGCGGGCAGGTCGGCGACCTCCACCTGCAGCAGGTAGTCGAAGTTGCCGGTGATGTGGTGGCAGGCGATCACCTCCGGCAGCTCCATCACCTGTTCCTCGAAGGCGACCACGTCCGCGCGGGTGTGCCGCATCAGCCGCACCCCCGCGAAGACGCGCAGCCCGCGGCCGACCGCCGCGGGGTCGATCAGCGCCCGGTAGCCGCGGATGACCCGGCTCTCCTCCATCTGCCGTACGCGGCGCAGGCACGGCGAGGGCGTCAGCCCGACCCGGGCGGCGAGCTCGTTGTTGCTGATACGGCCATCCCGTTCGAGTACGGCCAGGATCGTCCGGTCCACTTCATCCATGACAGCAGAATATTGCTCGCGGGGCATCTGTAGCACAAACAGGTGCCGCAGGTGCGCGCAAGTTCTTGCCAAAATTGCTGGCAGCCGGTCACGTCGGCGTCGCAGGCGGCCATGCTGGATACGGACATAGCATCGAATTCCGGAAGGGCCAGCCATGCCGGGCAAGAGCACCGTCACCGTTCACACCGACCGTGAGACCCACCCCAGCCGCGCCGTGGCGCCGCCCATCTACCAGACGGCGGCGTTCTCGGCCGAGGACGCGACCACGTTCGCCGCCGGCGCCGTGGAGCCGCGGGGCCAGGACTTCTACACCCGCTTCGGCAATCCCAATCACGCCCAGGTCGCCGCCGTCGTCGCGGAACTGGAGGGCACCGAGGGCGCGATGGTCACCGCGTCCGGCATGGCCGCGATCACCACGGCGCTGCTCGCCCTGGTGTCCTCCGGCGACCACGTCATCGGGCAGAAGTCCACCTACGGCGGTACGGCCTCGGTCCTGCTGAACCTGCTGCCGCGCCTGGGCGTGTCCACCACGCTGGTCGACCAGACAGACCCCGACGAGTTCGCGAAGGCCGTCACCTCCAGGACCCGGCTGATCCTGGTGGAGACACCGAGCAACCCGCTGCTGCAGATCACCGACCTGCGCGCCGTTGCCGACCTGGCCCACGCCCACGGTGCGCTGACCCTGGCGGACAACACCTTCGCCACCCCGCTGAACCAGCGCCCGGCGGACTTCGGCATCGACGTGGTCTGGCACAGCGCGACGAAGTACCTCAACGGCCACTCCGACGTCTCCGCCGGAGTGCTGGCCGGACCGGCGAAGATCCTGGACCGGATCTGGGACACCAGCCTCCTCACCGGCGCCACCCTCGGCCCCATCGACGCATGGCTGCTGCTGCGCGGCATACGCACCCTGCCGCTGCGCGTTCCGCGGCACAACGACAACGGCCTCGCCCTCGCCGAGGCACTGAGCAGCCACCCGACGGTGACACGCGTGCACTACCCCGGCCTGGCGACCCACCCACAACACCACCTGGCCGCCGACCAGATGAACGGATTCGGCGGAGTACTGAGCATCGAATTCAGTGGCGGATACGAGATGGCCGACGCCTTCCTGTCCCGACTGCGCTACCCCCGCCGCTCGGCCAGCCTCGGCGGTGTGGAATCCCTCGCCGTGCACCCGGCCTCCATGTGGGCGGGAATGCTCACCGACGACCAGATCACCGACACCGTCCCGGCGGGCCTGGTGCGGTTGGCTGCCGGCACCGAGGACACCGCCGATCTCGTCGCCGACGCCCTCGCCGCGGCCGACGCCCTCCACGACTGAGCGGCCCTGCACCGCAGCCGCTTCAGCACGCCTCCGGCAAGCGATCGTGAACCACCGAAGCAAAGGACCTCACTCATGAACACCCTGCTCTCCGGCGGCACCGTCGTCAGCATGGACCCGGCTGTCGGGGATCTCGACCGAGGCGACGTGCTCATCGAGAACGGAAGGATCTCCGAAGTGGCCGAGCGGATCGACGCGCCGGACGCCGAGGTGATCGACGCGAGCGACCGGATCGTCATGCCCGGCTTCGTCGACAATCATCGCCACGGCTGGCAGACCGCGTTCCGCGGCGCCGGCGCGAACTGGACGTTCCCCGAGTGGACAGCGGCCATGCACGGCACCGTCAAGCCGCACTACCAGCCTGAAGACGTGTACCTGGGCACCCTGCTCGGCCGGCTGGAGGCTCTGCACTCCGGCGTGACCACGATGCTGGACTGGTACCACGTCGCGCAGGGTCCCGAGCACGAGGACGCCGCCATCGCCGCCCTGCGTGACGTACCGGCGCGGTCCGTCTTCTGCCTGGGCGCCGGCTGGGGCTCCGCCGACTCCGTGGACGACGCGATCCGCCGCGTCCACGCCGGCCTGCCCGGCGACGGCCTGATCACTCTGGCCTGGGGACTGCGCGGACCGGAGGACACAGGGATGGACGCCCTCGCCCGGGAGCTGAAGCTGGCCGCGGAACTCGGTCTGCGCACCAGCCTGCACTCCGGTTCCGACGGCACCCAGCGCCCCGTCGCCGACCTGCGCGAGCACGGCCTGCTGCGCGAGCACACCACGTTCGTGCACGGCAACGGCATCAGCGACGAAGAACTGCGGATGCTCGCCGACGCGGGCAGCTCGCTCTCGATCAGCCCGGACGTCGAGCTGAAGATGGGCTTCGGCGAGCCCCTCACCGGCCGGGCACTTGCCGCCGGCCTGCGCCCGACTCTTTCCGTCGACGACGTCCCGTCGGTCGGCGGCGACATGTTCTCCACCATGCGTACCGCCTTCGCCGTGCAGCGCGGCCTGGACGGCGGTCTCAACTGCCGCGACCTGCTGGAGTTCACCACCATCGACGCCGCGGCCTCGTGCGGACTCGACGCCCGCACGGGCAGCATCACCCCCGGCAAGGACGCCGACATCATCCTGCTGCGCACCGACGACATCACCGTGTTCCCGGTCACCGACCCGGCCGGCACCATCGTCTCCGCCGGTCACCCCGGACTGGTCGACACCGTGCTCGTCGCCGGCCGTGTGGTCAAACGCGACGGAACCCTGCTGGGCGTCGACCTGCCCACGCTCAAGAGCCGGCTGATCGCGTCCCGCGACCGCATCGCCGCTGCCGCCGGCGTACGGCTCGACGGCACCTGGCGTCCGCGGCCGGCCCGCTGAGCGTACCGGTCGTCTCCTCGAAGCTTCCCTCTGCGGTGAGCGGACGGTACGAGCACGCACCGCGCTCCTCGAACAACCCATCGGGGCCGCGTACTTCGTCGTCGGCGCGCACCTGGTGCCCATCGGCACGGACCCTCCCGGAACTCGGCACGCGCGCGGTCCGACGTATGAAGAGGTGGGCGCGTTCGGCTGTCTCACCTCGGCACCAGTCGGCAGGAGACGGCAGGGCAGTGAGCGACACCGCTCTCGACCCGGGAGAGCGGGACGAAGACGACGACGGACGGCGCGGGCGGGCCACTCCGCGCCGCCATCTCCGGCGGCCGGCTCGTCCGAACCCGCGGCGACTCCGGCACTGTGGGCCGCGGTTCGCCCCCTGTTGATGCGGCTGCACTTCTACGTCGGCCTGCTCATCGGCCCGTTCCTGCTCGTCGTCGCGACGACCGGGATGATCTACACCGCCTCGCCGCAGATCGAGCAGATCGTGTACCGGCACGACCTACACGTGACCGCGCGGAGCCCGGCGCAGGTGGTGCCGCTGGCCGGACAGATCGCCGCCGGCGAAGCGGCCGTTCCGGGCGGGACCCCGCAGTCGGTCAGCCCGCCCGCAGGACCCACGGACACCACCCGCGTGCTCTTCCGCGCCCCCGGCGTCCCCGACGGGTACAGCAGGACCGCCTTCGTGGACCCGTACACCGGCGAGGTGCGCGGCGTCCTGACCACCTACGGGCAGTGGCTGCCGGTGCGGGCGTGGCTCGACACGTTGCACCGCACCCTGCACCTCGGCGCGTTCGGCCGCAACTACAGCGAGCTTGCCGCCAGTTGGCTGTGGGTGGAGGTGCTCGGCGGGCTCGCGCTGTGGCTCGGAGCGCGCCGCCGGAGGGGCGAGCGACTGCGCGGGACGGTGCTGCCGCGGGTGAAAAGCGGCGCCGGCCGCCGCAGGACGCTGTCGTGGCACGCCGTGGTGGGGTTGTGCGTGTCGCTGGGCCCGCTCGGGCTGTCCGCGACCGGTCTGACCTGGTCGAACCACGCCGGAGCCAGCATCAGTGAACTCCGCGCCCAGTTGAAGGGCGGCAGCCCGTCCGTCTCCACCACCCTGCCCGCCGCCGCATCGACGCCGGGCAAGGAGCGCCGAGCCGTCGGCGTCGACGCCGTGGTGGACTCCGCCCCGCGCCGGCCTGACCGGCGTGCTCGACGTCACCCCGCCCCGCACCCCGGGCACGGCGCGGACCGTACAGGAGAACACCCGTCACCGGCCCGAACGCCAGGACTCCGTGGCCGTCGACCCGCACACCGGCAAAGTCACCGCCAAGCTCACCCGCTGGGGCGTCGACGTCCACATGGGCCTGCTCTTCGGCCTCGCCAACCAGATCGTGCTGGCGCTGCTCGCGATCAGCTTCATCACCATGATCGTGGTCGGCTACCGCATGTGGCGGCCGCGCCGGCCCACTCGCGGCCGCCCGGCGATGGGGCGCGCCCCCGCGCGGGGCGCCTGGCGCCGGATTCCGGGACGGGTGCTGGCCCCGGCGGTCTTGGTCGTCGCCGTTTCGTGGTCATGGGCCTGTGGTGGCTCGCGCGGGCCTTCGACATCGCCCGCCTCGCCCCGGCGCTGCCCGCGCCTTCCGCCGTCGGGCTGCGCCACGCCGGGACCGCCGCGCTCCGCGGGGCCGTGGACGCCGGCTGCCACGGCGCGATGGCCCTGGGAATGGCGGTGATGCTCCTCGTCATGGTGTGACGGGTGGACGGGGCCGGCCGGCCGGCGGGTGCCGGGTGAAAGACGACCAGCGAGGAAGCGGGCTTCCGGAAGCTGTCGGGCGGGCCCCGCCCGACACCATGCTCCTGCAACAGGGAAGCTGTTGCAAGCTCTTCGCAATAGAGGTCTAGGGTGGGTCGTGGCATGTTGTCGACCATCGTGGAAAGGGGCCGTGCCTGATGGGCACCTACGCTCTTCCGGACCTGCCGTACGACTACTCCGCGCTCGCACCGGCGATCACCGGGGAGATCCTGGAGCTGCACCACGCAAAGCACCACGCCGCTTACGTCAAGGGCGCGAACGACACGCTGGAGCAGATCGCCGAGGCCCGCGACAAGGACGCGATCACCCCGACCGGGTTGGTCGGGCTGGAGAAGACCTTCGCGTTCAACCTCTCCGGGCACGTCCTGCACTCCATCTTCTGGCAGAACCTCTCGCCGGACGGCGGGGACCGCCCCGACGGCGCGCTGGCCACCGCGATCGACGAGCACCTCGGTGGTTTCGAGGCGTTCAAGAAGCAGCTCACCACCGCCACCGCGTCCGTGCAGGGCTCCGGTTGGGGCGTGCTCGGCTGGGAGCCGCTGGGCAAGCGGCTGATCATCGAGCAGGTCTACGACCACCACGGCAACGTCGGCCAGGGCACCACCCCGCTGCTGGTCTTCGACGCCTGGGAGCACGCCTACTACCTCCAGTACAAGAACGTCCGCCCGGACTACGTCACCAAGCTGTGGGACCTGGTGAACTGGACCGACGTCAGCGCCCGTTACGCCGCCGCCACCGCGAGCTGAACGGCCGCGCCGCGCGGGGGGCGGCGCGCCGGCAGAACCTGTCCGCCGGTCAGGCCCGGCAGCCGCCGGGCCTGACCCGGTACGGCCCGCCGCACGCGACCAGTGCGAGCAGCAGCCCGGCAAGAGCCGTGGCGGCGGGCCGGGTGCGGGGGTTCACGGCCGGGTCGCCGGGAGGCGGACGACGTAGGACTTCTCGCCGGCGAGGGTGAGTTGGCCGGCGTGGTAGGTCAGCGTGCGGGGGAGGGCGCAGGGGAAGCGGGTGGCGTCGACGGGGTGGTGGACGTCGCATGTTCCGCTCTTCGCCGCGCTCGCGGAGGGCTTCGCGGACAGCAGCAGGGTGGCGGCGCCGTCGTGGAGGTGGAGGACGTAGTCGCCGTTGCCGTGGGTGAGTTGTACCGCGTGGACGTAGAGGCCGTCGGCGCCGTCGGAGGCGAGCCAGGTGGTGGTGAGGTCAGCGGGGCGGCCGTTGACGCCGGGGACGGATGCGGGCAGGGTCAGCGCGGTCGTCCCGCCCTGGGGGGAGACCACGCGGACGTCGGCGAGGGTGGTGGAACTGCTCTTCGTCCCTCGCAGGTACGTCGTGCCGTCGGGGGCCGCGGCGTTGCCCACGTTGAGGAAGGTGGTGTCCTTGCCGTTGCCGACCGGCTGCTGTGCGACGCGGGTGAGCCGGCCGGACGACAGCGACCACAGCGCGCGGTCGTCGACGAGCACGACGGCGCCCGCACGGGTCACTCCGACCGGGGTGACCGCTTTGGTGAAGCGGACGTCGCCGGCCGTCGCGGTGGCGGGCGCGGAGGTGTTGTAGGGACGTGTCCGGTCGGCGTCGCCGGCCAGGACCGAGGTGTTCCCGCTCTTCGGGTCGAGCCGGACCACTTCGGCGCCGTGCCCGAACACGACCGAGCCGTCCGGCATCGCCACGAGGCCCTCCGGCGGGGTCGCGTCGAAGAGGCTCTCGGTCGTGGGGAAGGTCTTCCCCTTGCCGGTGGCGCTCAGTCCGGTCAGGGCCGGGGAGTTGAGCAGATAGGTGGTGCCGGCGGCGTCGGTGGCCGCCCCGTTCGGATGAAGGGCGCCCAGCACCTGGCCGACGGTGGTGCCGCTGTCGTACGTCCCGAGCAGCGCGGCCTGCCCCGGCTTCGGCGCGTGCGGCTTCCCCTTGCCGCCGCAGCCGGCCACCGCGACCAGCCCGACCAGGGCGACCGCGACCGAGACGGCGACGGTGGCCGCGGACGTACCGCGTCCGCGCGCCGGCCGCACCCGCCGACCCGCGCCAGATCCGCCCGCCCCAGATCCGCCTGCGACCGTTCCGGCCACCCGCTCAGCTCCCTCAGTTGACATTGTTCGAGTTCCCTGTGTGCTCGGAGGTGGTCTGCGAGTGGCCCTCCTTCGCGTAGTTGGAGAGCTGGTTGATGGTGTTCTGCTGGGAGGTGGGCAGCCCGTCGAACCACCGGTCGTACTCGGTCCCGTTGAACTTGGTCATGTCGAAGTTCCCGTCGTGGTACCAGGCGTACGGCGGCGGGTTGATCGTGCCCGCGTGGATGAGGCCGTTGGCCGCCGGTATCTGGAGGGACTGCTCCTCCTGGAAGTCGGCCTTCTGCGCCGCGTTGGTGACGTCGGCGGCGTGGGTGGTGGAGAACTGGTAGGAGAGCCAGGCGCTGCCGCCACCGTTGGCCATGGCCACGATCGCGGGCGCTTCCTCCGGGATGAGCGGACCGATCAGGCCGCCCGCGATCCACGCGTACATCGCGTCGTTCTGCGCCTGCGCGTCGGCCTTCGCCGCCGGCTGGTACTTCAGGTCGCTCATGACGTTGTCGATGCTGCCGTCGAGCCGGCCCAGGTTGGTGAGGACCGTGCTGGCGTCCTTCGAGGAGCTGTCGCCCTGGTAACGGGCGCTCTCGGTCGTCATGTTGGCGTGCACGGCGGCCCGGAAGTCGCCGGCGGCCGCGGGGTTGCCGTTCATGAACTCGTGCATGAAGAGGTTCAGGTCCGTGGGGTTGGCGTTGATCTGCGGCCGACCGCTCGCGTCGTGGTCGACCTCGAATCCCGCCGAGCCCATGTGGGTCTGCGCGCTCGTGAAGTCCGGCACGTAGGCTCCGGCGACGTCGGCGAGGGCGACCCCCAGCTTCGGCGGCAACTGCTGCCCGCCGGACTTGTAGTGGCTCGCGCCGGCCTGGAAGACGTACGCGGCGGCCTGCGTCGCGTCCGTGTCGATGTCCTTGTTGCCGCTGCCGCGCTTGGTCGCCTGCAGGATGACCTCGGACGGGAACGTCGAGTCGTCGCTGATCCCGGGCGTCTGCCAGTTGGCGTTGACGAGCTGGTCGGCGGCGAACTTGCCGTCACCGCCGGAGAGCAGGTCGCGGGACGCCTGCTGGTTCTCGCCGAGCTTGGACAGCACCGCGAGGCTTGGGTCGTTGGCGGACACACCCCGCGCGATGTCCTGCTGCTGGCTGATGCTCTTGGTGAAGTTGTCCTCGTGCAGGCCGAGTTCCTTGTACCAGGGGTCCTTGTCCGGGTCGATCCAGCTGTCGACCGTACCGATGCTCATGTCCCCGGGGGTGTAGCTCGGGCGCAGGTTGTCCTTCTGGTCGGCGCGCCAGTGCAGGGCGGCGTCGCCCATGTTCGTCAGGAACGTGGGTTCCCACTTGTCGCCGGAGGGGCCGTACTTGACGAGCATGCTCGCCGACCACATGTCGTGGGGGGAGGTGAAGGTCTTCGCGTCGAACTGGGGGAGGTTGCCGGCCTTGCTGAGCTGGGTCGCGGCCGCGAGGTTGTCGCCGAACTCGCCGAGGATCTTGGTGGAGTCCGGGCTGAGGACGGTGCTGCCGTGGGTGCCGTCCATGGCGTGGAGTTCGAGCGCCAGGTTCGATTCGAGGTCGGCGCCGCCGTTGCCGTAGTAGCCCTGCATGAAGCCGGTGTCGTTCTTGCCCGCTTCGGCCTGGTCGGCGACGGAGTGGATCGCGGTGCGGGTGGCGTCCCACTTTGGGTCGGCGCTCTGGGTCAGCTTCAGCAGTGTCGCGGCCTGGGTGCCGGTCTGCTGCGGGGTGGCGCCGGCGGGGGTGCCGAACATCTCGAAGGTGGTGGCGATGAAGTCCTGGTAGTCGCTCTGCTTGGCGTTGCTGCCGCTGAGCGCGCTCATCGCGGCGTTGGCGAAGTCGGTCTCGGTTCCGGTGTGCAGGACCGGGGCGTAGTACGAGCCGTAGGGACCCTGGGTCGAGTGGTCGCCGGAGCCCGCCATGAGGGTGGTCTGGAACGCGGCGGTCAGTTGCTGGTCGTGCTGCGAACCGACGTAGGAGGCAAGGGACTTGAGGTTGCCGTTCAGGTCGGTCTTGCCCGGGTCCTGCCCCATGCCGGCGAAGACCTGCTGGGTGGCGGCCTCGTTCGGGGACAGCGCCTGGAGGTCGAGCGTCACGATGTCCTTCGGCAGCCCGAGTACATCGGCGGCGTCGAACGGGTCGCTGCTGAAGTTCTGCTTGGGGTCCTTGGCGAACTGGTCCATCCCGGCCGCCCGGGTGGTCTTGACCAGGAAGTCCGTGGAGAAGTTGCCGTACTGGAGCATCGCGGCCCGGTTCCAGGCCGCGCTGTTGGAGCCCTTGGGCAGGGGCGAGGTGTAGTACGAGACGACCTTGTCGAAGCCCGGCACCGGGTACGCGGCGTCGGTCGCGGTGCCGAGGGCGTGGCTGAAGACCGTCAGGTCGCTCCCGGCAGTGCTGCTGTGGGTCGAGGCGAGCAGCGTGGGCAGTGCGGTGGCCTCCGACGGCGTGAGGTTGGCGTAGAAGGCCGCGCAGTAGTCCGGGTCGTCCTGGTGGGCCAGCAACTCCTGGGCGAGCGTGTGGTATTGGTCGCCGGCCTTGCTGTCGCCGCCGTTGTTGGCGTTGAACTGCTGGGCCAGTTTCTTGCCGTCCGCCTGTGCCTGTGCGGACGACTCGGTGACCGGCTCCGGGATCTGCACCATGTGCATGTCCGGCCCGTCGCCCGCGGCCGCCGCGGCGGCCAGGGTCTCCCGCCGTTTGAGCTTCGGCGACTCGTCGTCCAGCCAGCCGCAGATCGTCAGGAGACTGCTCAGGTCCTGGGTGTCGAGCCCCTTCGCCGTGAACTGCCCCATGTAGCGCGACACCAGGTCCCGCAGGTGCTGCCGGTCACCGTCGAACGACGAGATCATCTGCTTCAGCGCGGTCGGGTCGATACCCGAGAACTCCCCCATGGCGTCCCCCCGTGGACTTCATGGCGCCGGTCGGCGCCCCCGCTTCCATTAACGCACCCGCGCCCGCCGCGCGCCCCTTCGCCGCGAGATCCTTGACGCTCCCTGTACGTTCGCGGGCCCACGTGTCGGGACGGACCCCGCCGAGCCGATCGCGCGCGTCATTCCTGGGCCGTCGCCACCGTCACGGCCCGCACCCTCAGTGCCACGCGTCCGGGCAGCGCGGTCGCGGCGAGTGCGAGGAGTCCGGCCGCGGCGACCACCGCCACGTACAGGTGCGGGGTGACGGCGGGTGCCGTGCGGCCTGTCATGCCGATGCTGAACGAGGTCAGGACGGCCGCCTCAGCGCCGACCGTCTCCACGCCACGGCGGAACCGTCCGCGCTCACCTGGTCCTGGCGCCTCACCCAACTGGGCGTCAGCGCCCTCTGCGCGGCGCTCACGATCACCGTCGCGATCCTGATCCGCCCACGCGAACGCACCACCTAAGCCCTTCCGGCCGCACCTCAGCTTTTCCCACACCACCGGCGGCAGCCGGTAGCCGCGGTCGTGGCAGCGCCTGATCATCGCGGGCACCACCTACCCGATCAACGGCACCGGCGAACCGCCCACGATCCCCGCCCTGGATCATGGATCAGCACCATCACCACGGTGATCATCGCAAGGCCCGCAAGGGGACTCAGCCGGAACATCCATGTCGGGACATTCCGGTAGAGGCGACCGAGACGCCGCGTCTTGAGCTCCCGCTCGATTCGGGAGTTGACCTGGCCGACGTCGAGGACGAGCCCCAGACAGAAGACGACCATGACCAGGTAGAAGATCAGAGGTCCGAAGTCCCCGGAACGCGCGGCATGCATAAGGCCCCCCAGACAGCCGAGGGCACTGTACCGGCAGACCGCTGCGAGGCGGACGGGCGCGGGTGGCCGGTCGTGGGGGTGTCGTGTGGTGTCACGTGGTGCGAGATGGTGCCAGCTGGTGCCATTCGTGTGCCGTCGTGACGGTAGGGGGCCGGGTGGTGCCGCGCTGGCTCAGGCTGGCTCCGAGCATTTCTGCAGGTGGGAGAGGTGTTTCGAGAAGGGTGACGTCGTGGCGCAGTGAGGGGGTTGCGTGTGGCGCCAATGTGGTGCCATGATGGCGTCATGGATCTGAACCCGTATGTCGACGCCCTTCGTCGCGAACTTGCCGTGGCCGCTGAGGCCGGCGGCGAGGACGCCCGCGAGTTGGCCGAGCGGCTCACCGCTCCGCTGGAGTCGGCGACCCGGCTGGCCATGCTCAACGTGCTCTCCGCCGCGATGGACGAGGTCACCCGCGAGCTCGCCCCGGGCTCCGTCGACGTACGGCTGCGCGGACTCGACCCGGACTTCGTGGTGACGCTGCCGCCCTCCGACAGCGGTCCCGCGGAGCCGGCCGCGCCCGTGGAACCGCTCAAGGGCCAGGCGCCCGACGACGGGGACGAGGGCGGCACCGCCCGCGTGAACCTGCGCCTGCCGGCGCACCTCAAGGCGCGTGCCGAGGAGGCCGCGAGCCGCGAGGGCCTGTCGGTCAACGCGTGGCTGGTCCGGGCCGTGTCGGCCGCGGTCGGCGGTGGCACGCAGCCGCGCAGGACGGAGAAGACCCGCACCATCGGACAGAGCTTCACCGGCTGGGTGCGCTGACCGCGCCCACGCCAACGCGCACCACCCGCACGCGCACTCACCCGCACCCGCCCACTCCCACCCTTACCGCGCCCACCAGCGCGGACGCCAAAACGACTCGCGAGGACGGTACAGCCATGCCTTCTTTCGACACCCCCGAACCGATCTCGGTCATCGCCCACGTGGGCGCCGGTTCCATCCAGTTCACCGCGGCCGACCGCACCGACACGGTCGTCGAGGTACGGCCGCGCGACCCGAAGCGGGACCGGGACGTGCGGGCCGCCGAGCAGACCGAAGTCACGTACGCGAGCGGCGTCCTGACCGTCAGGACGAAGCAGCGCTATCTCGTCGGGCCCACCGGCTCCGTCGACGTGATGGTCGACCTGCCCACCGGCTCGGGCGTGGAGGTGACCGGCTCCTGGACCCGGGTGCTCGGCGAGGGCCGGTTCGGCGAGGTCCGGGTGAAGACCTCGGGCGGTGACGTCCGCTTCGACACGACCGGGCCCATCCAGTTGACCGCCTCGTACGGCGCGGTCACCATCGACCGGATCGAGGGCACGGCCGAGATCACCGCCAGCTTCGGCAGCCTGCGCGTCGGCACCATCGACGGCCCGGCCGTCCTGAAGAACTCGCACGGCGCCACGACCGTAGGCGCCGCGATCGGCGACCTGCGGGTGAGCGGTGCGCACGGCAACATCGACATCGTGCGCGCCGAGGGCTCGGTCACCGCCACCACCGCCCACGGAGCCTTGGGTATCGCCGAAGTCGCTCGCGGAACCGTCCAGTTGGACACGTCGTACGGGGCCATCGAGGTCGGCGTCCGCGAGGGCACCGCCGCCTGGCTCGACGTCAGCTCCGAGCACGGGCAGGTGCGCAACGCACTCGCCGAGGCCGGAGTCCCGCAGGAGACGGAGGACACCGTCGAGGTCCGCGCCCGGACCCGGTGGGGCAACATCGACGTGCGCCGCAGCCGGCTCTGAGCGCCCGCCCCGCGACCCTGCGTACCAGCCCCGCCACCCCTGAGCGACGCCGCCGCTGCCCGCCGACCCTGAGCGCCCGCCCCGCCAACTCGCCTGCTCCGCACCGCGGTTAGCCCCCCGCCCCGCACCCTTCACGCTCACACCCCACCCCACCCCGCCTCGCCACGCCTCGACTCGAACGGGAGAGCCCCATGGCTTCCTCTGTCATGCCCACGCCCAGGCATGCCGACGCCCATCCACCCGCCGCCATCTCCGCGCTCGGCCTGCGCAAGTCCTACGGGGACAAGCTCGTCCTCGACGGCATCGACCTGCGCATCCCGGCCGGCTCCGTCTTCGCCCTGCTCGGGCCGAACGGCGCCGGCAAGACCACCGTCGTCAACATCCTCTCCACCCTCATCACCGCCGACGCCGGCCAGGCCCAGGTCGCGGGCCACGACGTGAACGCGGCGCCGAACGGGGTGCGCGGCGCGATCGGCGTCACCGGCCAGTTCTCCGCCGTCGACAACCTGATCACCGGCGAGGAGAACATGCTCCTCATGGCGGACCTGCACCACCTCCCCCGCCGTGAGGGCCGCCGTACCACCGCCGAACTGCTGGAGCGCTTCGACCTGGTGGAGGCCGCGAAGAAGCCCGCCTCCACCTACTCCGGCGGCATGAAGCGCCGCCTCGACATCGCCATGACCCTGGTCGGCGCCCCGCGGATCATCTTCCTCGACGAGCCGACCACCGGCCTCGACCCGCGCAGCCGCCACACCATGTGGGGGATCATCCGCGAGCTGGTCGCCGGCGGCGTGACCGTCTTCCTCACCACCCAGTACCTGGACGAGGCCGATGAACTCGCCGACCGCATCGCGGTGTTGAGCGAGGGCACGATCGCCGCCGAGGGCAGCCCCGACGAGTTGAAGCGGCTCGTCCCGGGCGGCCACGTACGGCTGCGGTTCACCGACCCCTCCGCGTACCAGTCCGCCGCGGTCGTCCTGCGCGACGCCGCCAGGGACGACGCGGCGCTGTCGCTGCAGATCCCGCACGACGGCGGCCAGCGCGCGCTGCGCGCCCTCCTCGACCGGCTGGACTCGGCCGGCGTCGAGGCGGACGAACTGTCCGTGCACACCCCCGACCTCGACGACGTGTTCTTCGCCCTGACCGGCGGCGCCGCGACGGGCCGGTCCGACCACTCCCAGGAGGAAGCCCGATGAGCTCGCTCTCCCTCGCCGTGCGCGACTCGAACACGATGCTGCGCCGCAACCTGCTGCACGTGCGGCGCTACCCGTCCCTGACCCTGAACCTGCTGCTCACGCCGCTCATGCTCCTGCTGCTGTTCGTCTACGTCTTCGGCGACGTGATGAGCGCGGGGATCGGTGGCGGCGCCGACCGCTCCGCGTACATCGCCTACATCGTTCCGGGCATCCTGATGATGACCGTCGGCAGCACCGTGGTCGGAGCGGCGGTCTCCATCGCCATGGACATGTCCGAGGGAGTCGTCGCCCGCTTCCGTACGATGGCGATCCACCGCGGCTCCGTGATCATCGGGCACGTCGTCGGGAGCGTGCTCCAGTCGCTGGCCAGCGCGGTCCTCGTCGGTGCCGTCGCCGTGGCGATCGGCTTCCGGTCCAAGGACGCCACGGCCCTGGAGTGGCTGGCGGCGTTCGGCCTGCTCGCGCTCTTCGCCCTGGCGCTCACCTGGATCGCGGTCGGGATGGGCATGGCCAGCCCGAACGCCGAGGCGGCCGGCAACAGCGCCACGCCGCTGGTCCTCCTCCCGCTCATCTCCAGCGCCTTCATCCCGGCCGACACGATGCCCGGCTGGTTCCGGCCGATCGCCGAGTACCAGCCGTTCACTCCGGCCATCGAGACCCTGCGCGGGCTCCTGCTGGGTACCGGGATCGGCGACAACTGGTGGATCGCGCTGGTCTGGTGCGTCGGCCTGACCGCACTCGGCTACCGCTGGTCGTCGGCGCTGTTCGACCGCGACCCGAAGTAACCGCGGGGACCGGGCGGATACCCAGCGGGGTATCCGCCCGGCGCCGCGCGTGGCCCTCTCCCGGAAGGCGGCGCGGCTCCAGCGATCAGGCGAGGACGCGCTGGTGCAGCGCGGTGACCGCGTTACGGGCCGAGGTGAAAGCGCCGTGCTGCCAGGCGTCCATGTAACTCAGCCAGTCGCCGGCGAAGTAGACGCGGCCGGTGGGCTGGGTGAGCGGCTTGTACCGGGGGTCGTCCGGGCCGCCGGGGGTGCTGTGCCAGGCGGCTTCCTGGTAGGGGAACTGGCGCCAGTGGTGCGAGAACGAACTGGCCAGCTCGGAACGGTACTTGGCGCCGTAGATCTTCACGCCGGCCGCCACCGCACGGGCTTCACGCTGGGCCGGGGTGAGCGGAGCGTAGGAGTCGGCGTTCGAGCCGGTGTTGTAGTAGCCGATCATCAGACCCCGCTCGCCGTGGAAGCCGTAGGAGGGGTGCCAGATGTGCGTGACGTCGAGGTCGGTCTCGGTGATGCCGCCGTAGATGCGGTAATCGGTCTCCCACCAGCGGGACTTGTACTCCAGGCCGATCTTGGCCGCGGACGACGGCTTGATCGCCTCCAGTGCGGACTGCACGCCGGAGCCGAGGTTGTGCGGGACCTTGGCCAGGATGTTGGGCGGCATCGCGGACACGCAGAAGTCCGCGGTGAGGCTGCGGGCACGGCCGTCGCGTTCGTAGGTGACGGTGACGCCGTGCTCGGTGTCGGTGATCCGCGTGACGGCGCTGCCGTACTGGATGCGGTGCCCGCCGACCGCACGAGCGAGCGCGTACGGTATTCGGTCCATGCCGCCGACCGGCTGGAACATCAGCATGGCCTGGTCGAACTCGAACTCGAAGGAGAAGTAGCGGCCGACGCCGGTGGCGAAGACGTCCGACGCCGACGGCACGTCGCCGGCCACCACGCCGGGTTGGCCCGCGGCGCCGGGCCACACGCTGTATCCGCGCCGGGTGCTGCCGCTGTAGTCCAGGGTGTCGCCGAGGTCGCCGTAGTCCTTGAGGAAGTCCATCAGGCGCTCTTTGTCCGACCCGGTCAACTGCTGGTCGAGCGCGCCCTGGTCGGTGAGTTTGGCCAGGAGTTCCGTGGTGTAGCCGAACACGTCCGCCTTCGCCACGCGGTAGCGCATCGGGGCGGTCATGCCGGCGGACTCGTTGTAGAGGAAGGCGTCCGCGTTGACGTTCGTGAACACCTCGACGGGCACGCCCAGTTCGCGGCAGTAGTCGAGGGTGACCATCCACTGCGCGAGGCGGGCCGGGCCGGCGTTCATGTACTGGCCGTCGGAGAATCGGGCGGTCTGCTTGTTGCCGTACAGGTCGGTGGTGGTGGTGCCGCCGCGGATGGTGAAGTTGCGGCCGCCGGGGCGGCTTTGGGCTTCGAGGATCGTGCAGTCGTATCCGGCCTTGCCGAGTTCGTACGCGGTGGCGAGCCCGGCGATGCCGCCGCCGAGCACGACGACCTTCGCGGCGGCCCGCCCGGAGAGCGTGAAGTCGCCCTTGCGCGGCGCACGGTAGTTCGCGGCCTCCTGCCCGGCCGCCTCGGCCGTCTGGGTCAGGCCGAGCGCTCCCATGGTGGCGAGCATGGCACCCGCTCCGCCGGTGGCACCCACCGCACGCAAGAACGCACGTCGGTTGAACTGGGTCACTGTCATGTCCCCTTTCCTTCGCTGGCCGCAGCGGACTCTGGCAGCCGGCTGTTACGGAGGACCTCCTGTACGTGTGTCGTGCAGGCAACGTCCGCTTCGGCGGCGTCTGTTGAGGTGCGCCCGAAGGCCGGCCCGCGGCGGGCTCACGGGGCTCCGGGGGGCGCGGTCGCGGACGTGCTCGCCCCGCTGCGGGACGAAGGCGCTTGCCCGAACCGGACCGTTCGTGTTCGGCTGCCCTCTCGATCCGCTGCCGTGTCGATCCTCGACGTCGCCGTTCGACCTGGGAGAGAGAGGGTCGATCGGCGACCCCCGAGCAAGGAGACCGACGATGGCGAAGTACATGCTGATCATGCGCGGCACCGACGAGTCCGTCGCGACGATGATGTCCACACCCTTCGAGGAGATGCTCGAGACCGTGGGGAGCTTCAACGAGGAGCTGATCCGGGCGGGCGTGCTCGTGGCCGCCGAGGGGCTGGACGACCCGTCGCAGGGTGTGGTGGTCGACTTCGGCGGGCCGGCCCCGGTGGTCACCGACGGTCCGTACGGCGAGACGAAGGAGCTGTTCGGCGGCTTCTACCTGATCGACGTCGCTTCCAAGGAGGAAGCCGTCGAGTGGGCCAAGCGCCTCCCGGCGGTGGCCGGCTCGAAGTGCGAGGTCCGCCGGGTGCCGGGCATCGACGAGTTTCCGCAGGACAACGAGTGGATCATCAAGGAGCGGGCGTGGCGGGAGCGGACCGGGCAGATCTGATGCCCGGCGGCGTCGGTGGCACTCCGGGGGCCGGCGGCACACCGAGCGCCGGCGACACACCTAGCGTCGGCGGCACGCCGGTCGCCGAGGCGGCGCGGCGGGCCGCCTCGGCCGTCTGGCGGATCGAGTCCGCGCGGATCGTCGGTGCGCTGGCCCGCTTCACCGGGGACTTCGCGCTCGCCGAGGACGTCGCGCAGGAGGCGCTGGCGGAGGCCCTCGTCACCTGGTCGCGCGACGGTGCGCCGGCCGAGCCGGTGGGCTGGTTGCTGGCGACCGCGCGGCGGCGGGCCATCGACGCGTTCCGCCGCAGGTCGGCGCTGGACGAGCGGTACGCCCTGCTCGCGGGCCAACTGGGCGAGGGCCAGTTCAGTTCGGGCGTGCGGGCCGCGCCCGGCCGGCCGGACGACCTGCCGTGGGACCCCGACCGGATCGACGACGACGTCCTCGCGCTGATGTTCACCGCCTGCCACCCGGTGCTCTCGCCCGAGGCCCGGGTAGCGCTCACCCTGCGGGTGGTGGGCGGCCTGTCCAGCGAGGAGATCGCCCGCGCCTTCCTCGTGCCCACCCCGACCGTCCAGGCCCGGATCACCCGGGCGAAGAAGACGATCGCCGCAGCGCGCGTACCGTTCGCGCTGCCGCCGCCCGAGGAGCGGCGCGAGCGGCTCGGCGCCGTCCTCAGCGTCCTGTACGTGATCTTCACGGAGGGCTCGACGGCGACGGCCGGCGACCGCCTGCTGCGCCCCGACCTGGCGTACGAGGCCGTCCGGTTGGCCCGGACGCTGGCCGCCCTGCTCCCCGCCGAGCCGGAGGTGTACGGCCTGCTCGCGCTGTTCGAGCTCACCGCCGCGCGCTTTCCGGCGCGTACCGGGCCCGACGGGCAGGCGGTGCTCCTGGAGGACCAGGACCGGCGCCTGTGGGACCGGTCGGCGGTCCGCCGCGGCCTGGCCGCGCTCGGCCGGGCCACGACCGCCGGGCGGGGCCTCGGACCGTACGGCCTCCAGGCGGCGATCGCGGTCTGCCACGACACGGCGCCCTCGGTGCGGGAGACCGACTGGGAGCGCGTCGTGCTCCTCTACGAGGCGCTCGGCCGGGTGGCCCCCTCACCCGTGGTCGAGCTCAACCGGGCCGTGGCCGTCGCGATGGCGAGCGGACCGCGTCAGGCGCTGCGCATGGTGGACGAACTGGCCGCATCCGGTGCCCTGTCCGGGTCGCACCTGCTCCCGAGCGTGCGGGGCGAACTGCTCACCCGGCTCGGCCGGACCGCCGAGGCCCGGGCCGAACTGGAACTCGCCGCCCGGCTGTGCCGCAACGCCCGCGAGCGGTCCGTACTGCTGGGCAAGGCGGCCGCGTTGGGGCGGTGACCATCCGCCCGGGGGCGCGGCCGAGGAGCCGATCACACGGCGGTGCGCGGAACAACGCGCGGAACGACGCGCGCAGCGGCGCGCGGAACGGTGCCTCGGTCGGTGCCCGCGGAACGCCCCGAGCGGCTTCCCGGATGATGGAGTCATGCGCATCGGCATCATCGGTACGGAGAGCAGCCACGTCGACCACATCGTCGACCACCTCAACGTCAAGGCCCTGGGCGACGACGCCCGCGTGGTGGCGCTGAGCGGCGGCGCCTCGCAGCGCAACGAACTCCTGCGGGCCAAGGGCGCGGTGGAGCGGATCGTCGACGCACCCACCGAACTGCTGGGCCTGGTCGACGCGGTGATGGTCACCGACCGGGACGGCGGCCTGCACCGCGCCCACGCCGTGCCGTTCCTCCAGCAGGGCCTGCCGGTCTTCGTGGACAAGCCGCTCGCCTGCGACGTGGCGGACGCGGAGGCGATCATCGCGGCCGCCCGCGCGCACGACGCCCCGCTCACCTCGTACTCGGCGCTACGCTGGCTGCCCGACACCGACGCCCTCGCCGCCGACGCGGCGGCCCGGGGCGCGGCGCAGGTCGTCGTCGCATCCGGCCCGGCCGACCCGGACAGCCCGTACGGCGGCGTCTTCTTCTACGGCGTCCACGCGGTGGAGGTGGCGCTGCGGCTGGCTCCCGGCGCGCTCGGCCACATCCGCGTCGAACGTTCCGCGGCGGCCATCACGGCGACGGCTGTCGCGGGAGCCACCCGCGTCGTGGTCAACCTGGTGCGCCCCACCGAGACCGCGCAGATCCCCTTCCACGCCATGGTCGTCTCCCGCGAGGCCATCGCCCAGCGCACCCTGCCCCTCGACGACCACTACCTGCTCCCCGGCCTCAAGACGTTCCTGCACATGGCCCGCACGGGCACACCGCCCCTGTCCTACGACGACCTGCTGCGCCCGGTGCGCTTCCTCCACGAGGTGTCCACGGCCCTCCCCGGCTGACCCCTCCGCGGTGGCCGTCCCGCGATGCCGGGCCGTACCGGATTCCACCCACGTGCCCGGGCGGAACCCGGACCGCGTGCCGGGTCGACCGAACGCTTCACCTGCTCGGCCGCTCCGCCTGAGGCCAAGGTGACGGACGGGACGCACCTCCGATGCGGTGGGGGGTTGCCTGGTGGCGCCGAGGTCCGGTGAACGACGTCGCATGGCCGAGGTGGTGAGTTTCTGGCGGGCGGTGGAACTGTTCAGCCCGCAGAAGCTTCCCCTCGTCAGTCCCCGGGAGCAGATCTTCGCTGTCGGCGCAGGCGTTCCGCTTCCGTGGGAGGAGCCGGACGGTCTGCCGCGTCCGCGCAACGGCTACGCCTGGCAGCACACGGTGTTCTGCGGGGTGTTTCCTGTGGAACGCGTACGGGACGTGCTCGCCGACGTCTTCCCGGAGGCGGCGGCCCAGGATCGCGACGGTCGTCTCAACGGCTCCAGTGCCCTCATGTACCGCGTTCGCCGAGGCGCGCACCCGGCTCTTCCTGGAGGCACTTCGGCTGCACCGTGCCTTCCTGAGCGCCGCGGGCGACATCATGCTCAAGAACCTCCAGGCCGCCATGGAGGTCGTAGGGGGCGGCGCCCCGAAGGATCTCGCCCCCGAGGCGGTGCGTGCCGCCTGGCAGAGCATCTTCCTCACGGTTCCGGTGGTCTCCACCACCTTCGCTTCCTACGCGCGGCTCTTCGCCGGTATCGGCTGCGGCGACCTGGGGTGGCTCTTCGTCGATGAAGCCGGCCAAGCCTCGCCGCAGATGCCCGTGGGGGCGCTGTGGCGCACCCGCCGCGCGGCCTCGTCGGCGACCCTCTGCAGCTGGAGCCGGTGGTCGTCCTGCCCTGGACGGCTCAGCAGCGGCTACGCGAATACCGGAACGTGGCCCAGGAGTGGGCGCCGTCCTGGACGTCCGCGCAACAGGTGGCGGACCGCCTGGGTCGCTGGGGCACGACCCTGCCGGCGCAGCTGCCGGACGGCTCGACGCAGGTGTGGGTCGGTTCGCCGCTCCGCGTCCACCGTCGGTGCGACAACCCGATGTTCGCTGTCAGCAACGCGATCGCCTACGCCGGTCTCATGGTCCACGGAGTCGGTGACAGGGGCGAGTTCCGGCCGCCGCGGGAGAGCTCCTGGTGGCACGTACGATCCTTGCAGGCCGAGGGCAAGTGGGTCCCCACCGAGGGGCGGGCGTTGATCGCCACCGTCAGGCGTCTCCGCCACGACGGCCTGCCGGACGACCAGCTCTACGTGATCAGTCCTTTCCGCGACGTCGCGAAGCGTGCGGCGGATCAGCTGCGAGGACTGGTGCCGCGGAACCGGGGCGGCACGGTTCACACGGCACAGGGCAAGGAGGCCGACGTGGTGATCCTCATCCTCGGTACCCACCCGGACGCAGACCGCTCCCGACGCTGGGCAGCGGCCAAACCCAACCTCCTCAACGTCGCCGTCAGCCGAGCCAGGCGCCGCCTGGTCGTCATCGGCGACCACGAGTCGTGGCGCGGCCACTCCAACTTCTCCGTCCTCGCAGAGCAGTTGCGGCGTGTCGACTACCTGGAGAACCGGAATGAGGGAGAGGCGAACACGTAGTCAACGGAGGTTCCTCTGCCAGGAGCGCGGCAATGGCCTGGAACGACCTTGCTCCGGGACGCTCAAGCACCCGCTCTGCTCTCGCGTCCGGCCGACCGGTGCGAGGCGGTGCGGCGCGGGGAGGTGTCAGCGGAACTCGGCCAGTCGGGGACGGAGCGCGAGCACCGTCAGCCCGGCGGCCGCCGGCACCGCGGCCCCCGCGCCCGCGAGGCGGCCGGTCAACTCGCCCCGTCCGGCCGCCACCGCCCCCGTGCGAGCGTCCGCGTTGATGCCGATCAGCTTCCGCAGAGCCGTGTCGTACTGCCCGAAGTCGTAGTTCGAGGCGTCCTTGTCCCAGCCGATGCAGAACGCGAGGGCCTGCTGGAACCGTCCCTGGCGCACCAGCGTGCGGACCTTGCGGTCGTCCCGTTCGTAGACGGCGTAGGCGTCGACGGTCGCCTCCGCCGCGGCACGTTCCCCGGGGAAGGTGATGTTGCGGAACTCGTCGCCGTAGTAGCCGGTGAAGCGCAGGTCGGTGTGGTGCGCGCGGTAGGCGGTCAAGGCCGCGGCCAGCCGGGCGTCGTACGTGCCGAGGGTCGCCTGCGGCAGGGTGAGCAGTTGCTGGGAGGTGTCCTCGAAGGACTGCTCGTACGTGCCGCGCCGGCCCGGGTCGAGCAGGTAGCGGGACTCGTCGGCGTTCGCGTCGTACGACACCGCCCGGGCCTGGGACAGCGCGACCACCGAGTCGAACCTCCGTCAGGACGTTCAGCCTCACCCCGCAAATCGCCTGCCCGGCAGGCCCGTTGACGCCGTGCTGACGCTCCGACCGGCGGAATTGACGCCGTGCATACGTCGTCCCGGCGCCCGATCAACCGGTGCGGGTCCGGCCGGGTTCCGGCGGCGCGGGCCTCGCCCTGCCGCCACCCGGTGCGTTCCGGCCGAGGTGGCGGGGCCGCGGGGGCGGCGGCGGACGGCGACCGCCCCCGCGTGGAACCCGTGCAGGACCCGTGCAGGACCCGCTCAGGACCCGCTCAGGACCCGCTCAGAACTCGATCAGCCGTTCCGCCGTGAATCCGAACAGCCGCCGCGCGGCCGTCGTGTCGACCGGTGCGGTACGGCCGGGCAGGGGCCGCAGCAGCCGGGTGGTGGGGTGAAAGCGGCGAAGCAACTCCTCCGTGGGGAACGGGACGATGATCTCGGGCGCGCAGACGTGGACGGTGTGTGCGCCGGGACCTGGCACGCCGAGCGCCAGCAGCGCGGCGCGGGCCGCGTCGTCGACCTCCAGATAGGTCCACAAGTCCCGTGCGCCGAGGGCGGGTTGCTCGGCGAGGCGGGCCGCGTGCGCGAGCAGCCGCTCCTCGAAGCCGCCGACGTACGGATAGCGCAGGCAGACCACGCTCATCGCGTGCCGCCGCGCCATCATCGCGGCGGTGAGCTCGTCGACCTGCTTGGACAGCCCGTACGGGTCCTCGACCTGGCCGGGCATGTCCGCGTCCACCGGGACGTACGGCGGGTGCGGGTCCGGGTCGGTGGTCCACGGCAGCCCGGTGGTGCCCCACGAACTGGCCAGCGCGACCTGCCGCACCCCGGCGCGCCCGGCCTCCTCCAACACGGTGAAGGTCGCGACCGTGTTGCCGGCGAAGACCTCCTGCGCGGTGTTGCGTTCGGGGGTCGGGATCGCCGCCAGGTGGATCACCGCGTCGGCGCCGTCCAGGGCCGCGCGTACGGTCCCGGGGTCGGCCGCGTCACCGGTCACGACCAGCCGCGCACCGAGGCCACCGAGACCGCCGAGACCACCGAGGTCGCCCGGATCGTCCAGGACCAGCGCGTTCGCCTCGATGCCGCGCGCCGCGAGCAGCGCGAGCACCGCCCGCCCGATCCGCCCGGCGGCCCCGGTGACCAGCACTCTTCTGACCCGGATCTCGGCGGTCATCGCCAACCCCCCCTTACGCGTAGGCCCGTACGGCGACGATGTGCGCCGACGCGGCCCCGTTGGTCGACTCGGCCACGATCCGTACCGCCGAGGCGGTGACCGGCTCGTCCAGGACCAGTGTCCTGCGGCGGCGCCGGTTGTCCGTCACCCGCGCCAGCACCCGCCAGGAGTCCGGGCCGTCCCGCACCTCCACCCGGTAGTCCCGCAGCAGCGTCGGGATCGTGTCGAACGGGGTCCTGTGGTGGTGCAGGTTGATCAGGTCCTCGTTGACGTCGTCATCGGCGACGATGTCGATCCGGCCCAGCTCGACCGGCTCGGGCCAAGCCAACTCCAGCCAGGCTTCAGAGGATTCACCCAGCGGCTGCGACACCCACATGTGCGGGCCCGCGTACGGCCGGGCGTATCCGTCCACCGCCCTGCCGGGTGCGAAGGCGGTCGTCTCCCCGGCCCGCAGGCAGAAGGTACGCCGCAGCAGCCCGGTGTCGGCCCACTCCCGCAGCGGCTGCGGCGACTCGTCCTGCGGCCGCAGCGGCACCCGGGTGAAGCACAGCACCCCGGGCGTCGGCCGGTCGGCGACGCGCAGGGCGAGACCCGGGGCGGCGCGTACGACGGCGAAGGCGTTGCGCGGGGTGTCCGGCGCCCACTCCAGACCGGTCTTGACCCACTGCCCGTGCCCGGCCGGGACCTCGACGGACACCGTGGCGACCAGCCGGCGCGGCACGTAGTTCTGGCCGAGTTCCGGGTCGTACAGGTCGACGGTCAGTACGGTGTCGCGCTCGGCGTCCACCAGCAGTTCGAGGCCGGTCAGCGCGGGGTCGACGGGCAGGACGATCCCCGCGTCGGCGGTCAGCGGCCAGGTCTCGTCAGGGGTGTCGACGGTCAGGTCGCCCAGGGTGGTCGAGGCCGTGGCGGTGGCGCGAAGGGCGAGGTCGGACGGGTCGTCGGAGGCGAGCCCGATCACCGAGGCGTCCTCGCGCAGCAACGCCCTTTGCAGCAAGGGAATTTCGAGCTCGCGCGGCGCGATGCCCTGCTCCGCGCAGAGCGCTGCCGCCGTGCCCGCGGCCTGGCCGATCGTCGCGCAGGTCGCCATCACCCGCGTCGAGCCGAACGCCACATGGCTGGCGGAGATGTCGCGCCCCGCGAAGAGCAGGTTGGCGGTGTTCACCGAGTACAGGCTGCGGTACGGGATGTGGTAAATGCCGTCCGCGTAGCGCTGCTTGGCGCCGGCCGCCGTCGAGTACATGCCCTGCGGCGGGTGCAGGTCGATGGACCAGCCGCCGAAGGCGACGCGGTCGGCGAACTCGGTCTGGCCGAGGATGTCGCCCTGGTGCAGGACGTAGTCGCCGAGGAAGCGCCGGTACTCGCGCTTGCCGGGCAGCGAGCCGACCCACTCCAGGGTCATGGTGTCGGCGTCGAACTGCCCGGAGTTCTTGATGTGGTCCCAGATGCCGTAGATCACCGACCACAGCTCGTCGCGGATCTGCTCGTTGTCGTGCACGGTGTCCAGCTCGCCGCCGAACTCGATCCACCAGTACGCGCAGCCGTTGTCGCCCGCCTTGATGATGCGGCGCTGCGGGATGGACGTCGTGCTGATGTCCTTGGCGAAGTCCGGCGGCACGTACTTCACCGGCCGCCCCGCGTCCTTGGTGTAGAACAGCAGCGTCGAGCCGAGCGTGATGTCGTCGGCGATCTCGGGCGCCCACGGCTCCCCGTACTCCGCGCGGGCCTCGCGGCCGATGCGGTGCCGGGCGCCGGCGAGGTAGCCGATCAGGCCGTCGCCGGTGCAGTCGAGGAACACCTCGCTCTCGAAGCGGATCAGCCGCTCCGAGCCCATCGTCCAGCCGGTCACGGCGGTGATCCGCCGTGCGTCGTCGGGCCCTTCGGCGTCGACCTCTCGCACATCGGTGTTGAGGTGCAGCGTGATGTTGGGCTCGGCCCGCACGGCGTCGAGCACCACGGTGTCCCAGTAGTACGGATTCCCCTCGGGGTTGCGGAACTGGTTCTCCACGAACAGTTCGCCCATGACGCCGCCCTCGCGGGCGTGGTGGTTCTTGCCGTGCCCGGTGGCGCCGCACACCCACACCCGGACCTCGCTGCTCGAATTGCCGCCGAGCATGGGCCTGTTGTTGATCAGGGCGACGGACCGGCCCAGCCGGGCGGCGGCGATCGCCGCGCAGACCCCGGCCAGGCCGCCGCCGACGACGGTGATGTCGTGCCGTACGGTTTCGTTCCTCATGGCGTGCTTACTTCCAGTCGGGGTCGGCGGCGAGGCCGTAGTAGACGCGGGGCGCGCCGTCCAGGGTGAGCGTGACCTTGCCGCCCGCCGCAGTCAACGTGCTTTCCTGGCCGATGCAGTTCAGCTCGCGCACCGTCCCGGCGACGGTTCCGGAGTGGGCGACGACCTGCGTCTTCGTCGTCCAGGTGTCGGTCCAGGGTTCGGGTGAGGCCCACCAGGAGTCGGTGCCGTGGTCGGCGTTGAGGACGTAGCCGTCCTTGCGGGTCCACAGGATCGAGATCGGCCCGGCGGGGCTGGTGAACAGCAGGCCCTTGACGTCCGGGTCGCTGAAGACCAACGGGCGTACGTACGCGGCCTGGTCCAGGACGCGCGCGGCCGTCGCGTACGCCAGCAGGGTCGGCTTGGCGCTGGTGTCGCGGTTCATCATGCCGCTGTGGAACTCGACGTCGTCCGGGTTCGCCTCCTGCGGATGGTGCACCGTCGAGTCGTGCAACTGGTACCAGTTGACGCCCCGCACCCCCTCGGACTTCGCGAGCGCCAGGCTGAGCAGCACGTTCTCCGCGGCATGCCGGTAGGTGTCGTTCCACCAGGAGTTCGGCTTGGTCGGGGCGTACGCCTCGGACATCCACAACTCCTTGGTGCCGTACTCGGCGATGACCTCCTTGGCCTTGCGCAGTGCGCCGAGGAAGTTCCAGTACGTGCCGGTGTCGCCCAGCACCCACTGATCAGGCGTGGGGGCGTAGTCGGCGGTGAAGTTGCCGCGGCCGGGGTGGAAGGCGAACGCGTCGATGAGGTCCCATCCGCCCGCGGCCTGGAAGTTGGCGGTCCACACGTAGTCCATGCCGCCGAGGCCCGCGTTCATGACCTTCATCGTCGACCCGGCCGCCGTCAGCCGGTCGGTGACCTGGCGCAGCCCGTCACTGACGTAGGCGTCGGCGCCCCGGCCCTGCATCCAGGGGGCGTTCACCTCGTTGCTGACCTCGAAGTACTCGGCGGCGGCGGCGATGGCTGTCGCGGTGTTGGTGTCGGCCCAGGCGGCGATCTGGTCCGCGCTGCCGCCGGTCGGGATGCCGCTCAACTCCACGTTGTGGTGGATGCCGTTGGCGTCGAGGGTCGCGATGTCGATGCCGGGCGCGCCCGCGTAGGCGATCCGGATGCGCCGCACACCGATCAGTTTCAGCAGCCCGAGCACATCGGCCTCGGTCGGCTTGAGCAGCCAGGGGTAGTTGGCGAGGCCGAACATCGACTCGCTGCCCGCCTGGTAGGCGAAGTCGGGCAGCACGGAGAGATTCGTGCGGGCCAGTGCCGTGTCGCTGCCGCTCTGGACGCTCACCTCGGTGAAGACGATGCCCTGGCCGGGTGCGGTGATCGGGAAGGAGGCGTCCCAGCCGGCACCCGCGGCGAGCGTTCGGGAGTCGGTGCCGCCCGCGATCTGGTTCCCGGCGAAGTCCCGCGCCCACCAGGTCAGGGTGACCGGCTTCGCGGCCGAACCGCCGTTGGCCACCTGCGCCTTGAGGGTCATGGTCTGCCCGGCGCTCTTGTAGAGGTTGAACGGCTGGTCGGTCCACACCTCCACGCCCAGCGGGCTGCCCGCCGCCAGCACCCCGGCGCCGCGCGGCCGCAGGTCGCCGAAGACGAGATCCATGGTCGTCGTGGCGGCGCCCGTACCGGTCGCGGCGCCGGGCGTGTGCAGCCAGGTGGCGGTGGTGTAGGCGGTGTTGCTGGCGGCCAGGCAGAAGAAGCCCTTGGTGTCCGCCCACGTCTCGGCGTACGCGCAGCCCGCGTTGACCTCGTACGGGATGCCGCCGCGCGGGTCCTTCGTCCACGCGGTCAACGCCTCGTAGGACTCGGGCGCGCTGGGCGACTGGACGGTGCGGGCGACCATGAACCCGGTGGGCGTCAACGTGTCCGAGCCGCTGACCTCCCAGGACATGTGGGCCTTGTGCGCGCTGACGTCGAAGGTGCCGAGCACGGTGACGCCGCCTGCGGCGCTGCCCATGGTGTACGTGATCCGGACGGCGGGGCGGCCGTCCGCCAGCGTGATCGGGGCGGGCGTCCCGCCGTAGGTGCGCTGCTGGCCGAGCACGCTGTCCTTGAACATGAAGTGGCTGATCAGGACCCGGTCGGTGCCCGAACCGGCCGATCCGTCGCTGATGAGGACGCTGCCGTCGCTCTGACCGACGAGCGTGATGCCGTCGGCGGTGACGGTGACCGGGTCGGCGGCGTGCGCGGGGATCGCGGGAAGCAGCGCGGCGCCGCTGGCGACGGCCGTGCCCTGGAGGAATCTGCGGCGTGCGACGGACATGGAGGTGCCTCTCTCTTGTCCCGAAGAGAAGGTGCGGGGATGAAGCGGGCGGGCGGCGGTCCGGAGGGCCGGGTGCGCTCAGCCCTTGACGCCGGTGAAGCCGAGCCCGGCGACGATGTACTTCTGGCCGACGGCGAAGACCAGGACCGGTGGCGCGACCGCGAGCACCATGGCCGCGATGAGCTGGTCCTGCGGTGCCTGGGTGGCGAGTTGGGAGAGCGCGACGCTGATCGGCTGCTTGTCCGGATCGGTGAGCGCGACCAGCGGCCAGATGAAGTCCTTCCAGCTGTGCATCACCGCCAGCAGGCTGATCACCGCGAGCACCGGCCTGCTCATCGGCAGCACGATCCTCGTCAGCAGCTGCCAGGTGTTCGCCCCGTCGACCCGCGCCGCGTCGAAGAGCTCCCTGGGCAGCGCGTCGAAGAACTGCTTGGCGAGCAGCACCGTGAAGCCGTTGGTGCCGGCCGGCAGCCAGATCGCCCAGTACGTGTCACCGAGGTTGAGGTGCAGCAGCGGCACATCGATGACCGTCATGAAGAGGCTGACCATGTTCACCGTGTACGGCACGAACATCGTGGCGAGGATCGCGCCGTAGACGGCCTTGCCGAAGCGCGGTTTCAGCACCGACAGCGCGAAGCCGGCCGTGGCGGAGACGAAGAGCTGCACGAACCACGATCCGCCGACCACCAGGAAGGTGTTCATCAGATAGCGGCCGACGCTCAGATCCGTGTACGCCGTACGGAAGTTGCCAAGGCGCGGCCGGTCGGGCCACAACGCCAGCGGGTGGTTGGTGAGTTCGGTGGGCGGGGAGACCGCGCCCTTGAGCATCCAGTACAGCGGCCCGATGCCGATGAGCAGCAGAAGCAGCAGCGTCAGCACCTGGATGGAGCGCACGGCCGCGCGCACACCGGGCCGTTGCCGGTCGTGGGCGGAGACGAAGGTGGTCAGCGGGGTGGTCATGACTTGCTCCAACCGCGGGTGGCCCGCAGATAGACCGCGGACAGCAGGCCCAGGGCGAGCACCATCAGGAAGGACAGCGCGGCGGCCTGGCCGTACGCGCCGTCCTGGAAGGCGTAGCGGAAGATCAGCAGCAGCACGGTCAGCGTCGCGTTGTCCGGGCCGCCGCCGGTGAAGACATACGGCTCGGTGAAGACCTGCACGGTGTTGATGAGCTGCACCAGCAGCAACAGGCCGATCACGGATCGGAGTTGGGGCAGCATGATGTGCCAGATCCGGCGCCAGATGCCGGCCCCGTCCACCTCGGCGGCCTCGTACAGCTCGCCCGGGATGCCGACCATCGCGGCCAGGTAGATCAGCACGGCGCCGCCCATCCCGGCCCAGGTGGCCTCCAGGACCAGCGAGAGCATCGCCGTGTCGGAGGACTCCAGCCAGGTGTACGGACCGAGGCCGACCTTGCCGAGCGCGGTGTTGAACAGCCCGCTGCCCGGGTCGTAGAACCACTTCCACAGCAGGATCGCCACCACCGGCGGGATGACCACCGGCAGGTAGACCAGGAAGCGGTACACCCCCGCGCCGCGCCGTACCGTCGACATCACCGCGGCCAGGATCAGCGGGGCGGGGAAGCCGATCAGCAGGCCGAGACCCACGAAGAACAGCGTGTTGGTGACGGCGGTGCCCAGCAGCGGATCGGCGAAGACGGCACGGAAGTTGTCGAAGCCGACCCAGACCGCGGGGTCGACGAGGTTGGTCCGCTGGAAGCTGAGCAGCAGGCTGCGGACGATCGGCCACCAGGCGAACAGTCCGAAGACCAGCACGGCGGGGAGCAGGAACAGCCAGGCCGTGAACTGCCTGCGGGCGGCGGTGCCGCCGCGCCGCCGGGCCGGCCGTCCCGCGGCCCCCTCGGCGGGGTCGTGGGACGCCTTCGCGCCGCGCTGGGAGTGGGTGAGCAGGCTCATGACCGGCTACTTCTGGTTCGACTGGTCAGTGGCGAGCTTGGCGTTGACGTCCTTCTCGGCCTTCGCGAGCAGCGCGTCGATGTCGGCGTTGTGCTGGGTGAGCACCGCCTGCACCACCGGGTCGAGCGCGGCGTAGAGCGTCTGCGCCTCGTACGGCGGCTCCGGCTTGAGTTCGAGCTTGCCCAGGCCCTTCGTGTACGGCGCGAAGTTGTCGAGCTTGACGTTGACGTACGGCTTGATCGCCGCGTTGATCGCGGTCTGCCGCGCGGCGTCGAAGACCGGCAGCGTCGGGACGCCCACCGCGGACTTGGGGTCGGCGGCCAGCGACTTGGCCTGGCTCACGGCGGTGGCCGTGCTGTACTGCGGCTCGGCGTAGGCGAAGATCAGCCACTTGACGGCGGCCGCCGCGTGCTTGGTGTCGGCCGACTTCGGCACCATGTAGATGTCGCCGCCGGTGAGGGTGGCGTTGCCGCCGGACTGCGGCATCGAGGCGACGGCGAAGTCGTCGGTGTGCTCCATGCCGAACTGCGTCTTGGCCAGCCGGAAGGTGCCGGGGCTGCCGATGAACATCCCCGCCTGGCCGGCCGCGAACTGCCGGATGGCGTCGTTCTGGTTGTTCAGCAGGTTCCGGCCGAGGGAGTCGTCGCTCCAGCGCATGTCCTTGAGCAGGCCGAGCGCGTTCTTCGTCGCCTCGCCGGTCAGGGTGGCGGTGTACTTTCCGCCCTGCTGCGTTTCGAGATCGCCGCCGAACGCGTAGGAGAGGATGGCCAGTTGCCAGCCGCCCTGGCTGTCCTTGGACTCCTGGACGAATCCCGCCTTGCCGGTCTTGGCGCTGATCGCCTTGGCGTCCGCCCGGACCTCCTGCCAGGTCGTCGGCGGCTTGTCGGGGTCGAGCCCGGCCGCCTTGAACAGCGCCCGGTTGTAGACCAGACCCTGGGCGTACGGATTCTGCGGGACGCCGTAGACCTGGCCCGCGCTGTCGCTCAGCGGCTTGAGGACCTGCGGGTTGAACTCCTTGAAGTGGCCCCAGGACTGGAGCTGGCTGCTGATCGACTGCACCTGCTTCTGCTGGATCAGCCGCTGCGGCTCGGTGAGCGGGACCTTGATGACGTCCTCGACATTGCCGCCGGCCAGCTTGGCGGAGAAGGTCAGCGGGTCGAAGACCGTCGTGGAGCCCTTGACCTTGATGCCCGGATTGGCCTTCTCGAAGTCGGCGACCTGCTGCTTGAAGAGCTTGAGCTCGGCCTTGTCGGTGGCGGGGGGCATGCCCTGGACGCGGAGGATGACGCCGCCGCTGCCGCCGCCGGACTTGCTCGGGGTGAGGGCGGAACAGGCCGTGAGAGCCACGGTCATGGCTATGGCGGTACTGCCGAGCAGGGCCGCATTACGGGATTGTCTGGACATTTCGTCTCCACGGAGGGCAGGGTGAGGTCGGGGCGGGGTGCCTTGCTGCGCATGGGGGTCTCGGAGGCGGCCACCGGGTCGTGCGGCGGGGCCGCCGCGAGGGTCAGCGGCGTGAACGGCGGGGGCGCCGCGGGGTCGGCGGCTGGTACGGCGGGGCGGTGGGGCCCCCGCGGGGACGGCGGGTGGACGCGGGGGTCAGCGCGTGGGCGCGGGCCCGGTGGACGCGCGGGGGACCAGCCGGGAGCCGATCTCCGCGAAGGGGGTGTCCTCGGCGTTGCCGGCACCGCCCGTACGGCGGTCGGCGTGGCCCGCGATCGTCTCCAGGAGCAGGTCGGCCGCCCGGGTGGCGACCTCCTCCGGATCGATCCTGATGGTGGTGAGGCTGGGGGTGGAGACCGACGCGAGCAGGGTGTCGTCGATGCCGATGACGCTGACGTCGCCGGGCACGCTGACGCCGAGGCTCGCCATCTGGTGCAGCACGCCGAGGCCGACCAGGTCGTTGTGCGCGAGGACCGCCGTCGCCCCGTGCGCGGCGACCAGCGTGGCCGCCAGCACCCCGGTCTCGAACCGCGGCTCGTACGGGCCGAGTTCGACGAAGGAGATGTCCTGCGCCTCGAACGACTCGTGGATCGACTTGCCGCGGCTCAGCTCGTCCCGTGAGGCGTTGATGAACACGCAGCGCCGGTGGCCGTACGCGCGCAGGTGCTCCACCGCCTGCGCGATGCCGGCCGACAGCGAGATCCGCACCTCGGGGATGCCGGGCACATGGCGGTTGACGACCACCAGTGGCATCTGGTCGGCCAGTTCGCGCAGCCGGTCCTCGGTGAGCGTGGAGGCCCACAGCACCAGGCCGTCCACCCGCTTGGAGACGGCGGCGATCGCCTCCAGCTCGTCCGCCTCGCGCTCGTCGCTGTCGGTGACCAGCACGGTGTAGCCGAGCCGGCGGGCGCGGGCCTGCATCGCCTTGACGATCGGCGGGAAGAACGGGTTGGCGATGTCGGGGATGATCAGCCCGAGCGTGCCGGTGCCGCCGCCGCGCAGACTGCGCGCCGCCGGGTTCGGCGCGTAACCGAGCTTGGTCGCCGCCTCCAGAATGCGCTGCCGGGTCTTCTGCTGGACCTGCTCCGGTGCCGTGAACGCGCGGGAGACCGTCGAGACCGAGACGCCCGCGGCACTGGCCACCTCCCGGATCGTGGTTGCCACGGACCGCCTCCTCGCATCATCGCCGCCCGGAGCCTCGCTGCTGCCGGATGCCGTGGATCTTTGCGAACGTTCCCGGAGGTGTCAAGAGTGTTTCCACAAGGAAAATCCTGAGGGCGGTAAGGCCTTGCGGAACGGCACGGTCATTGCGGATGATGCGTTCTCAGCACGCCTGATGGTGTTGCGGGAACGTTTTCATAGCAGTCTCACGGAGGAGCGGGATGAAGATCACCGGCCTGGAAGTGCTGACCCTCCCCGACCACGGCGACAGCATGATGCTGGTCGTGGTCGACACCGACGAGGGCATCCACGGCCTGGGCGAGGTCGGCATCAGATCCCGGCAGAAGGCGGTGGCCGGCGGGCTGGAACATCTCGCGGAGCTGATCGTCGGCGAGGACCCGCGGCGGATCGAGCGTCTGTGGCAGGTCATGTTCCGGCGGGGCTTCTTCCCGGCCGACCGGATACTCGGCGCCGCCATCGCGGCCGTGGACGTCGCGCTGTGGGACATCCGCGGCAAGGCGCTGGGCGTGCCGGTGCACGAACTCCTCGGCGGCGCCGTACGGGACTACGTCCCCGCGTACGTGCACGTCGGGGACGACTACCACGACCGCGAGCGGTTCCTGGACCGCTGCCGCGCACTGGTCGCCGAGGGCTGGGGCCATCTGCGCTTCTCCGCGCCGCACGACCCGGGCGACATCCTGGACGCCCGGCGCTGCCTGCGGGACACGGTCAGCCTCTTCCACCAGGTGCGGGACGCGCTCGGCGACGACACCGAACTGATCCTGGACGTGCACACCCGGCTCGACCCGCCCGAGGCGGTGACGCTGTGCCGCGAAATAGAGGCGGCCCGCCCGTACTTCGTCGAGGACCCGCTGCGCTGCGAGAACCCCGACAGCTACCGGATGCTGCGCTCCCGCACCGGAGTTCCGCTGGCCGCGGGCGAACAGTACGGCTCCAAATGGGAGTTCAGGACCCTGATCGAGGAGGACCTGATCGACTACGCCCGCGTGGACGTCGGGGTCGCCGCGGGGCTCACCGAGGCGAAGAAGATCGCGGCGATGGCGGAGGCCCACCACATCAAGCTCGCCACCCACAACCCCCTCGGCCCGGTCACCGCAGCCTCCTCCCTCCAACTCAACCTGGCCTGCTCGAACATCGCGATCCAGGAGCACCAGACCGACCCCGAACCGGCCATCGCCGCACTCTTCGCCACCCGCCCCACCATCCGGCCCGGCCGCGTCCTTTCCACCGGCCTCCCCGGCATCGGCGTCACCCTCGACCGCGAAGCCGCCCGCCGGTACACCGCGACCGCGGCCGAACGCCCCCATCTCCGCAACCCGGACGGCGCGTTCACCAACTGGTGACGGTCGCCCGCCGACGAGCGACGGCCGGCGGCCGGAGGTGTGCGAGCCCCCGTCCGGGGTTCGCGCGCCCCCGGCGGCAGTCGACCGACCCCAACGCGAGGAGAGTCCATGGCGCGCCCTGACGCACCACCCCGCACAGCCCCGTTCCCCTTCGACCCGACCTACGGACACGACCTCGCCGCGCTCCGCGCCGTTCCCGGCCCCGCGCACGAGCCGGACGACTTCGACGCGTTCTGGCGCGACCTGTACCGGCGGGCCCGGGACGTCCGGGTCGACGCGCGGATCGAGGAACGGCTGCCCGACGGGTGGCAGGAAGCCGCGCTCGAAGGGCACCAGGCCGGCGCCGCCGCCGTGGAGGCGTACCGCGTCAGCTACACCAGCCTCGGCGGGGTGCGGCTGGGCGGCTGGCTCACCGTGCCCGCGAGGGGCGAGCCGTGCCGCGGCGCGGTGATCGCCCATGGCTACGGCGGACGGGCGGCGCCGGACCCCCGGCTGCCGATGGACGGCGTGGCATCCCTCCAGCCGTGCCTGCGGGGGCTGCCCGCGCTCAGCGCATCGCCCGCCGTCGCCGCCCCGCACGTCCTGCACGGCATCGCTTCGCGCGAGACCTACGTGCACGGCGGGTGCGCCGCCGACGTGTGGTGCGCGGTGACCGCCCTGCACGACCTGGTCCCGTCCCTCCGCGGCCTGCGAACGGACTTCCAGGGCTCCAGCTTCGGCGGCGGCATCGGCGCGCTCGCGCTGCCGTGGGACGAGCGTTTCGCCACCGGTCAGTTGACCGTGCCCAGTTTCGGCGACCATCCCCTGCGGGTCGGCCTGGAGTGCCTGGGCAGCGGCGCGCAGGTCCGTGAGCGATGGCTGGCGGACCCGTCGGTGCTGGAGGTCCTCGCCTACTTCGACGCGGCCACGGCCGCCCGCCGGCTGCGCATCCCGGTGCACGTCGCCGCGGCGCTCCTGGACCCGGCGGTGCCGCCGCCCGGCCAGTTCGCGGTCTTCAACTGCCTTGCCGGGCCAAAGGAGTTGCACGTCATGCCGTTCGGCCACTGGCCCGACCACTCCGACCACCAGGCCGTCCAGGACCGGCTGCACACCGCCATGCGCGAGTTCTTCGCCCGGCCCCGACCCGATCCCGACCTCGCCCGCGTCACCCCCTGAGCCTGCCCGGGGCGGGTCACAGCCAGCCGCGGCGCATCGCCTGGGTGCCGGCCTGGAAGCGGCTGGTGGCGCCGAGCCGGTGGATCAGATGGGCCACCCGGCGCCGGAAGGTGCGCTGGCTGAGGTCGAGTTGGCGGGCGATCGCCTCGTCCTTCAAGCCGGCGTTCAGCAACTGCAGCAGCGCCCGGTCCTCGGGGGAGATCTCCGGGTCGGTCGGGTCGGTCGGTTCGGGCGGCTCGGTGGCGGCGAAGACGGGGGTGGCCACGGCCCAGTGCGCTTCGAAGAGTTCCACCAGCGCGTCGCTGAGTCCGGAGCGGCGGACGTACGCGGCGGTGGTGCGCTGCCCCTCGTCGGAGCCGGTCAGGGGCAGGATCGCCTCGCGCCGGTCCACCACGATCAACTTGGTCGGTACGCGGGGCAGCACCCGCGCCTGCTCGCCGAGCCGGACCATCTCGCGCAGGGTCTCCGCGTGCCCGGCCACGGCGAGGACCTCCGTGGCGTAGGCGGCCCGCACGCTCACGCCGCGCCCCAGTGCGTCCCGTTCGGACGGGGACGTGGTGCCGTGCGGGGAGACGTAGGGCGGCGCGTCGAAGGCGAGGATCTCGTGCTCCGCGCTGGTGACGAGGAGTTCGACCCGCCGGGTGACCTCGTTGGGTCCCTCGATGACCTCCACGAGCAGCCGCGGGTCGGAGCGCAGGTTGCGTTCGTGGTAGTCGGCGGCGTACGCCTCCACCGAGGCGGCGACCCGCTCCAGTTCGCGCTGGCGCGAGCGGATCAGCTCGGTCAGGCCGGTGCGGGGGTCGACCGGCCGGTAGCGCGCCGGCCGCCCTTGGTGGTATTGGGCGAGCCCGGCCGCCACCAGGCCGTCGAGCACCTGGCGGGCACGCGCCGGTGCCAGATCGAGGATGCCGGCCAGATGGCCCGCGGTGAGCTGCTCCTCGTGCAGCAGCACGCCGTAGGCCCGCTCGGTGACCTCGTCCAGCCCGACCGACTCCAACATCGCGACCCCTTTTTTCCCATTGCCCGGAAATGACCGGTTGGCAGGTGGCCGTCTGCGGCCAACGGCCGCAGACGGCCACTCGGATCGGTCCCACCACCGACTGATGGCTGGAAAGGTACAGCCACCCCCTCTCGCGGTGACAAAGGAGTGACGGATCTCGATGAGACCCGCAGGCCAAGCCCTACGCGGCGGCGCGACAGCCGCCGTCCTGGCGGTAGCCACAGCGCTGCTGTCCGCACCGGCGGCACACGCCGCCCCGGTCGCACACAAACCCGTGCGTTTGAACGCCAAGCAGTTGGCGAAGCTCAGCGCGAAGTACACCCAGCGCGCGGACGGCACCTCCGGGTTCGTCGCCGCGGCGGCTTCGGGTGACGCGTCGTCCACCGGGACGACCGCCGCCCCCTCGACGTCGGCACCCTCGACGTCAACGCCCTCGACCTCGTCCGCGCCCTCGACGACGGGCATCGACGAGTCCACGACGTGGGAGAGCGCGCGCGGCTCCGTCTCCACGCTGGCGCTGCAGGGGACCCAGGACTGGGTCGCCCTGTCCACCGGCGGCTCCATCACCCGGTACGACGCCCAGGGCAACCCCGTCTGGCAGAAGAGCAGCAGCTCGCTGTACGACGACTGGCAGGTGAAGCCGGACAAGGCCTACCAGCCCCAGGCGTTCACCCCGGTGATGTCCGAGGGCTACAACCCCTACCAGCCGTCGTCCTCCGGTCGGCACCCCTTCGCCCAGGCGGACTTCAACGGCGACGGCGTGGCGGACATCGCGGTCGCCTACTCCGTGGGCCAGTACCCGTCACGGCCGTTCACCTCGCCCGGCTCCGACCTGCCGTCCGGCACGTTCGTCAACGTGCTCGACGGCCGCACCGGCCGGATGCTGTGGCACCAGCTCCTGCCGGGCTACGTCGGCTCGCTCCTGGCACAGGACGGCAAGCTGGTCGTCGCCGACACCACGGGCCCCGACTGGGGCGACGACCCGGTGGCCACCCAGGGCGACAGCCGCAGCTCGCTGCTCGCCTACTCCTTCACGGCGAAGAAGAGCGGCGACGTCACCGCCAAGAAGGCATGGACGTACAGCACCGGCGCGCCCTGGGCCGACTGGACGGATGTCGAGCCGCTCAACGACGGCCGGATCACGGTGGGTTGGACGGACACGCCCTTCGGCCTCGGCAACCCCCGGCCGGCCGCCGGCCACGTCCTGGTCGTGAGCACCGCCAGCGGCAAGGCCCTGGTCGACACCAAGACGCCGGGCTACCCCCGTATCCTCCAGCAGGACCCGGGTTCGGACCGGGTGCTGGTCGCCGAGCAGAACGACCCCTATGACGCGGTGCGTTGGGACCTGACGGCGGTCGACGCGCAGACCGGCGCGCGGACCGTGCTGGCCTCGCGGCAGAACACCATCCCCGAGGACTTCGTCGTCAACGGCCAGGCGCACGGCAAGCAGGCGCGCTACGCGGTGGCGGAACTCGGCATCAACGCCGACCTGTCCGACGGGCAGAGCACGATCTCCGGCTGGGACGGCAACGGCGACACCGTCTGGACCCACCAGACCAGCAGCACCGTCGGCAACCCCAACGCGCCCACGCTGTCGCTGACGTACGACCCGTCCGGCCACGGCCAGGTCTACGCAGCGGTCGCCGACAACGTTGCCGACAGCGCCACCGAGCCGGAGGGCGTCTACAACACCCAACTGCTCGCCCTGGACGCGCGCAACGGCTCCCTGGCATGGCGCCGCGACGGCGACGTGACCGGCGACCAGGTCACCCCGTACCAGGGCGGCCTGCTCAGCGTCGGCCTGGACCTCAACGCCTGGACGCTGAAGAAGAACAACGGCAAGGCCACCGACCTGCCGCTGTTCAGCGAGAACTACTCGGCCGCGTCCGTCGACGTCAACGGCGACGGCGTCAAGGACCTGATAGTCGGCGGCCAGAGCCACGGCGTCTTCGCCCTGGACGGCCGCTCGTTGAAGAACACCGCCCCGACCGTCCTGTGGCACACGGCGGTCAGCGCGGCCGTGCACCAGATCCAGGTCGCGAACGTCGTCGACAAGCACGGCAGGACCGCGCCGCGCGTGCTCGCCGCCACCTCCCACGGCTTCGCCGTGCTCGACCCGGCCACCGGCAAGGTCGGTGCCGACATCACCACCGGCGCCTTCCAGTACGGCCTGGCCGTCACCAAGGGCGAGATCGTCGCCACCGGTTCGAGCGACGTGGCCGCCTACACCGCGGACGGTTCCCGGATGTGGGACTACCGCCCGGCCGGCGTCGGCAGCAAGCAGGTCATCTACTCCACGCCCGTCACCGACGGCCAGGGCCGGCTGTTCCTGGAGTACGGCGGCACCCGGTCCGGCTTCGGCACCGGCGCCACCGACCCCGCCCCGACCGCCGTCGCCCTGAACGCCACCACCGGCACGCAGATGTGGAGCGAGCAGCCCAGCAACGCCGACGTCCCCTCCGCCGCCTGGATCGAGCAGCAGGCCGGCGCCTTCGTCAGTACGGCGATCCCCGGCACCGGCGGCGACGGAGTCGCCTTCGCCTTCGGCGGTGACAAGCCCGCCACCGGCAAGCACCGGGTGCAGATCGTGGACGCGACGACCGGCAAGGTCGTCTCCGAACGCGACTCCACCGGCGCCAACACCTTCCAGGGCTTCGCCGCCTCGCAGAAGTACGGCCTGGTCGAGCTGCACGCCTTCCAGATGACCCTCTACCCCGCGGACGGCAGCGCCCCGTACAACATCGGCACGCTCCCGAACAACCAGAGCGCGGTCTTCGCCACCACTGCGGGCGGCAAGGAGACCTTCGTCGGAGCCGTCGGCGGCCTGGAGCAGTACGACCAGCCGTTCCCGAAGTCCGACGACTACGTTTCCAGCAGCAGTGAGGACTTCTCGCTCTTCGCCGGCACCGCCACCGCGGTGGACCTGACCGGCGGCAAGGCCACCGACATCGTCGGCCTGCCGTACGACAACGCCGCCTACGACCTCAACGAGAACGTGGGCGGGTTCGGTGCCAACATGGTCGCGCCGGACAACTACCCGCACGGTGTGACGGTCCAGCAGGTCACCGACACCGCGCAGCCGGCGACCGCCGCCACCCGCTCCGTCCAGCCGGGAAGCGACCAGGCCCCTGAGGGCCAGGCCGCGAAGGACCTGGCCGCGAAGCAGAAGGGCGAGCAGAGCACCGGCGCCTCGACCCTCGCGCCGTTCACCGGCGCGACGCTGCCGACCACGGGCACCATCGCCCCGCCGGTGAAGATCAAGTCGACCGTCGCGGCCACTGCCGACGACACCGACCAGCCCACCCGCGGCTACACCCCGCAGCAGATCCAGGCCCGCCTGGGACTGACCGGCGACGGCACCGGCCAGACCATCGCCATCGTCGACGCCTACGACTACCCGACCGCGAAGGACGACCTGAACCACTTCGCCGACCACTTCGGCCTGCCGCAGACCTGCGACAGCGTCCCGGCCGGCACGGACTGCTTCGACTTCCAGCAGGTCTACGCCGACGGCACCAAGCCGGCCGTCGACGCCAACTGGAACGAGGAGGAGGCCCTCGACATCGAGTGGGCGCACTCCGTCGCCCCGCACGCCAAGATCGTGCTGGTCGAGGCGGCCGACGCCTCCGCCGCCGGCCTCTACCAGGGCGTGGACAAGGCCGCCTCGCTGCACCCGGCCGCCGTCAGCAACAGCTGGGGCATGTCCGAGTTCTCCGAGGAGTCCTTCTACGACGGCCACTGCGCGCTCGCCGACGCGGTGTGCGTGCAGTCCACCGGTGACGCCGGCTACCCGGCCGGCTACTCCAGCACCAACCCGTACGCGCTCGCCATCGGCGGCACCAGCCTCCAACTGGACGCCTCCGGGACCACGTTGGGCGAGACCGCTTGGTCCTCGACCGGCGGCGGCCTGAGCTACTTCGAGAAGCGCCCCGCCTACCAGAAGGGCGTGCAGAGCTCGAAGTTCCGCGCCACCCCGGACGTCAGCTTCGTCGCCGACCCCAACACCGGCGTGGCCGTCTACACCTCCGCCGGAGGAACCCCCGTGTGGATGGAGGTCGGGGGTACCAGCCTGTCCGCCCCGTCCTGGGCCGCCCTGATCAGCGCGGCCGACCAGCTCCGGGCCCAGGCCGGCAAGGCACCGCTGGCCGCCGCCGGCCCGCACGGTGACACCGCCCACACCGACGTGTACGCCCTGGGCCCCAAGCTCAACGACGTCACCTCGGGTTCCAACGGCCTGTGCGGCACCGAGTGCACCGCAGGCCCCGGGTACGACACCGTCACCGGCCTCGGCTCCCCCCTGGCCGGAGTGGACACCGCACTCGCCGCCCTGAAGTGACCTCCGGTCAGGCCGCCCCCGTACAGGCGGCCTGACCGGACGCTCCGGGACAGGATGCCCGGAGGGGGGACATCCGGCCCCGGAGCACCACCGGAACCTGTGCCCCGCTGCCACCGGCAGCGGGGCACAGTGCCGTCCGACCGTGCGCACGAGCTCAGACAGGTCCCCCGCTCCGTGCTGGGGAATCACGGGGGTCGCCTGCGCCCCGGAAGCAGGCGGGCCGCGCACGGTGGTCCGTGCGCGGCCCGTCCGGGGTTCTTCGTCAGTCCCCGAGGTCGCCCAGGAACTTGTCGGTGTACTCAAGCGGTGTCGTGCTGGAGACGGAGTTGCAGGTGGGAGACGCATACGTGTCGGAACAGGGCGTGTCCCGGTCCAGTGACCAGTAGTGCAGCCCGGCCAGGCCGTTGCTGACCACGTAGGACGTCAGCGTGTCCGCGTCCGCGGGGGTGAAGATCTCGCTGGTGGCGTCGTTCATGCCGATCATCGGGGTGACGGCGATCTTGCTCGCCGGGACCCCGTAGGTGTGCTCGAGGTTCTGCACCGCCTGGATCGCCGACTGCGCCATCTCGCAGCTGCCGGAGGAGACGACACACACGCTGCTGGACGCGTTGCCGTAGTCCATGGTCATCAGGTTGATGACGTATTTCTGCAGGCTGGAGCCGAGCACCGCCTTGACGACCTCGTCGCCGAGCGAGTTCACGCCGCTGTAGCTGCCGTCGGACGCGCCCAGCGTGGCGAGGGTGAACGAGAACTGGAGGTTCGGGTACTGCGCCTGTGCTCCGGCCGCCGCGGCGACCAGGTTCTGGATGTCCGACGCGCTCTGGCCGCTTTCGATGTCGAAGTCGACGCCGACCAGGTTCGGACCGGCGTAGCGGGCAATGAACGATTCCATGCCCGCTGTCGAGTCGCACGTGAAGGTTCCGCCCGCACCGCCGGTGGACAGGACGTAGTCCAGGTCGGCGGACTGGAGTTGCGGCACGTTCTCGGCGGCCCAGTCGGCGCCCGAGACACCGCCCCAGTTCTCGCTGCCGCACGCGCCGGTGGCGAACGCGACCGTGAGCGCTGGCAGTTTCGGAAGGTACTGCGACACCAGGCTGCCGGAGCCCACCACCGGCAGGTCGGACCCGGTCACGGCCGACTGCATCTGGTAGGTGTTCCAGTTCATGTTGATGGTGACGTCTTTGTACGGGCTGAAGAGCAGCCCGCTGACCGAACCCGATCCGGTCCCGGGGCCGGTACCTCCCCCGCCTCCTGATGATCCGCCGGTACACGCGCCGTTGGACGTCCACGGTTGTCCGCTGCCGCTTCCGCCGTTGCTGGTCGCGGGGTCGTTGCCCTGAGTCCAGTAATTGGCGGTGTAATCGGCCCCGTTCTCGCTCACCTGCTGGCCGGCGGTGTAGGCGGTGCTGGAACTCCACGCCGCGGCGCAGGTGGTGGCCGCCTGCGCGGCGGGCGCCTGCGCCAACGGCGCCGCGGCCCCCGCGAAGGCCGCGCCGCCGACGGTCAGCCCGAGTGCCGAGCCGGTGATGAGTGCAATGCGTAGAATCTGTCTTCCGACTCGCATGGAATCCTCCAGGAGTGAGAGGCGCTCTTGCGGAGTGGTCCGGTCCTGACCGTCGAGCAGATTGGTCAAGACCAACTTGTACGGGCGGCGAGTGGGCCGGTCAACCCTTCAACAAAGTTGCATAATTAGTTTTGCCAGATCGGGGTGGCGGCCTTTCAGGAACAGGTCCGCCGCAAAATTCACCATCTTTCGTGATAGGCCGCCGAGAGTCGGTGGAGATATTGGTCGTGAATGGTGGAGGTTGTGGAAAACCACGTCCTCGACCATTGATCGCGGCCCATCCCGGCGCGGTGCACTCGTGAAGGTGACGTGGACGCACCCGCGTCGGAGCTCGCAGAGGCTGCCGTGTGCCGCCCGGATCACTGGTTGTGGCCGCTGTCCGTGGTGAGGGGTGGCGGGGGGTGGAGAGGCGATGTCCACCCGGGGTTCCACCCGTGGGTTGAGGGAGCGGGGGCCATCGGAGTGGATGCTCGGTGCCATGACAACCACTGACTGGGTCATCGACATCGTTCTGGTTCTGATCGTCTTCCGGCAGATGCGGGAGGAGCGGCTGACCGTGCGGACCGTGCTGTTGCCGCTGGGCATCATCGGCTGGGCGGCGTCCACCTACCTGCACCACATCCCCACGGCGGGGAACGACCTGCTGCTGGCGGGCGTGTTCGCCGGCGTGGGTGTCGTCTTCGGTCTTCTCGGCGGTCTGCTCACCCGTGTCCGGTTGGCTGACGGTCATGTGCGGATTCGTGCTTCGGTGGGTGCGGCCGCCTTGTGGGTGGTCAGCATGGGGTTCCGGCTCGGGTTCGCCGTGTGGTCCTCGCACTCTTCCGGCGCGGTCCACGTCACCCACTTCTCGGCTGCGCACGACATCACCAGCGGTCAGGCGTGGGTGGTGGCGCTCATTCTGATGGCGTTCGGTGAGGTCGTGGTCCGGCTGGGCACCATCGTGGTCCGCGGGCAGTTGCTGCTCGGCCGTGCGAAGCGGGACGGATCGGCCGTCCCGGCTGAGCAGTCCCGGCCCGTCGCGTACGTCTGACCGTGACAGCGGCCACCCCGCCCGTGGCGGACCGGCGGGGGAGCCACGCCGCTCCGCCGGGTCATCCACCCTCGCGTACGGCCTGGTCGCGGTCCCGGGCACGGGTGTTCCGGTCGTCTGCGTGGGTCGCGGGCCCGTCCCGTTTTCGTGCCGCCGGAATCTTCACGAAGTTATGGCGGATGACGGCTCCGGTGTTTTATTGGAACGGTTGGCGGTCGGCAACCCGCCGTACGTCGCGGCAGACCAGTAGCGACGAGGTCGATCCACCCAAAGATATCGGCGGAGTGAAAAAGTCCCCGAGCAGCGCTTCTCTGCGGCCGGTTTCCTCGCCTTGCGATATGCGAATGGCACGGGGATCTCGAAATGGTCTACGCAACAACAAAGCCCCAGGTCATTGACCTGGGGCTTTCTTTATGGAGCGCATGACGGGAATCGAGCCCGCGCTATGCGCTGGGGAATCACGGGGCATTGTTGGCATCTGTACCGGTCGGCGGGCATGGTCGGTCCGGAAGTGTCCGCTGGGCGGGCGCTGTTGGTGCTCCTGATCGACCGAGCCGTACCGCTCTGCCCGGTGCGGAAGTGGTGCGATGGCTGTGGCTTACCGGTCGTGGAGGACGGTGGGTCGGGTGACGGGTACGACGGTGACGAGGCTGTCGAGGCCCTTGTAGTCGTCGGGGTTGGTGGTGAAGAGGGGGAGTTCTTCGGCGACGGCGATGGCGGCGATCATGAGGTCGGCGACCCGGCGCCGTGGCTTGCGTCCAGCTCCGATCACGGCCGCGCAGACCCTGCCGTAGATGCGGGCGGCTTCGGTGTCGAAGGGGATGGGGTCGAACTCGTTCTCGGCGCGTTGCAGGATGTCCAGGCGCCGGCCCCGTTCCGCGTGCTCGTCGTAGTCGCTCTGCTCTTCGTTCCTGCGCACCTCGTGTGGGCCTGCGGAGAGTTCTGCCAGGGTGATGGCGGTGATCGCGACTTCGCCGGGGAGCTCTGCGGGGTCGAGCCACTTGCGCAGGATGACGATGTTGGTGTCGAGCAGGCCCTGCGCGTACTCAACGGCCATAGGGGTCGTCCGTCTCCTGCTCGGCGGTGGCGTCCTGGTCGGCCCGGAACGCCTCAAGCGAGACGTCCGACGCCGTACGGGACATGGCAGCGAACTCCGCGCGCGGAACGAACCGCCGCCGGCGGCGCAGCGGGATGAGCTCCCCGATCTGGTGCCCGTCCCGGGTGACGGTGAAGGACTGGCCGCCCTGGACGGCGTCCATGATCTCTTTGGACCGGCTACGCAGATCGCGCTGGGTGATCTCGGGCTGCACTGACATGGCGCCACGGTAGCACCTTGTAGCACCGCGTGCCGCGAGCCGGGTCGTAGACGACCGGACACCTCAAAGGTCGCTCTGGGCGTGGCCGCAGCCGAGGGTCTGGCGTCCGGGCGGCTCCGGGCCCGCTGGGGCGAACTGGCACGTTTGCTGCTTTGCGTGCTGGCCGGGCCTGGTGCGTCTTCGCGTGACCGTACTCTGTGAGGTGGGGAGTCGGCCGGCGCCTTCGCCCGCCTGGTGCCCCAAATGTCTCTCTCCCAGCAGCTGGTTCGAAGCGGCCCGGCCCTCCAGAAAACGCACAAGTCGGCCAGACTGCTCCCCGCACCCGCGGGGATGGACCCCCGCTGTTCAGCCTGGAGACGGAAGCGGCCAGCTGCTCCCCGCGCCCGTGGGGCCGTCTGGGGGCCGGCAGGCCCGGGAAACGCCCCCAGCGGTGGGTCCGACACCCCCGGACCGCGTCGCCTGTGGAGCTGGGCCGTCCGCAGCACCCTCTCGCACGAAAGTGGGTCACGCGTCCCGTTCCGGCGCCGGCCCCGTCCCTGTTCGGCGCCCGAGGCCCAGCGCCGGGTCGCCCGAATGACTCTCCCCTGTAGCTGGAGGACGAGAGCGGACGTGTAGTGGAGGTGGTGCGGCCCCACCCAGGCGGGCCGCCATCGCCCCGTCCACGGTGGACGGATCTCCGAGGAGTCATCGTGAAGCACCACGCCAGAGCCGCCGCCGCAGTCACCGGAACCCTGCTGGCCTTCGCCGCCGCGACAGCTTGTTCCAGCTCCAGCGATACGGCCCACAGCTCCGCTGCCGCCGCACCGGCCGCTGCCGGGACGCACGCGGCGGACAACGCCGCGAGTTCCAGCTCGGCGACGGTGAGCACCAAGTCGGTGAAACTCGGCAAGATCCTCGTCGACAACAAGGGCATGACCCTCTACCTCTTCCAGGCGGACAAGACCAGCAAGTCCACCTGTAACGGGTCCTGCGCCACCGCGTGGCCGCCGCTCACGGTGACGGGCAAGCCGACCGCCGCCTCCGGGGCGCAGAGCAAGCTGCTGTCGACCTCCAAGCGCAGTGACGGCAGCATGCAGGTGACGTACAAGGGCCACCCGCTCTACCGGTTCGCCGGGGACAAGAAGTCCGGCCAGACCAATGGCCAGGGCCTCAACAACTTCGGCGCCAAGTGGTACGTCGTGGGCACCAACGGCAAGCAGATCACCACCAAGCCGTCCTCGCAGCCCTCCGCGTCCACCTCCGGCGGTGGCGGAGGCTACTGAGCCCACTTGCCGCGAACCCTGATGGAGGTGTGCACCGCGGCACGGGCGGAGCCGGTGTCATCCTCGCCGGGGACGGGCGCGTCGACGGGGCTCCGCGCCCGATGGCCTTTCACGCGCAGTACTTTCCGGATCTCCGCGGACCCCGGCAGCGGCGAGGTCCGCACCCCGCGCAGCGTGCACGCAGAGAGGTCTCGCCCGAACCACATTCTCCCGTAAGCGCGACAACCGCGCGCTGCTTCGCGGGAGACAGGCATGAGGCAAGCCGCTACGGCACGCGGATCTCGAAATGGTCTACGCAACGACAAAGCCCCAACTCACTGAGCTGGGGCTTTCTTTATGGAGCGGATGGTGGGAATCGAGCCCGCGCTCTGCGCCGGGGAATCACGGGGGCCTTGTTGGCATCTGTGCCGGTGGGCGGCATGGTCGGTCGGTAAGTGTCCGCTGGGAGGGCGCTGTTGGTGCCCCTGATCGACCGAGCCATACCGCTCTGCCTGGTGCGGGAGTGGTGCGGGAGTGGTGCGATGGCCGTGGCTTACCGGCGACCCGGCGCCGTGGCTTGCGTCCAGCTCCGATCACGGCTGCGCAGACCCTGCCGTAGATGCGGGCGGCTTCGGTGTCGAAGGGGATGGGGTCGAACTCGTTCTCGGCGCGTTGCAGGATGTCCAGGCGCCGGAGTGCCGGCGAGTCGCCTTGAACCCGTGGAGAGAAGGGTGTTGCCCGGTCCGGGGAGCAGCCTCAAGGCCGCTCGTCGCCGTCCAGGTCGTCCTGGCGATACTGGAGCCGGCGCAGCCCCTGCCGGACTGCGGTGATCAGGCCGTCGGCGTCGGCGGCGGCCCGGTTCGCCAGGCTGGTGCGCCCGAGCACGGGCCGGACACTTCGGCGGGGTTCAGGTCCCGCGCGGAGGGGCGACAGCGCGGCTTGGCGGTGAGCGATGGGTGGGGAGCAGGAATGAGCCTGGAGGATCTCGGACTCACGGCGGATGAGGACGCCGTCTACCGGGCGCTGATAGGGCTGCCCACGGCGCCGTACGAACTGGTGGCGGAGGTCGTCGCACTGCCGGGCGAGCGGACCGAGGCTGCTCTGCGTGCCCTCATGATCAGGGGTGTCGTCGTAAGACCGGCAGGCGGCCAGGGGTACGCGGCGGTTCCACCGGCGGTCGCTCTGGGCGCCGAACTCGCGACGCGCCGGGAACAGGTGCAGCGCGCCGAGCTGACCGTGGCGCGGCTCGCCGAAACGTACCGGATGGTGACCGCGGACCGGGCCCAACGCGAACTTGTGGAGATCGTCGAGGGTACCGAGGCCATCCGCACCCGCTATCTCCAGCTTCAGCTCTCCGCACGGCACAGCATCGACATCTTTTCGGCGGGGGAACCACGTGCGGTCACCCCGGCGGACAGCGAAGAGGTGACGGCCATCTCCCGTAACGTGCGGGTACGCGCGGTCATCGACCAGGGTTTCCTGCGTGAACCGGGCGCCGCGGAGAACGTGGCGCAGTCGCTGGCGGCGGGTGTCCACGTGCGTACCGTCACCGAAGTGCCGTACAAGCTGATCCTGTGCGACAGCTCCGTGGCGATGATGCCGCTGCACGGCCGGGAAGCCGACGTGGACCCGGCGGTCGTGCTGCGCGGCGGACTCGCCCATGTGGCACGGGAGTTGTTCGAGGCGGTATGGGAGCGCGGGCGCCCGTACCAGGAGGAACCACATCCGGGCGTCGACCCGCTCGACGCCCATATCCTCCGGCTGCTGCTCGCGGGCCTGACCGATACCGCGGTCGCCGGGCAGTTGCAGATGTCAGCGCGAACCGTGCAGCGAAGGCTCCAGGCCCTGATGATCCGCGCGGAGGCGACCACACGACTCCAGTTGGGGTGGTATGCGAGCCATCACGGCTGGGTGTGACGTTTCGGGCGCGTGTGGCGGGCCGGCGGTCACCGCCGGCCCGCCACACGCGCCTTGGATCACTTCAGCGTGACGGCCTGGATCACGTCCTGCCGGACGGAGAGGCCGCCCGGCGCCTCGGCGGCCGTACGCAGCGACAGCGACCGCGACGTGCGCGGGGGCGTCAGCACCGTCGACCAGCGGCCGTCGCCGGTCCTCTTCAGCGTTGCCTTCTGCCAGGTCGCCCCATCGTCGTAGGACACCTGGAGGGTGGCCGACGTGGCGGCGACGTCACCGGTGTACGTGGCCGAGCGCAGCCCCAGTTCGATGCGGTGCCCCGCCCGTGCCGCGCCCTGCAGGTCGGTACCGATGTCGTAGGACGTGTTGAGCAGCGGGAGGTTCGCACGGGCGGCCGGGCTGGACGGCAGCGGCTGGTAGTCGAAGCCCCACGTGGTGCTCGTGCGGGTGGACGTCGACCAGGCCGGGGTGGAGCGCTGGCCCGTGGCCACCAGCGTGTAGGAGCCCGCCGTCATGCCGTTCATGCGGCCGGACTGGGCGTTGAACGCGGTCAGTTGCGTGCCGTCACGGTAGAGCGCGGTCCGCACGGTGCCGTTGCCCCCGGCGCCGACGTGGCCGTCGTCGCCGCCGGACCACATCGCGACGTTCCAGTTCAGGGTGTTGCTGCTGGTGTAGTACGGGACGTAGGTGTCGCCGAAGCGCGGCGCCTGCACCGGCTCGAACCACGCCCCGTCATACCGCTGCCCCGACGTGTACGAGGCCGTCTGGCCGCGCTCGAAGTAGTCCGCCGTGGCGCCCAGGGCCTCGTGCTGCTCGTACCAGGAACCGATGGCGCCCGTGCCGCCGGTGACGTACTCGGTGGTGGTGCGGGCGTAGCGCTCGTAGGAGTCGCCGCCCAGGGCTGGGCCCCAGGACGGGACGAAGTAGCGGCCGCCGAAGCCGAGGGTGCCGTCGGCCGCGTAGAAGGAGTTGTCGATACGCGCCAGGCCCGAGTCGTTCGGCGTGTAGGCCAGCGGCTTGTCGGGGATGAAGCCGCTGAACTTCTGGACCAGGTCGTAGGTGTAGTCCGGGTACTCCTGCTGTGCCACGCGCAGCGTGCCCCTGCCGGACTTCGCCTCTGCCGTGAGCCGGGCCCCGTCCCCCTGCTCCACGGAGGCGACGGTGAGGTCGTCGGCGCCTGTGGAGCTCTCGAAGAGGCGGCCCTGGGTGTCGTTGACCACGATCAGCATCGAGGCGCCGGCGTCGGCGGCCGCCTGGGCGCGCTCGTCAGCGGTGACGTCGGCACTGCGGTCGATCACCACGGCCTTGCCGCGCACGTCAAGACCGGTGTAGTCGGTCGCCGCGCCTTGGCCGGCGTACACCGTCTTCAGGGTGCGCACACCGTCGTGGTACGCGGTGTTGGGTTGAGCGGTCAACGCGATGTCGTGTCCGGTGCCCGTCTTGGCGTCGAGGGCCTTCTCCCGCAACCTCCAGTGGACGAACGCCTGCATCGAGCCGTCACTCACCTTTCGTGTCGGTGAGAGGTAGAACGAGTCGTACTTGGCGGGCAGCAGATCGGAAGTGGTCCAGCCCTGCCCGGGGGCGGAGTCGTACGTGCGCTGCATACCGAAGACCATCTGCGTCTCCTCGGACTCGCGCTTCGGCACCGCGGTGACCTCGCGCACCTTGGTCGCGTCGAGGTCTGCCGTCCCCTCGGTGTGGCCCTTGCCGAGCGTGACGTCGTCGGAGATCAGCAGGGCCTCGCCGAGCGAGCCGGCTGTTCTGCCGGGCACGTCCACGTATGAGGTGGCCGTGTAGGTGCCGGGGGGCAGGCGCAGCGTGGTCTCGCCGGAGACAGCGATGTACTGCGGCTCGGACCAGGCGGGGGAGTACAGCGCCACCGTGTCCGTGGCGGGCTTTCCGTCGCTCCCCGTCAACTTGACGGTGTAGTCGTACATCTCGGCTTCCTTGAACAGCGCGAAGCCGGTGTGCGCGACCACGGTGTGGGTGGCGCTGTCGGTGGCGAGGACCTGGCCGGAGAACGTGGTTCCCGCCGGGACCTTCGAGGGGTCGAGAGTCAGCGTCACCTCGGCGGTGCCGTTCGCCGGCACCGTCAGCGAGGACGCCGAGAGCGTGTAGGCGGCGGCGTCGGTGTCGAGGGAGAGGGCGAGATCCACGTCCGCGGCGCCGTCGTTGCGGTAGGTCAGGGTGCGGGTGGTGGCCTTCGCGTCGGCGTTCGGCCAGTCGTAGGCGGCTGCCTCGACGGAGCCCGTCGCCTCGATCGCCGAGTCGACGGCCGCGGCGGCGTCCACCCGGCCCGTGCCCACCTCGTACGGCGTCTGGCTCGTCCGGTGCGACGTGGACATCAGCGCGTCCTTGATGCGCTGCCCGCTCCAGTCCGGGTGGCGTTCCTTCAGGATCGCGGCCGTGCCCGCGACGAGGGGCGTCGCCATCGACGTACCGCTCATGGTGCGGTAGAGGCCGCCGGTCCAGCCGGGCACCGACTGGGAGGCGGCGGCCGTCACGTCCACGCCGGGCGCGGAGATGTCGGGCTTGAGGCTGTGGGTGCCGGTCAGCGGGCCCTGGCTGGAGAAGTCCGCCCGCTGGTCGTTCCCGTCGACGGCGGCCACGGTCAGCGCGGAGGACGCGGCGCCCGGGGCGCCGATGGTGCCGGGGTCGTACGCGTTGCCCGCGGCGATCACGAACAGCGGACCGCCGTCGGCGGACAGCTCGTTGACGGCCTGGGACATCGGGTCGGTGCCGTCGGAGGCGTCGGGACTGCCCAGGCTCATGGACACGATGTCAGCGCCCTGCGCCTTGGCCCACTCCATCCCGGCGATGAGGGACGAGTCTTCGCCGGTGCCCGCGTCGCCGAGCACCTTGCCGACCAGCAGGCGGGCGCCGGGAGCCGCGCCCTTCTCCTTGCCGTCGGACGCGGCGCCGGTGCCGGCGATCGTGGAGGCGGTGTGCGTGCCGTGGCCGTTGCCGTCATCGACGCTCTCGCCGGGCACGAAACTCGCGGTGGCGTCGACCTGGCCGGCCAGGTCGGGGTGATCGAGGTCGGCGCCGCTGTCCAGGATCGCGACCTTGACGCCCTTGCCGTCGTATCCCTGTCCCCAGGCGGCAGTGGCGTTGATCTGCGCCGTCTGGTCGCTCAGCGACGCCTTCACCTGGCCGTCGAGCCACAGCTTGCCGATTCCGCCGTTCAGCGTGCGCGGTGCGTCGCCAGGGGCGATCGCGTTCCAGAACGTGCGGGTCTGGTCCTTGTCGGTGCGTAGCGCGGTCGCGTCGATCGACGTGAGCGTGCGCAGGGACGTGGCGCCCCTGGGCGCGGCCGGGGGCCGGGCGGAGCGGCTGTTCTTCGGGGCGGTGGCAATCAGCGGCGTGGAATCGGCGTGTGCGTCGTCGTACCCCATGGCCACCAGCGCGGTGACGTCGAACAGCCGTGGGTCCAACTTGTCGGCGGCGAGAAGCGACATGGCCTGCCGGGGGACGACATAGGTGTCGCTGCCGTGAGTCTCCACATCCACCCCGCCGTTGCTCCCGTCGGCGGGGTCGACCGTCACGAGGTCGTTGCTGCCCGGCAGGTCGGTGTAGTGCACGTGGTCGCCGGTCACGAGGGTGATGTCGTAGGACCGGCCGGTGGCGGCCGGATGTCCTGCCGCCACCGGGGAAGCGCCCGCCGACGCGGCCGACACCCCCGACCAGCCGACAAGCGCCATGGTCAGCGCTGTAGCAGCTGGAGCGTACCGGCGTCTGGATATGGGTCTCATGACAACGGTTTAGCGGGCGTCCAACACCCCTGCACAGACGGAACCATGGCGAACCCTCGCCATGACGAGAACGTGACGGGCCGGGGTTACCCGGTCCGGTCAGTGCGGGTGAGCCCGATGGTCGTGCGTCCGCTGCCACCGTCCGACGCGGTCGCGTTGGCGCCGGTGACGTTCCGAACGAAGCCCCGGGTCTTCGACCCCGGGCCCGTCTCCTTCGCCTACGTCGACACGCTCCGCTCCGAGAGGGGGTTGATCTGGCGCCCGGGGGAGCCGACTGCCGTCGGCGGGTAGAACTGCCGCGCCCAGCGCCGGAACGGGCCGATGGGACCGTCGCCCTGGGCGAGCCGCGGCGGCGACTGGTACTGCTTGCTGTCCCAGATCGGGAAGTCCGCGGCGACGAACTCGCGGTTGGCTCGGAGCGTCAGCCCGCCCAGCAGGCGCGGTGCCGAGCGGCTCATCCACCGGGCCAACGGCCCCGGCAGCCATCCGGGCTCCGCCACGGCGAGCCGGCTCGACTGCCGGAGCTGGAAGCGGCTCGGCGCGATCATCACGGGAGTGAGCATGGCGCAGGTGCGCACGCCGAGCCGGGGGAGGGAGGTGCACACATGCAGCTGGCCGAGGCCGCGGCCCTCCAGTTCCACCTCCAGGGTGTGCTCGCCGAGCAGCGGGAAGCGTTCGCGGACCCTCAGCGACACCTGGAAGGCCCGCTCCTCGAAGGCGATCGGTGCGGCGAGTTCGAACGCGGCCCAGCCGTGCAGCGCGGAGAAGTGCCCGGTGTCCACGGCGTTCTCGATCACGTCCTGGAGGTGGCCCGACATCTCCCAGGTGGAGACGCGAGGGGGCCGGTCCCCGAGCACGTGCCAGTCCGGGAGTTCCCAGAGCGGGGGGCGGTCGTCGTGGTGCCGCCACACGAAGATCGCGTCGTTGGCCTCGCGGACCGGCAGCTGCGCGACCGTGGCCGACGGCGGTGGTGTGCCGTAGGAGGTCCGTACGCAGGAACCGTCCGGGCCGAAGGCGAAGCGGTGGAAGGGGCAGACCAGATCGTCCCCCTCCATCTCGGCGAGGCCCAGGTGCGCTCCCAGGTGCGGGCAGTACGGACGAACGGCCCGGACACCGCCGTCGCGGAGCCGGTAGAGCACCACGTCCTCGCCGTGCAGCGGCCGGGTGAGCACGGTGCCCGCGCTCAACTCGGCGGAGAAGGCCACCGCGAACCAGCCGTCGGGGTACGGCAGTCCCGGTGGCCGCGCGTCGGCCGGGGTCGGGCCCTGGGTGAACTGCCGCGCGTACGTACGGCTCAGTCCCATCGTTCCTCCGGTTGTTCCGCCAGGCTGGTCGGGCGGCTCGCCACCGACCGCTTCACAGTTCCACCAGCACCTTGCCGCGGGAGACGGCCCGGTCGGTGTACAGGCTGCGGTAGGCGGCGGGGATGCCGTCGAAGCCCTGGTGGACGGTCTGCTGGTAGGCGATCTCGCCCCGGCGGACCGCGCCGCCGAGTTCGGCGTGCAGCGCCGTCCAGTTGTCCTCGGTGAACCACTCGGGCGCGAAGATGCCGCGGATGGTGGTGCGGGGGAACATGATGTAGTTGAGCAGCCGCGGGCCGGTCCACTCCTGGCCCACCTGGCTGGACCACTGCCAGCTGACCGCCACCTGGCTGCCGACGTTGAGCATGCTGAAGACGGTGTCGGTGAAGGCTCCGCCCAGGTTGTCGAAGTACTTGTCGACCCCGTCCGGTGCCGCCTTGGCCAGCGTCTCGCGTACGGCGTCCGGGTCGTCGCCGTGCCGGTACTCCAGTACCTCGTCGAAGCCCAGCCCCGCCAGGTAGGCCGCCTTCTCCGGGGTTCCGGTGGTGCCGACCACCCGCGCCCCGGCCCGCTTGGCCAACTGCCCGACCAGCGAACCGACCTGGCCCGCGGCGCCGCTGACCACCACGGTGTCGCCGGGGCGGACGGTGAGGAACTTGGTCATGGTGCCCCAGGCGGTCATGCCGGAACCGCCGAGGATGCCGAGCGCCGACGACAGCGGCAGCACGTCGTCGTAGTCGCCCGGTTCGAGCCGGCGGTAGGCCGGAAAGACCATCGGAAAGGTCCCGGTCCACCTCTCGGGCGCACCGGTGCTGACGACGTGGCTGCGCCAGCCGCCGAAGCCCTGGACCAGGTCGCCCACCGCGAACCTGGCGCGCGGGCCGGCCTCGACGACCTCCATCACCGAGTCGGCGCCCATGTGGGTGCCGAGCGGTGTGTCCAGCGCGATGCCGTGGAGATACGGGTCGACCGAGACGTAGCGGGTCCGTAGCAGCATCTCGTCGTCGGCGAGGTCGACATCGACCTCCTCGGTCACCTTCCGGTACATCCGGTCGACGTCCGGCACGCCCTCGACGTGCTCGCCGACGATCCACTTCTCGATCTTCACGGGGTGGCTCCTTCCTTGACGGGGGTGGTTCCTTCGACGATCTGGGTGGGCAGTGGCGCGTGGTCGTCCACCAGGGCGCTGAACGGCCGGCCGTCGTCCCGGCAGACGTACTGCATGACGTGCCGGCCGGCCGCCGCCGCCCGGATGAGGCCGCCGGTGGTGGCCCAGACGCCGGAGAGGTAGAAGTTCGCCAGTCCGGGCAGGGCCGGCCCGTGGGTGCGGATCTGCTGTTCCATGTCCTCGCCGCTGGCCAGGAACGGCTGCCAGCCGAGCACCGTGCCGTCGTGGTTGCCGGTGTAGCGGACCTGGGTGAGCGGAGTGGACACGTCCCGTACGCCGACGGCCTGCCCGATCCCCGGATGGTGCTGTTCGAGCAGCTCCACCACGGTGTCCCGGACCCGGCGCTTGGCCTGCTGGTACGCGCGGCCGCGCCCGACCGCGAGGGTGTGCGTCTCCACGCCGCGGCGCACCCGGCTGGACTGCTCCGGGCCGGTGCTCAGTTCCCGCCAGGGCGCGATGTCGCAGAAGTAGCTCGCGTAGACCACGGCCGTTCCGGGCGGGGAGAGTTCGGGGTAGTGGCGGCTGCGGAACTGGACGTGCAGGCTCGGGTGGCGGATGCCCGTCAGCCGTGCGGCCTGCTCGTCCGACAGCAGGTACGTCGTGTAGGGATCGCCCTGGGGGAAGGGGCGGCGCAGGCCGAGGAAGACGGTGACGTAACCGGGGAAGACAAGCTCCGGGTCGTTGATCGTGGTCGTGTAGAGCCGGCGGTAACCCTCGTCGACGTAGCGGCCCTTGAGCAGGTCCATCACGGTGGTCCGGCCGTCGCAGGCGGACACCACGATGTCCGCGCGCCGTTCGCTTCCGTCGCTGAGCCGTACGCCTACCGCGCGGTCGTCCTCGACCAGGATCTCGACGACCTTGGCGTTGTAGACGAGTTCACCGCCCAGCCGCTGGTAGCGCTGCTCGATGGAGCGCGCCAGGCCGAGCGAGCCGCCTTCCGGCACCCCCGCCGACTGATTGGCGTGGCTGGCCAGCTGGAACCAGAACGGCAGCAGCGGGAAGCTCGGGTGCTTCTCGTAGAGGATGTAGTTGAACGCGTCGCGCAGCAGCGGCTCCTGGAACCGCGCGGAGAAGTCCGTCATCGGCACGGACATCGCGCGGCGCATCAGGTTGGCGTACCGCAGGAAGCCGGAGAGCATCCGCATGCGTTCGAAGCGGCCCATCAGCGGGACCGGCGTGAGGAACGGGTACTTCGCCAGGCAGGAGCGGAAGGCGCGCAGGCCGGCGCAGAACTCCCGGATCGGCCGGGCGTCCGCCGGGGACAGCTCCAGCAGGTGGGCCTGGAGCCGATCGGGGTCGGAGTAGAAGTTCACGGAGCGGCCGTCCCGGCCGCGGACGGTGTTGAACGTCTCGAACGTGCGCATCTGCTTGCCCTGGATCGCGCCGAGTTCCAGCCAGATCCGGTGCATCTCGTTGCCCGGCCCGGAGCCGAGCAGCCAGCTGACGCACGGGTCGAAGGTGAACTCCCCGCGGTCCCAGGCGGTGCAGCAGCCGCCAGGGAGGTCGTGCATCTCCAGGACGGTGCTGCGGTAGCCGTTCATCTGCGCGTAGCAGCCGGTGGACAGGCCGCCGAGGCCGCCACCGACGACGATCATGGTCTGCCTCATGACGACGCCGCCCCGGAGTAGACGGCCCGCTCGCCGAGCTGCGGCAGCTCACCCCAGCGTTCGGGTTGCCAGGGCGTGCGGTCGGCACTGGGCCACGCGCGGAAGGGCACCCCGAGCTCGTCGCAGAGGTAGCGGATGGCGAACCGGCCCGCGGAAGCGGCCCGGATCAGCCCGCCGCCGGTGACCCACTGGCCGGTCATGGAGAAGCCGCGCAGGCCGGGCAGCCGCATCCGCTCCTTGCCGACCAGCCGGTCGGTCAGTCGCTCGGCCTCGGTGAAGGACTTCCAGGCCAGGATGCTGCCCTCGTGGTTGCCGGTGAAGCGCCGCAGGGTGACCGGAGTGGCCACGTCGATCACCTCGATGCGCTCCGCGGTGCCGGGGTGGTGCCGTTCGAGGAAGCCGCGAACGAAGTCGGCGACCTCGCGCTTGCGCGCCCGGTACGCCTTCCGGTCGCTGTCGCGCAGCGCCTGCCAGGAGCCGAAGTCGCTGAAGTAGGTGCAGTGCACCACCGACCGGCCGGGCGGCGCGAACCCGTCGGCGTACCGGGAGCGGAGCTGCACCACCAGGCTGTTCTGCCGCGCGGCCGGCAGCCGGGCACTGTCCTGCGGCGCCAGTAGGTAGGTGGTGCTGTGCGGGGTGCCGGGCGGCAGATCCCCGGTCAGGCCCACGAACGCGGAGACCACGCCCGGGTAGAGGGCGTCGGGCTGGTGCAGCGCCTCGTCGTACAGGGCCCGGGTCACCGGGCTGGAGTACCGGTCGCCCAGCAGCCGGCGCAGCACGGTGGGGCCGTCGCAGGCCGCCACCACGTGGTCGGCGAACTCCCTGCTGCCGTCCTTGAGTTCGACGCCGATCGCGCGGTCCTGCTCGACCAGGATGCGGGACACCGGTGCGCGGTAGCCGATCCGCCCGCCGAGCGAGGTGTACCGCTCCTCGACGGACCGCGCCAGTCCCAGCGAACCCCCCTGCGGGAAACCGCAGTTGCCGCGGTGGGCGGCGGCCATGTTGAACAGGTAGGGCAGCAGCGGGAAGACCTCGTGGTCCTGGAAGAAGATGAACGGGAACGCCCTGCGCAGCAGAGGGTCCCGCAGCCGCGCGCAGAAGGCGTCCATCGAGGTGGCGCCGGTGCGCCAGAACAACCGGAACGACGGCAGTACGGTCCCCAGCAAATCCAGCCGTTCGCGGACGGTGCGCAGCGGGGGCGGGGTCAGGAACGGGTACAGGTCGATGGAGGTGAACCGCCGCAGGTCCCGGCAGAACTCCCGGATCGGCCGGGCGTCGCCGGGCGCGAGTTCCAACAGGTGCCGCTCCAGCCGGTCCGGGTCGTTGTAGAAGCTGACTTCCCGGCCGTGCTCGTCCACGACGCGGTTGAAGACCTCGAAGTTGGTGACGGTCTTCCCGTCCAGCGCGCCGAGTTCCCGCCAGATGCGGTGGGCGTCGTTGCCGGGGGCGGTGCCGATCAGCCAGTCGATGCAGTAGTCGAACAGGTAGCCCTTGCGGGCCCAGGCGGTGCAGCAGCCGCCGGGCAGCACGTGCTTCTCGAAGATCCGGCTCTCCAGCCCGCTCATCTGGGCGTAGCAGCCGGCGGCCAGCCCGGCGATGCCCGCGCCGATGACGATGACACGGGGACGGTCCTCACGCGTCGGCATGGACAGCACCGTCCTTCGCCCCGATGTCCTGCGTCAGGGCGGTCCGCCCCAGGGCGGCCCGCGCCAGGTCGGCGTTGTGTCGTAGATGCTCGCCGTCCAGCATCTCCTCGTGGCGTCCCGAGCCCTGGACCACCTCGGTACGGGTGGCCGAGCTTCCGTGCCACGAGCCGTGCCGCCCGGGCGCGTGTCCCGGCAGCGCGTCCTGGTGGGAGATGACGGACAGCGGCGCCCTGACCGTGCCCAGGTTCGGCGTGCCGGCGCAGAACTCGAGGTACTCCTTCGCCTGTTCCATGGTCTCGCTGGCGACGATCGACGAGCCGGTGTACCGGTTCAGGTGGTCGGCGAGTTCGCGTTCGAACGCGGCGATGTGCTCGGGCCCGACGTCGTACGCCTCGGGGATGCGGTGCGAGTCCAGGATGACCACGCCCGACACCGCCCGGCCGCGGCGTTCCAGCTCCTTGGCCGTCTCGAAGGCCAGGTTGCCGCCCAACGAGTAGCCGACCAGCGCGACCGGGCGCCCGTCCGCCAACTGCTCGACCAGGTCGGCGTAGCGCTCGGTCTTGTCGTCGCCGCGGATGTAGTTGAACGCCACGATCCGGTACTCCGGCAGCCGCTCCGCGAACTGGCGGTACACCAGGCCGTGCCCGCCCGCCGGCGGGAAGCAGAACACGGTCTCGCCCGGTGCCGCCGACTCGTTGAAGCACAGGTACGGTTGCGTGCCGCTGATCCGCCCGGTGACGACCTGCTCCACGGTACGGGCCATGCCGTGCAGGGTGCTGCTGCGGAAGAGCAGGCCGACCGGGATGCCTACCCCGAACTCGGTCCGCAGGTGGTGGATCAGCTCGATCAGCTTGATCGAGCTGCCGCCCAGCTCGAAGAAGTCCTGCTCAAGACCGACCCGGTCGACTCCCAGAACGGTCTCCCACTGCGCGGCGGTGCGCACCTCGTACCGCGTGACCGGCGGATCGCGCCGGTCCGTTCCGGTGCGCGCTCCGGGTGCGGGCAGCGCGGCGGTGTCGACCTTGCCGTTCGCGGTCAGCGGCAGGGCCGGCAGCGCCACGACGTGGGACGGGACCAGATACGTCGGCAGCCGTTCGGCCAGTCGGCGGCGCAGCGTGAGGTGGTCGAGCACCGCGCCGTCGGCCGGGACGCAGTAGGCGCACAGCAGGTCCTCGCCGGACGGGTCCCTGCGGACGGCCACGCACGCCTGGGCCACCTCGGGCATCGCGGCCAGGTGCGCCTCGATCTCGCCGGGCTCGATCCGGTGGCCGCGTAGCTTGACCTGGTCGTCCGCGCGGCCGTGCAGGTGGATCTGCCCGTCCGCGTCCCAGTGGCCGAGGTCGCCGGTCCGGTACAGCCGCTTCGGGACGCCGCCCACCGTTCGCGTGGTGAACCGCTCGGCGGTCCGCTCCGGGTCACCGACGTATCCGTCCGTGACGCCGCCCCCACCGATCCACAGCTCGCCGGGGACGCCGGGCGCCACCGGTTCGCCGTGGCGGTCCAGGATGTACACCTCGCTGCCGGGGAACGGCCGGCCGACCGGCAGCGTGCGACCGGGTTCGAGCCCCTCGCCCGTGCCCTCGAAGTACGTGCTGTCGATGGTGGTCTCGGTGAGGCCGTAGGAGTTGACCAGCCGGGTGTCCGGTCCGCACAGTTCGCGCAGTCGCTGGTGCTCCGCGACCTTCCAGGTGTCCGAGCCGACGATCAGCAGGCGCATGAAGTCCAGCCGCAGGCCCTCGCGCGCGCAGTGCGCCAGCAGGCCACGGGCCACGGCGGGGACGAACTCGCCGCAGTCGACGCGCTCCTCACGCATGGTCCGGTACAGCCGTGCCGTGTCGAAGAGCAGTTCCCGGTCGACGAGGACCAGCGTCCCGCCCGAGCAGAGGGCCCGGACCAGGTCACCGGTGAACACGTCGAACGGCAGCCCGGCCATCTGGAGGTGGACCCGGACGTCGCGCTCCAGCCGGTACTCCTCGTGCCAACCGGCGTAGGCGGACGCGAGGTTGCGGTGGCTGACCCGGACGGCCTTGGGGCGTCCGGTGGACCCGGAGGTGTGGATCACGTACGCGGGCAGGTCCGGGTCGATCGCCGGTTCCGGAGCCTCGGCCGCGGTCGCCGCGAGATCCTCCGGGGAGACCACCGGGGCGCCGAACCGGCCCGGCCGGTCGGCGATCACCAGTACCGCCCCGACGTCGGCGGCCAGTTCGGCGAGGCGTTCGGCCGGGTGGTCCGGATCGAGCGGCAGGTAGGCGCCACCGGCCCGGAGCACCGCGAGCAGGCTCGCCACCAGCTCGGACGACTTGTCCAGGCACACCGCCACCACCGTGCCCGCGCCGACGCCCATTTCACGCAGCCGTCCGGCCATCCGGCCCGAGCGCTGGTCGAGTTCGCGGTAGGTCAGCCGGGCGGCCGGGCCGTATCCGCGGGGGACCGAGACCGCGAGCGCCCTGGGCCGCGCGGCGGCGGCCTTGGCGAACAGCTCGGTGACCGGCGGGGCGTGGCCGACCCGCCGGGTCGCGCCGCTCCACGCGGTGAGGATGCGCGCGCGCTCCGCGTCGCCGAGCATGGGGATACGGCTGACCGGCAGGTCCGCGGCGGTGCGGGTCAGTCCGGCCAGCAGGTTGCGGAAGTGGCCGGCGAGGCGCTGGACGGTCCGCGGATCGAACAGGTCGGTGTTGTACTTGAACACGCAGTGGAAGCGGCCGTCCGACCGGTCCTCGTAGGCGGACAGCGTGACGTCGAACTGACCCTCCTCCTCGGGGAGCTCGATGTACTCCAGCCGGTAGTCCCCGCGTTCCTGGGCGACCTTGTGGGTGAGCAGGATGAACATCGCCTGGAAGACCGCCGACCGGCTCGGGTCGTGCTGGAGGCCGAGCTCCTCGACCAGCAGCACGAACGGGTACTCCTGGTTGTCCAGCCCGCCCAGCACGGTCTCACGGACCTGGGCCAGCAATTCGGCGACCGTCGGGTCACCGGCCAGACTGGCGTACAACGGGAGCGGGTTGACGAAGTAGCCGTACACCGAGGAGTCCTCCTCGCGGGTACGGCCGGACACCGGGCTGCCGACGATCAGGTCGTCCTGCCCCGACCAGCGGTGCAGCAGCAGGTAGTACGCGCTGAGCAGCACCATGAACGGGGTCGCGTTGTGCTCCCGGGCCAGCGTGTGGACCCCGGCGCTGAGTTCGGCGTCGAGCTGGAAGAACTCGGAGGCCCCGTTGTGGGTCACCACCGGCGGCCGGGGCCGGTCGGTGGGCAGCGTGAGCACCGGGATCTCGGCGGGCAGCCGTCCGCGCCAGTAGCCGAGCATCCCGCGGGCGTCCGGTCCGGCCAGGAACCGGTTCTGGTGGTTGACGAAGTCCAGGTAGTTCCCGGCCGGTGGTGGCAGCAGCACGGGCCGGCCGTGCCGCAGCGCCTCGTAGACCGTGAACAGCTCCTCGATGAAGGTGAAGGTGGAGATCGCGTCGGAGACGATGTGGTGCACCGCCTTCATGATCACCCAGCGGTCCGGTGCACGTCGGAACAGGCGGAACCGGACCAGCGGATCGTGTTCCAGGTCGTACGGCTTCCGGTACTCCCGGACGATCATCCGGTGGACGTCGTCCCATGCCCGGCCCTCGACGTCGAACAACGCGGTGTCCGGGCGGGCCTCGGCGGAGATCACCTGCATCGCCCGGCCGTCCTCCAGGTGGAAGTTGGCACGCAGGCACGGGTGTCGTTCGAGGAGGGTGACGAAGGCCGCGAACATCAGCTCGGGGTCGAGCTCGGTGCCCACCTCGACCGCGCCGCCGATGTTGTAGGCGAAGGCGTCCGGGTTGAGCTGCCTCAGGAACCACAGGGCCTTCTGGTTGTACGTCAGCGGGTACCGGTGGACGTCGGTGTGGAGTTCCACCGCCGTCTGCGGCACGGTCCCGTCGTCCGCCGCCAGTTCCAGCAGACCGGCGTGCAGCCGCTCGATGAGCGCGCCGACCGGATCTCCGCTGAGCAGGGCCACCACCGGCAGCGACACGCCCAGTTCGGCCTGGACGCGGGCACGCAGCTCCATCGCCAGCAGCGAGTCAAGGCCGAGGGCGTTCAGGCCCACCTCCACGTCGACGCGCTCCGGCCGCACGCGGAGCACGCCGCAGACGAGTTCGGTGAAGCGCTCGCCCACCAGCCCCTGGCGGGCGTCGGCGTCGGCCGCTCGGAAGACGGCCGGGAAGCCGCCGGCCGGGGCGGCGGGAATCTGCTCGGCCGCGGCGGCGACCAGGCCGGCCACCAGCGCCGGGGGTGAGGCGTACCACGCCTGGAACACCTGCCAGTCGACGATGGTGGCGACCAGCAGCTGCGGCCGGTCCTGGCCGATGACGCGTTCCAGCACGGCCATGCCCGCGGCCGGCGGCAGCGAACTCATCCCGCGTGCGTGGCGGTAGTGGTCGACCAGCCCCAGTTCCTCGATCATCCCCGTTGCCCACGGGCCCCAGTCGATGCTCAGGGCCGGCAGGCCCTGGGCGTGGCGGTGGTGGGCCAGCGCGTCGAGGAACGCGTTGCCCGCAGCGTAGTTGGCCTGGCCGGCGGTGGTCAGCAGGGCGGCGATGGAGGCGAACAGGACGAAGTGGTCCAGCGGTTCGTCGCGCAGGTGCCGGTGCAGGAGGTGCGCCCCGACCACCTTGGGCTCGTACGCCGCGTCGAAGCGCGCCCGGTCCAGCTCGCCGACCAGCGCGTCGCTGACCTGACCGGCGAGGTGGAAGACACCGCGTACGGGTGGGAGCCGGCGGCGCCGGTGGTCCGCCAGCCAGTCCGCCAGGGCGGTCTCGTCGGTGACGTCGAGGGTTGCCTGGAGGGGGTGGGCGCCCAGCGACTCCAGCTCCTGGAGGAAGGCCACGCGTCTGCCGGCCGCGGTATCCGGATCGGTCTCGGCCCACTGGTCCCGCTCGGGCAGCAGGGTGCGTCCGACCAGGATCAACCTGCGCGCGCCCCGCCGGACCAGGGTGCGGCACAGCAATCGGCCGAGCGCGCCGAACGCGCCGGTCACCAGGTAACTGCCGTCCGGGCGCAGGCGCAGCGGCAGCGGCCGGGTGAGCCCGGTGGGCGCGCGCAGCCTGCTCGTGAAGCGCCGTGCCGCGCGCAGCGCGACCTCCTCGACGTCCGCGGTCGCCATCTCCCGCAGCAGGGCCTCGGCCTCGTCCCCGTGGTCGGCGGGCACGCCGAGGTCGATCAACTTGCCCTTCTGTGCGACGAGTTCCTGCTGCCACAGGACCCGTCCGATGCCCCAGGCGGGTGCGCCCAGCGGCTCCACGAGGTCACCGGCGACCACCGCCTGGGCGCCCCGGGTGACGATGTGCAGCCGAGCGTCCGGCCGGGCCGACGGCAGGGCCTGGGCGAGGGCGACCAGGGAGTAGCCGCCGAGGGTGCCGCAGCGCGCCAGCTCGTCCCGGTCGGCCGAGTCGATCGACGGCAGGTCCAGGTTCCACAGGTGCAGGACGGTGCCGAAGGTGTCGTCGAGGTCGGTGAACAGCCGGCGCAGATCCGCCGCGGAGCCCGGCCGGACCGTGGAGCCGTCCGTGTCGTGCCGGTAGCGCTCGCCGAGTTGCACCAGGTGGCAGGTTCCGCCGCGGACGCGTACCCGCTCGGCCAACTCCTTTGCGAGGCCCTGCGCGTCGGCGAAGACCAGCAGCCCGTCCGGCACTCCGTCCAGTGGCGCGTCCCGTGGCGCGCCGACGGCCTCCAGCGGCTGCTCGATCCAGGTCGGTTCGGCCAGCCAGCCGTCGATGGCGGCCAGGCTGACCGAGGTCGATGCGTGCTCGACGTCGGCCGCGCGGAATCCGGTGACGTGCCCGAGGGGGGTGCCGTCGTCGGCGTAGAGAGCGAGGTCGCCGGTGAGTTCGTCCTCGCTCCGCCCGGAGATCGTCGCATGCACCCAGAACGGCTGGTCGCCGACACGGTCGAGGCTCACCTCCCGGACGGACAGCGGGAGGCGGATGCCGCCCGCCTGTCGTTCGGCGAGCAACTGGGGCGCCAGCAGAGCGTGGAAGCACGCGTCGAGCAGCGTCGGATGCACATGGCTGTCGGCCGCGTCCACCGGGGGCCGTTCTGCCGGACAGACGCGTGCCAGCGCCTCCTCGGGTCCGATCCACACCTCCTCGACGCGCTGGAAGGCCGGACCGTAGTGGTAGCCCAGTCCGGCGAGTTCCCGGTAGCAGTCGGCCCCGTCGAGCCGCCGGCGCGCGCGCGAGCGGATCGTCCGGAGGTCCGGCGCCGTGCCGGGCCGCCGGCGCCGGGCGGCGCGGACGGTGCCGGCCGCGTGCACCGTGCGCTCGGCGCCGACGGAGGCGATGGTGAAGGCCGCATTGTCGGGGTCGAAGTGCAGTTGGACCGTCGATGGCCGGGACTGCGACAGGAAGAGCGCCTTGGACAGTTCGACATCGGCCAGCACCGCCTGCGGGGCGCCGGTCAGCGCCCGCACCGCCTGCGTGGCCATCTCCAGGTATCCGGCCGCCGGGAACACCGTGCTGTCCTGGATGCGGTGGTCGGCCAGGTAGGGGAGCCGTTCGAGGTCGAGCTGGACCTCCCAGGTGGGCTGCGCGTTCGCGGTCCGCCGGCCCAGCAGCGGGTGGTCGAGCCGGCCGAGCCGGATCTGCTCGACCGGCGCCGGCTCCGTCCAGTACCGGTCCCGCTTCCACGGGTAGCCCGGCACGGACACCGGACGCCCACCGGGGTGCAGCGCCTCCCAGGCAACCTCGACCCCGTGGTTGTGGAGCTCGGCCAGCGACCCGGCGAACGCCTCGGGCTCGTTCTCCAAGCGGCGGATCGAGGGCAGCACCCGGCCCTCGACGCCCCGGCCGTCGAGGCACTCGCGGATCGCGTGGCCGAGGACGGGGTGCGGGCCGATCTCCAGGAACAACCGGTGGCCGTCGTCGACCAGCGACTCCACGGCGGCCTGGAACCGCACCGGGTCGCGGACGTTCTGCCACCAGTAGCCCGCGTCCAGTTCGGGGCCCGTCGCGCGGCCCTTGCGGGCCGTCAGGTACAGGGGGACCTCGGCAGCGGCGGGCGTGAGATCGGCGAGCGAGGCGAGCAGTTCGTCCCTGATCGGGTCCATCCGCACGCTGTGGTAGGGCACCTGCACCGGCAGGAACCTGCTGAAGACCTGCTCCCGCTCCAGTTCGGCCGCGAGCTGTCCGAGAGCGTCCTGGTCGCCGGAGAGCGTGACGTCGGAAGGGCCGTTGACGGCGGCCAGCGACACCTGGTCGCGGCGGTCCCGGATGCGGCGGGCGGCCTCCGGCTCGGTCAGACCGACGGCGAGCATCACACCGGTGCCAGCCAGCCGCTGTTGCAGGCGGCTGCGGTGCAGCACCACCGCGATCGCGTCCGTGAGGTTGTACACCCCCGCCTCGTGGAAGGCGGCGACCTCGCCGGTGGAGTGCCCGACGACAGCGTCCGGACGTACGCCGTAGCTGCGCCAGAGCGCGGCCAGGCCGACCTGCACGGCGAAGTTGGCGGGCTGCGCGAGCCAGGTCTCGGACATCCGCGAATCGGCCTCGCCGCGGGCCAGTTCGTCCAGGAGCGACCAGCCGGCCTGCCGGCGGATCTCGGCGTCGCAGCGTTCGACGGCCTCGCGGTAGACCGGTTCGGTCGCCAGCAGCCCGCGGCCCATCCCCCACCACTGCGGGCCCATGCCGGTGAACACCCATACCAGCCGGCGCTGCGCGCGCTCCCGCCGCCGGCCGGCCAGCACCCGCGGATGCGGCTCTCCGCGCTGGTAGGCGGCCAGGGCCTGGTCGAGCGATTCGGGGGACGCCGTGGAGTACACCACGGACAGCCGGTGCTCGTGGTGCTCGCGGCGCCGCGCCAGCGTGTGGCCGAGGTCGGACAGCGCCGCCGGGGGCCCGTCGGCGCTGTCGGGTTGCTGCCCGATGCCCGCGAGCTGCCGCCGGATGCCCGCGACGAGTTCGGGCAGCCGGTCCGGGGAGCGCGCGCTCAGCGGCAGGACGGTGCGGGACGGTACACGCGAGGAGACGCCGGTCGGCCGGGGTGCCGGCGCCTCCTCCAGGAGCACATGGGCGTTGGTGCCGCCGAAGCCGAAGGAGTTGACGCCCGCACGGGCCGGGCCCTCGTGCTCGGGCCAGTCCACCGCCCGGGTCGGGACCTCGAAGGGCAGCGCGGCCCAGTCGATCGCGGTGGTGGGACGCTCCAGGTTGATGTGCGGGGGAATCCTGCGGTGCTTCAGGGCGAGCACCGTCTTGATCAGCCCGGCGATGCCGGCGGCCGCCTCGCTGTGCCCGATGTTGGTCTTGACCGAGCCGACGTAGCTCCGGGCACCCGGCGGCCGGCCGATGGCGAGTACCCGGCCCAGCGCGTTCGCCTCGATCGGGTCGCCGACCGGCGTGGACGTGCCGTGAGCCTCCACGTACTGGAGCCCGCCCGGCTGCATGCCCGCCTCCGCGCAGACCCGCCGGATGAGCGCGATCTGGGCATCCGGGTTGGGCACGGTGATGCCGTCGGTGCGGCCGTCCTGGTTCACACCGCTGCCGAGCACCACCGCGTGGACGGGGTCGCCGTCCCGCAGGGCGTCCGCCAGCCGCTTGAGCGCCACCACGCCGACGCCCTCGGCGCGGACGTAGCCGTCGGCCGCCGCGTCGAAGGCACGCGACCAACCGGCGGGGGACAGGAAGCCGCCCTTGGTCTCGGCGATGGTGTATTGCGGCGCCAGGTGGAGCAAGGTGCCGCCGGCCAGGGCGAGATCGGTCTCGCCGCGCAGCAGGCTCTGCCGGGCCAGGTGCAGCGCGACCAGTGACGAGCTGCAGGCGGTGTCGATCGAGACGCTGGGGCCGCGGAAGTCGAAGCAGTGCGAGATGCGGTTCGACACCATCGTCATCATGGTGCCGGTCGCGGTGTGCGCGGACAGGCTGTCGAAGCCGAGGTCCGCGAACTGGAGGATCTTGTAGTCCAGGGTGAACGCGCCGACATAGACGCCGACCTCGCGCCCCGCCAGCAGGCTCGGCCGCTGACCGCCGTCCTCCAGCGCCTCCCAGGCCACTTCCAGCAGCTTGCGCTGCTGGGGGTCCATGTGCGCGGCCTCGCGCGGGCTGATGCCGAAGAACTCCGGGTCGAACTCGTCGAAGCCGTCGATGTAGCCGCCGCGCCCGCCGACCAGGCGGCCCGGCTTGGCCGCGTCCCTGCTGGCCAGGGTGGCGACGTCGTAGCGATCGGCGGGGGTCGGCGTGATGCAGTCCCGGCCCTCGATGAGGTTGCGCCAGAAGCCCTGGTGGTCGCGGGCGCCGCCTGGGAACCGGCAGCCGATGCCGATGATCGCGATCCGATCCGGGGAGTCTTCGTTGGGCGAGCCCGTCATGGTCCATTCCGTGAGTCATGGCGCCGCGGCGCGGTGCGGGGAGGGGAATGCGCGAACACCGGCCCGCTCGGGCGGACGATCAGGTGCCGGGCCGGGTGGCCGGACGCCAGGGGTGCAGCAGGCTGGCGAGCACGTCGCCGGTGGGAGGAAAGGCGGCGGGGTCCTGGAGCCCGACCGCCGCAGGGGTGCGACCCGGCCGCCAGGTGAAGCTGCCGAACGCGTGGTCCCAGATCGCGAAGTCCGCGCCGTAGTGGCCGGCTTCGGCCAGAACGGTGCTGTGGTGCAGCCGGTGCTGTTCCGGGCCGGCGAGCACATGGTTCAGCCAGCCGATGCGGACGTCGATGTTCGCGTGCACGAAATACCCCTGGGCGACGACGAACAGGGTGGCGCAGAGAACGGATTCCGGCGAGAAACCGAGCGCGGCGAGGGCCAGTTGCACGGTGGCCTGCCCCAGGAAGACGTCGAGCAGGTGATTGACGCCGTTGTTCGTGACGTTCACTTTGTCCAGGGAGTGGTGCACGCCGTGCAGCCGCCACAGCCACGGGTGGTGATGGGACCACCGGTGGAAAAGGTATTTCGCCAGCGAGCCGGTCAGCAGGGCGAGCGGGATCTCCATGCGGAGAGGGAGCACCGGGTGAGGGGGTGCCAGGCGAGTGACCATGGCGGAGACCACCAGCTGACCGAGCGCCCCGCCGACCATGGTCAGCAGGAAGTAGAGCCCGTAGTAACGGATTTCACGCCCGTCGGGGTGCCAGTCGGTGCGGTACGGGATCAGCCGCTCCAGAATCCAGAGGTAGCCGATGGTGCCGAGCTGGAAGAACGCGACGACATGGCCGGGGTCCCAGTGCTCCAGCAGGGTCGCGGTGGCCGCCGAGACCACCGCCAGGAGCAGCATCGGATAAGCGATCCACCGCAGCGCGGTTGAAAATCCGAAAAATGGACCGTCTAATTTTCCTTGAGGCAATGTCGATCCTCCAGGTGGAACTTCACCGAGCCGAAGAGGACTTGAGGATAAGCACGTGCCGGTGGAACATGCGAATTCACCGCCATACGCGCGGAGTAATTTGATGATCGGCGGTGCCGGGCGGATTCGGCTGAACGACACCGTGATTGCCCCCGATCCGGGGAATCAGCCGGGTGCCGTGCGCCGGACCCCGGCCCCTCCCGGCCGCGACGAACCGCCCGGGAAGCGGCCTCCGGGGCCGCTCCGGCGCCGGCGCGCGGCCGACACGCCTCGGTGATCAGACACCGGTCGACAGTCGCCCGGTGTGGTCAGCTATGGCCCTTCACATCGGAGGAAACGTCCGATACCGCTCCACCAGGAGGATCGATGAAGCGAGCTGTCCTGTTCAAGCGAGGTGCCGCCGGAGCCGTCGTGGCACTGGCGCTCACCGCCGCGGCCCCGTCTCTCGCGAGCGCCGCCGCGGTCACCGCCCCGCAACCCGTCACCCTCGACTTCAGCAAGGACATGCCCACGGGCAGCACGTCCAACTCCGGCTTCGGGGAGCACGGCGCGGTCCTCGACGCCGACGGCGCGGCCGTCGGCGGCGCGGTGATCAGCTGCAACGACACCGCCGGCGAAGACGGTGACGTCATCTACTGCACCGGCATGGTCGACATCTACCAGCACGGCGAGATTGGTTTCCAGGTGGGCAACCTGGTCAAGCCGGACGACTCCTCCAGCACGGAAGTCAACGGCGTCATCACCGGCGGCACCGACGAGTACGAGGGGATCAGCGGGGAGATCCACCTGACCACGCTCCGCGACGGCGTCTACAAGGCCGAGTTCCTGACGGCCGCACACTGATCGCTGCCCAGCCGCCGAAGCCGCCGCCCACCCGGTCGGCGGCTTCAGTCGTGCCGGGCATCTGGGCCCAGGGGCGGGTTCCAGCGCCGTGTCCACCAGCTCGGACGGCATTGGTGTCCGCTGTTCACGGATGAACCGTGTTCTCCGTACGCGCATCGCGGGCACGTCCTTCGCTGTGCCGGGGTCGACCACCTGGCTGCGATGACGGGGGCACCAGGGGGGCACCAGGGGTCGCTTGGGCCGCGCGTACCGGCGCGGTCGTACGCTCACCGCCTGCGCGGCATGTACGGCGTCGCAACGTGACGCCGTACGTCGAAACTCCGGCCCCCGGCCGACACGCGACGGCGGTGCCGCCGGTAACAGCAGCCGGAGCCAGGCCGAGACGACCTTGCTCTGTGCGCGCAGAACGGTGGGCTCAGGTCGACGACGTGGACGAGGCGGCCCGGCGTGCTTCCTGCGTCGCGCGAAGCGTCAAGTGCCATGGGTGGGTGGCGGGAAAAGACGACGGACTGCTTTTCGTCGGAGAGCGCGGGGCGCCATTCCGCCGGTCCGCCTTCGGCCGGAAACGGCGGAAGGCCCGCGCGAAATTCGGCCTGCCCGGCAATTTCCGCTTCTACGACCTCCGCCACACCGGTAACACCCTCGTCACTCAGTCGGGCGGCACGCTGAAGGACGCCATGGTCCGCGCCGGCCAGTCCTCGGAACGCGCTGCCCTGATCTACCCGGCACTCCACGCTGGAGCGGCGGAAGGAGGTCGCGGCCGGTCTCGATGAACGCGTCCGCGCCGAACGCCTCGACACGGCGGCCGACGACGCATCCGGTGCGGAAGTGATGCGGCCGGCCTGACGCCGGTCCGACCGCCCGTTCGGGGGCCGACGCGATGCCGTGTCGGCCCCCGAAGCCTGCCCGCCGCGACGCTCCGTGACGGAACCCACCAGCCAGGCGCCGCACTGTGCGCCTCGCAATCCGCTTGCTGGCCAAGGTCGTTGCCCGCGAGCTGACGGCCGGGTCGCAGCGCAGCCTTCAACCAAGCATGACGGAACGCAACTTCGCACGGTGATGCAGGTCACTCGAAATGCGTCGCATCATTCGAGAGTTGCGCCGCGCCCATATTCGCCGCACCATTCGGCGTCTCTGAACCGCCTCAATTGGCCGTCTGACGCGGGCCTGTAATTGGTCCAGACAACGACAAAGCCCCAACTCGCTGAGCTGGGGCTTCTTTATGGAGCGGATGACGGGAATCGAACCCGCGCTCCGAGCTTGGGAATCACGGGGGCGTCGTCGGCATCTGTACTGGTCAGTGACACCTACCGCTCTGAAGTACCCACGTGTCCAGTGCCCTTGGTGCCTGCGGCTGACCGCACCGTACCGCCGTGCGTGGTGCGGATGCGGTGCGGGGGCGGCGCGGTTCTCACGCCCGTCCCCAACGAGCGGGAGGGCTTCGCGGGGCCGTACGAGAGGGCGGGGTCTACGGCCCCTCGGGTACGCCCTCGGCCTGAGGACCGACGGAATCACCGGCTCACTACGTGACGGCCCGAGCCGGACGCCCGTGCGGCAGTGAGCTCTTCCCGACCTCACGCATAGGCGTAGTGGTGAAGCACGAGGACGGCCTTCACCACGTCGGTGATCCGGTTGATGCTGCTCAGACGCGTAGCCAGCCGTGCTCACGGGCGACTGCCGCTGTGGCGCGCAGCAGATGGGCCAGCGCGGGGCGTGAGGGGTTGCCGCGGGTCAGCAGGTGGATCTCGATCGCCTCGGCGGGAGCGAGAGGGCGCCAGACCAGGTCGGCGGGCAGCCCGGGAAGGGTGGAGGCACCGACGACGGCGACGGCCTTGCCCTGGGCCACCGGGGTGTGCGCGGTGTCGAAGAGGCGACGCGGTCGGAACTCGGGGGTGATGCCGGCGCGCTGGAAGATGGCGGTGATGGCGTCGTAGTGGCCGGGGTTGGCTTCCCGCGGGTGCAGCAGGATCGTCTCCTCGGCCAGGGCGATCGCCGGGAGTTCGCTCTGAGCGGCGAGTGGATGTCCCTGGTGCATCAGCACGCCCTGCGGCTCCAGGCGTACGAGGGTGCGCACCAGTTGCGGAGTGGGCGGCGGGCAGCGCAGCAGGCCGGCATCCAGGGTGCCGTCCGCGACGGCGGCCAAGAGCTCGGCGGTGGACAACAGTTTGGCGTCCACGGTGATGCCGGGGTTGGTCTCGGCCAGCCGCTCCAGGAGGGCCGGGGCGGTCTCGTAGCCGGTGCTGGCGCTGTAGCCGAAGGACAGGCTCCCCTTGGCACCAGTGGCAAAACCCCGCACCTCGCGCCACAGCCGGTCCGCCTCGCGGACGAGGGCCTGACCGCGTTCCATCAGCAGCCGGCCGGCCTCGGTCGGCTCCACGTACTGCGTGGTGCGATCCAGCAGCCGCACACCCATTTCCTTCTCCAGCTCGCGTATTTGGCGGCTCAATGCGGGCTGGGCTATCAGCAGCCGGGCGGCGGCACGGGTGAAGTTCCGCTCCTCGGCCACCGCCAGGAAGTAGCGAAGACGACGAAGTTCTGCCATGCGGCGCATCCTACGCCCGGGCCTGAACTGGGCTTATGCCGTGCTGGTATCGAGTCAGCCAGGACAGGTCTTTCCTCTCGGGGATGCCGTGGACCTATGTTCGAGGCAACGGAGGAAACACCCCCTCAGAAGGGCAGAAAACGATGAGCACCCAGGAACTGACCGCCACGAGCAAGGCCGTCGTCCAGGCATACATGGACACGCTGACGACTGGCGACATCGACGCTCTGCGTGGCTTCTTCACCGCCGAATCGACCTGGACCCTCGCCGGCGACCTGCCGCTGTCGGGCACCTGGACCGGGCCGGTGGAGATCCTGGAGGAGTTCGTGCCGCAGATGGTGGCCCGGCTACGGCCGGAGACGATGGAGTTCAGCTTCGACGGCCTGATCGCCGAGGGCGAGAAGGTGCTCGCCGAGTGGAACACCCTCGCCCAGGCCCGGACGGGCGGCCGCTACGACCAGCATTGCCTGGCCGTCTTCACCATCCGCGACGGCAAGATCGCCTCCGTCCGGGAGTACTTCGACACCCTGCACGCCAAGACCGTCGTCTTCGCCGAGAGTGATCCGACCACCGTGGTGCTGCGCTACTTCGAGGCTCTGGCTGCCGGTGATCAGGATGTCATCTGTGACTCCTGGGCCCTGGACGGCAGCTGCTGGTACGGCGGCGATCTGCCGATCTCAGGCACCTGGCAGGGCCGCGACCAGGTGATCAACGGCTTCCTTGCCACCGCCTTCGCCCACCTCGACCCGGAGAAAGAGATCGGCATCAAGGTCACCAACCATTTCGGGGCCGGCGAGCAGGTACTGGTCGAGTGGGACTCCTGGGCCACCGGAAAGACCGGCCGCCCGTACCGCGAAAACAACATCGGTGTCTTCACCGTCCGCGACGGCAAGATCACAAACATGCGCGAGTACGCCGACACCCAGCACTGGCAGCGGGCGCTCGTCGCCTGAAGCCCGCCCACCGTCAGTACTCCCGAGAGGACAGCAAAACATGAAGGCGATACTGCCTGGCGCGCCCGGCGACACCGATAAGCCGGTCATCCTCGGCGAGGCTCTTGAGCCCGAACCAGCCATCAGCGAGGCAGTCATCGCGGTCGAGGCGTACTCGGTCAACCGCGGCGAGACCTTCCAGCTGGACGGCGGCCTGGCCCGCCGCTGGGACGGATGGCGGCCCGGCAAGGACGTCGCCGGTACCGTGGTACGGGCCGCCGCCGACGGCAGCGGGCCGGCCGCCGGCACCCGCGTGGTCGGCCACCCGCCCGCCTACGGCTGGGCCGAGCAGGTCGCCGTACCCACCACCGACCTCGCCGAACTGCCCGACAACGTCGACGCGGTCACCGCCGCCGCCCTGCCGCTCGCCGGCATCACCGCGCTGCGGCTGCTGCGCGCCGCCGGACCGCTCGCCGGCCGCCGGTTGCTGATCACCGGGGCCAGCGGCGGGGTGGGGCATTACGTCACCGAGCTGGCCGCCGCCTCCGGCGCCACCGTCACGGCCGTCAGCGCCACCGCCGAACGCGGCGCGCAACTGCTGGAGCTCGGCGCCGCTGAGCTGGTCACCTCCGTCGTGGATGCCGCAGGCCCCTACGACGTGGTGCTGGAGTCGGTCGGGGGCGCCAGCCTGCCCGCCGCGCTGACCAAACTCGCCCCCGGCGGGCAGTTGGTGTGGTTCGGCCAGGCCAGCCGCGAGCCCGTCACCCTGAACTTCTTCGACTTCTTCAAGGGCCCCAACCAGGCCCGGATCACGCACTTCGACTACACGACATCGGATGCGAGCTACGGCCAAGACCTCGCCGCCCTGGTGCGCCTGGTCGCCTCCGGCCGGCTGCACCCGGAGATCGGTTCGATCCGGGACTGGGCCCGTACGGCCGAGGCCATCGCCGAACTCCGCGGCCGCCGGGTGCGCGGCAACGTGGTCTTGACCGTCGGCTGAACCGGTATACGCACGCGCCTGGCTCAAACACCGCGCAACTATGCCCGGCTCGCCGCCGGTTTCCACATCGGCATCGCGACGGTCCGTCGCTGCATACGCGAGGCAATCGACGTGCCGGCCGCTCTCGCCCCGACCCTCACCGAGGCGATGAAGACCATCCGGACAAGGCGTACCAGGGAGCCGGCTACTACGTTCACGTCCCGTTCCGAGGCCGTCGCGGCAAGCAGGGGAAGCGCCGACACCACAGCAGTCACGCCAAGATCCGTTGCCCGGTCGAGCAAGCCATCACGGTCCTGAAGAGCTGGCGGCTCCTTCGGAAGCTCCGCTGCAGTACCAACCGAATCACCGCGGTCGTCCAAGCCGTACTCGTCCTCCATCACGCGTCAGCGTGAGGTGGGAAAAGGGTCACGTGTGAACAGTGCGATGGCGGCTCATCCGGCGTACGCGGAGCGCCTGGCGCGGCTGCGTGGCATGGAAGTCCTGGTCGGCGGCAAGGAGCCGCATCCGCCGAAAAAACGGGAGCCCGGAATAGCGGAAGCCTCAAGCCCAGGAGTGATGCAATGGAGCGGATGACGGGAATCGAACCCGCGCTCTGAGCTTGGGAAGCTCATGTTCTACCATTAAACTACATCCGCATGGTGAGCGGCTTTGGGAAGACGCTGCGAGGCTACTGTACCCCATGGTGGGAGGCGGACGGGGCGGGGTTGAGGGGTGGGGGAGGGGTAGGTTGGGGGTCGGTGTGGTGGAGCCGGGTGGGGCAGGGGAATCCCCTAATGTGTGGGTTTGTCGGCCACGCGGAGTTGGGGAAGGGGCTACATGGAGCGCACGGTTGTTCGGTGTGCGGAGGGACATGTGTTCAGTACGGCGTCGTTTCCGATGCAGCATCTCGGAGCCGAGCGGTTGGGGCCTGGGCGGCTGTTGAGGTGTCCGAAGTGCGCGCGGCTGCGGCATGCGGTGCCGGTGGACGCGCTGCACGGGAGCGCGGGGAAGTGAGCGGGAAGTAGGGCCACGCGTCCCGGTGCGTCCCGTCGCTCGGTGCCGCGAGGCGCCATGGCGGTGCCGTGACGGCCCCGTGGGGTGCGGGGCGCCGGGACGCGTGATCGGGTTCGGCTAGTCTCGGGGGGTGCTTCTCTCAGACAAGGACATCCGGGCCGAGATCGACAACGGGCGGGTGCGGGTGGACCCGTTCGACGCGGCGATGGTGCAGCCGTCGAGTATCGACGTGCGGTTGGACCGGTTCTTCCGGGTGTTCGAGAACCACCGCTACCCGCACATCGACCCTGCGGTGGAACAGCCCGACCTGACCCGGCTGGTGGAGCCGGAGGGCGACGACGCGTTCATCCTGCACCCGGGGGAGTTCGTGCTCGCCTCGACGTACGAGGTGATCTCGCTCCCCGACGACATCGCGTCGCGGCTGGAGGGGAAGTCGAGCCTCGGGCGGCTGGGGCTGCTCACGCACTCGACGGCCGGCTTCATCGACCCCGGGTTCTCCGGCCACGTGACGCTCGAACTGTCGAACATGGCGACGCTGCCGATCAAGTTGTGGCCCGGGATGAAGATCGGGCAGCTCTGCCTGTTCCGGCTGTCGTCCCCCGCGGAGTTCCCGTACGGGTCCGCCCGCTACGGCTCGCGCTACCAGGGCCAGCGTGGCCCCACGCCCTCCCGCTCGTTCCTCAACTTCCACCGCACGCAGGTCTAGCCAACGCCTCGAAGGCCCTCAGGGGTGCATCCGCGCACCCTTCAGCACCTTGTCCACCGCGTTCTTCGGCCCGTACACCGCCAGCCCCACCAGATCGAGCCCGTCCCGCGGCACCGCGCGGACCGCGGCCCGGTTGTCGTGGTCGTTGCCGGTACTGAAGAGGTCCGCGGTGAAGACCGACCGCGGCAGCGCGCGGGACAGCGCCCGGGCGTGCGCGGTGGTCAACGTCTGCTTGTCGCCCTCGAAGACCAGGACCGGCTGCCGGAACATCGGCAGGTACGGCGTGCCGTCGGCGTCCTCGTACGGCTCGCCGACCACCTCGGGCACCTGCGAGCCGAGCCCGCTGACGAGGAAGGCGGTCGTGTTCAGCCGCTGCCAGGTCTCCAGGTCGTCCCGCAGGAGTACGGCGATCTTCGTGTCGAAGCGGACCGGCTCGGGTGCGATGTCGTTCTCGGTGCTCATGCACCCAGCCTCACGCCCGGCCGGCCCCGGATCTTGTACGTTCCTGACCGATCCCGCGGATCGGCGCTGACCCGGCCGCGCGCCCCGGCCCGCCCCGGCCCACCTCTGCCGCGCGCACCGACCTGCCCCGGCCCACCTCTCAGATCAGCGGCAGCTTGAACAACATCAGCAGCGCCACCAGCTGGATCGACGCCGCCCCGAGCGCCTTGAGCCACGGCAGATCGTGCGACTTCGCCACCATCGACGTCAGCAGCGCCCCGCACGCGATCCACGTCGCCCAACCGAGCAACTGCACGAAGCCGTTGCCGCCGCCGAGGAACAGCGCGAACAGCAGGCGCGGCGCGTCCGTGAGCGAACTCACCAGCATCGCCAGGCCGATGGTGGGCGCCCAGGCACCGTCCCCGCCGAGCTGGCGGGCGAGCGTGTTGGTGACCGCGCCGAGCGTCAGTCCGCACAGCACGACCATGACCGCGGTGGTCAGCACCCACGGCACGCTCGCGGTCAGCGTGGAGTTGAGCACGTCGCTGCGGGCCGCGTCGAAGCCGAAGACGGCGAGCAGCCCGTAGATGAAGGTCACGATGAGGGCCGGGCCCCACACCGTGTGGTCGCGCATCTGCCAGAACGTACGGCCCGGCCGCAGCACGATCCCGCTCAGCAGTTCCTTCCAGTGCAGCCGCGGGGCGACCGGCGGCGCGCTCGCCTGGCCGGCCCGGTACGTGGCCACGTGGTCATCGCCGTAGGGCGCGCCGCCGTAACCGCCGTCGTACCCGCGGTCGTAGGACCCGCCGTCGTACGCCTGCTCCGCGTACGGGTCGGCGTACCGCGCGTCGTTGCCCACGGTGAACGCGCGGGTGCTGCCGGGGGAGTCGTCGTACGAGGGGGCCGGGGCGCCGCGGTGGTCGTAGTACTCGGGCCCGCCGTGCGGCGCACCCGCGCCGGGCGCGCCGTCAGGGTAGCCGCCTCCGCCACCCCCGCCGTATCCCCCGCCGTACGCCCGCGGGTGCCCCTGCGGCGGCTGCTGCTGCTGCGCCGCGCCGGGCCCGGGCGGCCGGTACCGCGCCGACCGCGCCCCGCCCCGCTGGCCGCCCTCGCCCCGTCGTCCCTTGAAACCTGCCACGCCTTCGAACGTACCCGCTACTTCCGGATGCGGGGACGGCCCTCTGTGCGCGGGCGGCCCATTGCTGCCAACCTGTGACACGCGCGGTAGCCTGCCGGGCGGCAACGGGTGACGGGCTGGACCGGGTGTGGGGAAGTCGACGATGAAGAAGAACGCCGCTGGGATCATCGGAGCGGAAGCCGCGGACAAGGGCGCACGGACCAGGGCCGTTCGGGTGATACGCACCCCTCCTTTCCCCGCCCGCCGCAAGGCCGCCCTGGTCGCCACGGCCGTCATCGCCCTCGCGCTGCCGCTGGCCGCCTGCTCCACCGGCACGGACCCCGGCTACGGCTCCCACCTCCCGGACTCCCGTACGAGCGCGCCCGCGACCCCTTCGGCACCGACGGCGACCGGCAGCGGCGCCCCCGCCACCGCCGGGCACGCGATCCCGGCCCGCCTGGAGGCGGACGGCACGACCATCACCGTCGGTGACCCCTCCGCGGCGCACACCCTCACCGTCTACGAGGACCCGCGCTGCCCGATCTGCGAGCAGTTCGAGCAGGCGAACGCGGCCCAGATCCAGGCGCTGGAGGTGGCGGGCAAGATCCGCGTGCAGTACACGTTCGCGTCGTTCCTCGACCAGCGCGGCGGGGGCGGCTCGAAGCGGACGGTGAACGCGCTGCGCGCGGCGTTGGACGCGTCGGCGGACGGCAGCGGCTTCGCGGCGCTGCACACGCTGGTCTACCAGTACCAGCCCGACGAGCAGACCGACGGCTTCACCGTGGACTACCTGCTCCAACTCGCCGGCCGGGTGCCGGGGTTGCGCAGCACCGCCTTCGACGCGGCGGTGCGCGACCAGAAGTACGCGAGCTTCGTCAGCGGCTCGGAGAACGCGTTCGACAAGAGCGGGGCGGCCGGCACCCCGATGGTGAAGATCGACGGCGACAAGGTGTCGGACGACAGCGGGATCTTCAAGACGGCGGACTTCAAGAAGATGCTGGCCGACCACGGGGTGTCCTGAGGGACCACCCCGCGGCCGGCCGCGGCCCGCCGGCCGCTGCACGCCGCGCGCCGGCCGCTGGTGACGTCCGGAGCCCGGTGACGTCCGGGCCCCGCACCGTCCGTGCGGCTCAGCCCGTCGTGGTCGCCTCCGCCGGCACCGCCGCCGGCGTCCGCACCGAGTCGAGCAGCAACTGCGCGACATCCACGACCTGCAGCGACTCCTTCGCCTTGCCGTCGTTCTTCTTGCCGTTGACCGAGTCGGTGAGCATCACCAGGCAGAACGGGCAGGCGGTGGAGACGATGTCCGGGTTCAGGGACAGCGCCTCGTCGACGCGCTCGTTGTTGATGCGCTTGCCGATCCGCTCCTCCATCCACATCCGCGCGCCGCCCGCGCCGCAGCAGAAGCCGCGCTCCTTGTGGCGGTGCATCTCCTCGTTGCGCAGCCCGGGCACCTTGGCGATGATCTCGCGCGGCGGTGTGTAGACCTTGTTGTGCCGGCCGAGGTAGCAGGGGTCGTGGTAGGTGATCAGGCCCTCGACGGGCGTGACCGGGACCAGCTTCCCGTCGTCCACCAGGTGCTGGAGCAACTGGGTGTGGTGGATGACCTCGTACTCGCCGCCGAGCTGCGGGTACTCGTTGGCGATGGTGTTGAAGCAGTGCGGGCAGGTGGCGACGATCTTCTTCGAGGCGCGCGGCTTGCGGGAGGCGGGGACCACCTTGCCGTCGTCGTCGAGTTCCTCGCCGAACGCCATGTTGAGCATGGCGACGTTCTCCTGGCCGAGCTGCTGGAAGAGGAACTCGTTGCCCAGGCGGCGGGCCGAGTCGCCGGTGCAGTTCTCGTCGCCGCCCATGATGGCGAACTTCACGCCCGCGATGTGCAGCAGCTCGGCGAACGCCTTGGTGGTCTTCTTGGCGCGGTCCTCCAGCGAGCCCGCGCAGCCGACCCAGTACAGGTACTCGACCTCGGTCAGGTCCTCGACGTCCTCGCCGACGACCGGCACCTCGAAGTCGACCTCCTTGACCCAGGCGAGCCGCTGCTTCTTCGGCAGGCCCCAGGGGTTGCCCTTCTTCTCCAGGTTCTTCAGCATCGTGCCGGCCTCGCTGGGGAAGGCCGACTCGATCATCACCTGGTAGCGGCGCATGTCCACGATGTGGTCGACGTGCTCGATGTCGACCGGGCACTGCTCGACGCAGGCGCCGCAGGTGGTGCAGGACCACAGCACGTCGGGGTCGATGACCCCGTTCTCCTCCAGGGTGCCGATCAGAGGGCGTTCGGCCTCGGCGAGGGCGGCGGCCGGCACCCCGGCGAGCTGCTCCTCGGTCGCCTTCTCCTCGCCCTCCGCGGACTTGCCGCCGCCTGCCAGCAGGTAGGGCGCCTTGGCGTGGGCGTGGTCGCGCAGGCTCATGATCAGCAGCTTCGGCGACAGCGGCTTGCCGGTGTTCCAGGCCGGGCACTGCGACTGGCAGCGGCCGCACTCCGTGCAGGTGGAGAAGTCGAGGATGCCCTTCCAGGAGAACTGCTCGACCTGGGAGACGCCGAACACGTCGTCCTCGCCCGGGTCCTCGAAGTCGATCGGCACGCCGCCGCTGGTCATCGGCTGGAGCGCGCCCAGGGCCACCGGGCCGTCGGCGTTGCGCTTGAACCAGATGTTGAAGAAGGCGAGGAAGCGGTGCCAGGCCACGCCCATCGAGGTGTTCAGGCCCAGGGTGATCGCCCAGATCATGGTGACGCCGAGCTTGATCATCGCGACCAGGTACACGGTGTTCTGCAGGGTGTGGGTGCTCAGCCCGCGCAGGCCCGCCACCAGGGGGTACGACACCCAGTACGCGGCTTCGTAGTGGTCGACGCCGTGCAGGGCGCCCTCCAGGCCGCGCAGCATCAGGATGGCCAGGCCGATGACGAGCACCACGTACTCGACGAAGTACGCCTGCCAGGCGGTCGATCCGGCGAACCGCGACTTGCGTCCGGCGCGGGAGGGCAGGTTCATCAGCCGGACCGCGATGAGCACCAGGATGCCCAGGGTGGTGAAGAGCGTGATGAACTCGATGTACACCTCGTACGGCAGCCAGGTGCCGATCACCGGGAGAATCCAGTCGGCCTTGAAGAGCTGTCCGTAGGCGTTGAGGATGGTCAGGCCCAAGGTGAGGAAGCCGACCGCCACGAACCAGTGGGCGACGCCGATCGGGCCCCACTTGTTCATCCGGGTGTGGCCGACGAACTCCTTGGCCAGCGTCTTCGTGCGCGCGACCGGGTCGTTGGTGCGGCTGCCCGCGGGGACGGGCGTCCCGAGCTTGACGAACCGGTAGATCTGCGCGACGGCGAGGCCGATCAGGGCGACGCCGACCGCCGTGAGGACCAGCGACACGATGATCGCGGCGAGCTGCATGAGGGCTCCTCGGGCCTGCTGCGAGCAAAAACGTACTAAGCGGTAACTTACTCCGGTCTCGGCTGAGGTTACCCGGGAATTCCGGGCCCATAAAGCCGCCCTGCTGGTGATCTGCGTCGCGACGGGGGTACCCGCGGAGCCGAACGGGGGTGCCCGCTGGGCGGAGTGGGGGCGCTCGCGGGGCCGGATCTGCCGCCGATCGGGTGAATTGTGGCGGTTCAGGCGTGGCCGGGGAACTACGCAGGGTGCTCATCCGTGAGACAGGTGAAGCGGTGGCGTCGGTGGTCGGGTGTGGGCGTCGCTCGGGTAGTGCGTCGGACACGCGCCGTTAAGTTGAGTCGCCTCGACTCATGTCAATTGACAGCGGACTCGTTGTCGTGCACTGTTGAGCCAGTTGCACTCAAGTCAGTTGTTGGAGGATTAACCATGGCACGTGCGGTCGGCATCGACCTGGGCACGACTAACTCCGTCGTCAGCGTTCTCGAAGGCGGCGAGCCCACCGTCATCACCAACGCAGAGGGCGCCAGGACCACGCCGTCCGTCGTCGCCTTCGCCAAGAACGGCGAGGTGCTCGTCGGCGAGGTGGCCAAGCGCCAGGCCGTCACCAACGTGGACAGGACCGTCCGCTCGGTCAAGCGCCACATGGGCACCGACTGGCGGATCAACCTGGACGGCAAGGACTTCAACCCGCAGCAGATGAGCGCCTTCATCCTGCAGAAGCTGAAGCGGGACGCGGAGTCGTACCTGGGCGAGAAGGTCACCGACGCGGTGATCACCGTCCCCGCGTACTTCAACGACTCCGAGCGGCAAGCCACCAAGGAGGCCGGCGAGATCGCCGGCCTGAACGTGCTGCGCATCGTCAACGAGCCGACCGCCGCCGCGCTGGCGTACGGCCTGGACAAGGACGACCAGACGATCCTCGTCTTCGACCTCGGCGGCGGCACCTTCGACGTGTCCCTGCTGGAGATCGGCGACGGCGTGGTGGAGGTCAAGGCCACCAACGGCGACAACCACCTCGGTGGTGACGACTGGGACCAGCGCGTGGTGGACTACCTGGTCAAGCAGTTCCAGTCCGGCCACGGCGTGGACCTGGGCAAGGACAAGATGGCGCTCCAGCGGCTGCGCGAGGCCGCGGAGAAGGCGAAGATCGAGCTGTCCTCGTCGACCGAGACCTCGATCAACCTGCCCTACATCACGGCGTCCGCCGAGGGCCCGCTGCACCTGGACGAGAAGCTGACCCGGGCGCAGTTCCAGCAGCTCACCTCCGACCTGCTGGAGCGCTGCAAGACCCCGTTCCACAACGTGATCAAGGACGCCGGCATCCAGCTGTCCGAGATCGACCACGTGGTCCTGGTCGGCGGCTCGACCCGTATGCCCGCCGTCGCGGAGCTGGTGCGCGAGCTGACCGGTGGCAAGGAGGCCAACAAGGGCGTCAACCCGGACGAGGTCGTCGCCATCGGCGCGTCCCTCCAGGCCGGTGTCCTCAAGGGCGAGGTCAAGGACGTCCTGCTGCTCGACGTCACCCCGCTGTCCCTCGGCATCGAGACCAAGGGCGGCATCATGACCAAGCTGATCGAGCGGAACACCACGATCCCGACCAAGCGCTCGGAGATCTTCACCACCGCCGAGGACAACCAGCCGTCGGTGCAGATCCAGGTCTACCAGGGCGAGCGCGAGATCGCGGCGTACAACAAGAAGCTCGGCATGTTCGAGCTGACCGGTCTGCCGCCGGCCCCGCGCGGGATGCCCCAGATCGAGGTCACCTTCGACATCGACGCCAACGGCATCATGCACGTGGGCGCGAAGGACCTCGGCACCGGCAAGGAGCAGCGGATGACCGTCACGGGTGGCTCCTCGCTGCCCAAGGACGAGGTCGACCGGATGCGCCAGGAGGCCGAGCAGTACGCGGACGAGGACCACAAGCGCCGCGAGGCCGCCGAGACCCGCAACCAGGGTGAGCAGCTCGTCTACCAGACCGAGAAGTTCATCGCGGACAACAAGGACAAGCTTCCCGAGGACGTGCAGTCCGAGGTCGAGACCGCGATCGCCGACCTCAAGGAGAAGCTGAAGAACGAGTCGTCCGACGACGGCAACACCGCGGCGATCCGCGAGGCCACCGAGAAGGTCGCGGCCACCAGCCAGAAGCTCGGCCAGGCGCTGTACGCCAACGCGCAGGCCGAGGGCGGCGCGGCGACCGCGGGTGCCGGTGCGGGCGCCGGTCCGGCCGACGACTCGGCCCAGGCCGCGGACGACGACGTCGTGGACGCCGAGATCGTCGACGACGAGAACAACAAGAGGGATGGTGCCGCGTGACGGAGGAGCCGAAGGGCTTCGAGGAGCCCGACGTCCCCTCCGACGCCGCCGACAAGCCGGAGTCCGGCAAGGCGGGCAAGTCCGGCTCGGGCAACGGGACCGCCGGTAAGGCGGGCCCGGTGCCCGGGGCCGGGGACGACGCGACCTCCCAGGAGCTGACGGCCGTCAAGGCGCAGTTGGACCAGGTGCGCACCGCGCTCGGCGAGCGCACCGCCGACCTCCAGCGCCTCCAGGCCGAGTACCAGAACTACCGCCGCCGGGTGGAGCGGGACCGCGTCGCCGTCAAGGAGGTCGCGGTCGCCAACCTGCTGACCGAACTGCTCCCGGTGCTCGACGACATCGGCCGGGCGCGGGAACACGGCGAACTGGTGGGCGGCTTCAAGTCGGTCGCCGAGTCGCTGGAGACGGTCGCCGCGAAGCTGGGCCTGCAGCAGTTCGGCAAGGAGGGCGAGCCCTTCGACCCGCTGGTGCACGAGGCACTGATGCACAGCTATTCGCCTGATGTCACACAGACGACATGCGTGCAGATCCTCCAGCCGGGGTACCGCATCGGGGAGCGCAATCTGCGGCCGGCCCGGGTCGCGGTCGCCGAGCCCCAGCCGGGCGCCCACGGCAAGGACGAGCAGTCCGAGTCGGACGAGCCGGCCGACCAGGCCGACCGCGCCGACCGGAAGGCGGACGACGACGAGGAGACCGGTGGCCCGTCCAAGGGCTGACGGAGCGGGACGTGACGGAGAGGAGGGACGCCGAGGATGAGCATCAGTAGGGACCTGTTGGAGAAGGACCTGTACAAGGTCCTCGGTGTCCCCAAGGACGCCACCGACGCCGAGATCAAGAAGGCGTACCGCAAGCTGGCCCGGGAGTTCCACCCCGACGCCAACAAGGGCGACGCCAAGGCCGAGGAGCGCTTCAAGGAGATCTCCGAGGCCAACGACGTCCTCTCCGACACCAAGCGGCGCAAGGAGTACGACGAGGGCCGCGCGCTGTTCGGCAACGGCGGCATGCGGCCGGGTCCCGGCGCGGGTGGCAGCGGCGGGTTCAACTTCGACCTGGGCGACCTCTTCGGCGGCGCCCAGGGGCCCGGCGGCACCACCACGACCGGCCAGGGCGGCGGCTTCGGCGGCGGCCTGGGCGACGTGTTCGGCGGCCTGTTCAACCGGGGCGGCGGCACCCGCGTGCAGCCGCGCCGCGGCCAGGACATCGAGTCCGAGGTGACGCTCAGCTTCACCGAGGCCGTCGACGGGGCGACCGTCCCGCTGCGGATGTCCTCGCAGTCGCCCTGCAAGGCGTGCTCCGGCACCGGCGACAGGAACGGCACGCCCCGGGTGTGCCCGACCTGCGTCGGCACCGGGCAGGTCTCGCGCGGTGGCGGTGGCGGCTTCTCGCTCACCGACCCGTGCGTGGACTGCAAGGGCCGCGGTCTGATCGCGGAGAACCCCTGCGAGGTCTGTCACGGCAGCGGCCGGGCGAAGAGCTCGCGCACCATGCAGGTCCGCATCCCCGCCGGGGTCACCGACGGGCAGCGCATCCGGCTGCGCGGCAAGGGCGCCCCCGGCGAGCGCGGCGGACCGGCCGGCGACCTGTACGTGGTCGTGCACGTCGGCCGGCACCCGGTGTTCGGCCGCAAGGACGCCAACCTGACGGTCACGGTCCCGGTGAGCTTCACCGAGGCCGCGCTCGGCGGCGAGATCAAGGTGCCCACCCTCGGCGGGCCGCCGGTCACCTTGAAGCTGCCCGCCGGCACGCCGAACGGCCGGACCCTGCGGGCCCGGGGCAAGGGCGCGGTGCGCAAGGACGGTTCACGCGGCGATCTGCTCGTCACGGTCGAGGTGGCGGTGCCCGCACGGACCGAGGGCAAGGCGCTGGACGCGCTGGAGTCCTACCGTGAGGCGACCGCGGACCTCGACCCGCGGGCGGAGTTGTTCAAGGCCGCAAAGGGAGCGTGAGCGGATGAGCATCGACGGCGGCGGGGTCTCCGGGCCCCGGATGGGACGCGGCCGCAATCCGTACCAGTTGACGGAGGAGTCGCCGGTCTACGTGATCTCCGTGGCGGCCGAGCTGTCCGGGCTGCACCCGCAGACCCTGCGGCAGTACGACCGCCTCGGCTTGGTCTCGCCGGACCGCGCGGCCGGCCGCGGGCGCCGTTACTCGGCCCGCGACATCGAGCAGTTGCGGGAGGTGCAGCGCCTCTCGCAGGACGAGGGCATCAACCTCGCCGGCATCAAGCGGATCATCGAGCTGGAGAACCAGGTCGCCGCGCTCCAGGCCCGGGTCGCCGAACTCTCCGCCGCCGTCGACGGCGCCGCCGCCGTCATCCAGCAGCGCGAGGCCGCGGTGCACGCGTCGTACCGCCGCGACCTGGTGCCGTACCAGGACGTGCAGCACACGAGCGCGCTGGTGGTGTGGCGTCCCAAGCGGGACGGCTAGAACCTGCCCTTGGAGCCTGCGCTGCCGTTGCCGTACCCGCGTCCCTTCGGGGCGCGGGTACCGTACGTCGCCGGCCGTAAATGCGGCGACAGCCCCGCGGGTCGCTTGTTAGCTTCGGATGCCATGGACCCACTTGGTGAAGCGCAGATCCGGGACTCCTTCGTGAACTGCTCGAAGGGGGAGGCGAAGCGGATCAGGCTGCCTCGGGACCTGGCGGAGGTGCCGTGGGGCGACCTCGACTTCTTCGGCTGGCGGGACCCGGGTGCGCCGGACCGCGCGTACGTGGTGACCGGCGGGGAGCGGCCGCTGGGGATCACCCTGCGGATCGCGCCGGGGGCACGGAGGAACCTGATGCGCAGCAGCCTGTGCTCGATCTGCCTGACCGGGCACTCCGGCGGCGGGGTCGACCTGCTGGCCGCGCCGCTGGCCGGCCCGGCCGGGCGGCAGGGCAACACCGTGGGCATCTACATGTGCGCCGACCTGGCCTGTTCCCTGTATGTGCGGGGCAAGAAGACCTCGGTGCTGGCCAAGCGCATGGAGGAGACCCTGACGCTGGAGGAGCAGGTGGAGCGCACCCTGCGCAACCTGGACGCCTTCCTGACCAAGGTCACCGGCGCCCGCGCGGCCTGAACCGGCGCCCGGGCGGCCTGAACCGGCGGCCCGAACCCGGATCGCCCGAACCCGGATCGCCTGAAACCGAGTCCGCGGCGCCGGGTGGACGTGTCAGGCGTTGCCCATCGCGCGGGTGAGGGCGATCTCGATGACGACGCGGTCCGGGTTGAACGCGGGGGTGCGGTCGTAGCGCTCGGTGTAGCGGCGTACGGCGTCGGCGACGCGTTCAGGGTCGGCGCTGACGGTGGCGAGCCCTTCGAGGGTGGCCCAACGGCGGCCCTCCGCCTGACAGACCGCGACCCGGGCGCCGGACGGCCCGGCGGCCCGCACGTTCGCGGCCTTGCGGCTGGCGGTGTTGGTGATCACCCGGGCGAGCCCCGCCTCGGGGTCGTAGGTGACGCCGACCGGGACGACGTGCGGGGAGCCGTCGGGGCGGCTGGTGGTCAGCGTGCACAGGTGGTACTCGCGCCAGAAGTCGAGGAATCCGGCGTCGGGGGAGCGGGGGTCACGGCGGGCCATGGGAGGAACCGTAGCCCGTCGGTGCGGTGGCGTTGCCCGCGCCGGGGCTCAACCGTCCAGCCGGATCGGCAGTTCCTCCACGCTGTTGCCGACGAAGCCCGGCAGTGGCGGCAGCCCGTCCTCGTCCACGGCCATCGCCAGCCGCGGATACGCCCCGTACAGCGTCCGCAGCGCGACCGCGGCCTCCAGGCGGGCCAGCGGGGCGCCCAGGCAGTAGTGGGCGCCGTGCCCGAAGGAGAGGTGGCGGGTGCCCGGCGGCCGGGTGATGTCGAACCGGCCCGCGTCGGGGCCGTATTCGCGCGGGTCGCGTCCGGCGGCGGCGTACCCGGCGAGCACGGGCGTGCCGCGCGGCACCCTGGTGCCGTCCACGTCGAGGTCGGTGGTGGGGTAGCGGAACGGGAAGTTCGCCACCGGGCTGTCCCAGCGCAGCGTCTCCTCGACCACCGCGTCCCAGGAGGCTTCACCCGAAAGAACGAGGTCGCGCTGACCGGGGTGGCCGCACAGGGCGCGCACCGCGTTGGTGATGAGATTGAGCGTGGTCTCGTGCCCGGCGACGATCATCAGCAGCAGGGTGCCGGTCACCTCCTCGTCGCTCAGCCGCTCGGCGCCGTCCGTCCGGTCCCCGTCGCGGGCCGCGATCAGCGCACTGGTCAGGTCGTCACCGGGGCGGGCCCGGCGCTCGGCGACGACATCGGCGAGCACGCCGTGGATCGCGCGCTGCGCGGCCATCGCGTCGGCGGCCGAACTGGAGGTGCTGACCAGGAGGTGGGTGAGGTCGTGCAGGCGGTCGCGGTGCGCCGGGTCCACCCCGAGCAGCTCGCTGATCACGCCCATCGGCAGCGGGTACGCGAAGTGCGCCCGCAGGTCCACCACGCCGTCCTCGCCCGCCCGGCCGGGCAGTTCGGCCACCAGGTCGCCGGCCAGCCGCTCGATCCAGGGGCGCATGGCGGCCACCCGGCGCGGTGTGAACGCCTTGGTGGCCAGCCCCCGCAGCCGCCGGTGGCTGTCGCCGTCGGCCGTCGTCATCCCGTTGACCAGGGCGAAGGCGTTGAGCTGCCACTGGTCCGGGATACGGCCCTCCTGGAGCGCGGCGAAGTGCCGGGCGTTCTTGGCCACTTCGGGGTCGGCGAGGAAGTCGCGCAGTTCCCGGTAGCGGGAGACGATCATGCCGGGGACGCCGTCGGGCAGCATCACCGGACAGGCGGCCGCGCGCTCGCGCAGTATGGCGGCGTCGGCCCGGACGGACGCGCCGCTGGCGTCCATCGGATACGGGTCGGCGGGGTTGGTTGGGCCGGCCGGGTCGGTCGCGCCGGCCGGGTCGGTCGCGCCGGCGGGGTCGGTCGGGCCGGTGGACTCCGTGGGCTCCGTGGGCTCCGTGGGCTCCGTGGGCTCGGTCGGGCCGGTCGGCTGGGAATCCGTCGGGTGTGCCGAGCTCATGGGTCCTCCCGGGACGGTGCCCGAACCGGTGCGCGAACCTGTGCCCGGAATCACCTTGAGTGGAATAGACTCAACTTGCTTCATGTTCCTGTGATCAGGTTGAGGTACATGGTAGCGACGAACGAATGAGGAGGACAGCACGCCCGTGGAAGCCGAGCTGACCAACAAGAGCCGGGAAGCGCTGAACAGCGCCAACGCCAAGGCCGTCGCGGAGGGGAACCCGGACCTGACGCCCGCGCATCTGCTGCTCGCTCTGTTGAGCGGCACGGACAACGAGAACGTGCTCGACCTGGTGGCCGCGACCGGCGCCGACCCGGCGGCGCTGCGCGCCGACACGGAGCGGCTGGTGGAGAGCCTGCCGTCGGTACAGGGGGCCACCGTCGCACCCCCGCAGGCGAACCGTGACATGCTCGCGGTCATCGCCGACGCGTCCCAGCGCGCCACGGACCTCGGCGACGCGTACGTGTCGACCGAACACCTGCTGATCGGGACCGCCGTCAAGGGCGGCCCGGCCGGCGAGCTGCTCAACGCCGCGGGCGCCAAGGCCAAGGCGCTGCTGACGGCGTTCGAGAACGCCAGGGGAGGGCAACGGGTGACCAGCCAGGACCCGGAGGGCACCTACAAGGCGCTGGAGAAGTACGGCACCGACTTCACCGCCGCCGCCCGTGAGGGCAAGCTCGACCCGGTGATCGGCCGGGACCAGGAGATCCGCCGGGTGGTCCAGGTGCTCTCGCGCCGTACCAAGAACAACCCGGTGCTGATCGGCGAGCCCGGCGTCGGCAAGACGGCCGTCGTGGAGGGCCTGGCCCAGCGCATCGTCAAGGGCGACGTGCCCGAGAGCCTGCGCAACAAGCGGCTGGTCTCCCTCGACCTGGGCGCGATGGTGGCCGGGGCGAAGTACCGCGGCGAGTTCGAGGAGCGGCTGAAGGCGGTGCTCGCCGAGATCAAGGACAGCGGCGGGCAGGTCATCACCTTCATCGACGAGCTGCACACCGTCGTCGGCGCGGGCGCCGGCGGCGACTCCGCGATGGACGCGGGCAACATGCTCAAGCCGATGCTGGCCCGCGGCGAGCTGCGGATGGTCGGCGCCACCACGCTGGACGAGTACCGCGAGCGGATCGAGAAGGACCCGGCGCTGGAGCGGCGCTTCCAGCAGGTGCTGGTCGCCGAGCCGACCGTCGAGGACACCGTGGCGATCCTGCGCGGCCTCAAGGGCCGCTATGAGGCGCACCACAAGGTGCAGATCGCCGACTCCGCGCTGGTCGCCGCCGCGACGCTCTCCGACCGCTACATCACCTCCCGCTTCCTGCCCGACAAGGCCATCGACCTGGTCGACGAGTCCGCGTCCCGGCTGCGGATGGAGATCGACTCCTCGCCGGTCGAGATCGACGAGCTCCAGCGCTCGGTGGACCGGCTGCGGATGGAGGAGATGGCGCTCAAGAACGAGACCGACCCCGGCTCCGTGCAGCGGCTGGACAAGCTCCGCAAGGACCTTGCCGACCGCGAGGAGGAGCTGCGTGGCCTGACCGCCCGCTGGGAGAAGGAGAAGCAGGGGCTGAACCGGGTCGGCGAGCTGAAGGAGCGGCTCGACGACATCGTCACCCGGATCGAGCGGGCCCAGCGCGACGGCGACTTCGAGGCCGCGTCGAAGCTGATGTACGGGGAGAAGCCCAAGCTGGAGGAGGAGCTGGAGGAGGCCACCCGGGAGGAGCAGGAGGCCAAGACCAGGGGTGCCGACGAGAAGATGGTCAAGGAGGAGGTCGGCCCGGACGACATCGCCGACGTCGTCGCCGCCTGGACCGGCATCCCCGCCGGCCGCCTGCTGGAGGGCGAGACGCAGAAGCTGCTGCGGATGGAGGACGAGCTCGGCAAGCGGCTGATCGGCCAGACCGAGGCGGTCCGCGCCGTCTCCGACGCGGTGCGCCGCTCCCGCTCCGGCATCGCCGACCCGGACCGCCCCACCGGCTCCTTCCTCTTCCTCGGCCCCACCGGTGTCGGCAAGACCGAACTGGCCAAGGCGCTCGCCGACTTCCTCTTCGACGACGAGCGGGCCATGGTCCGCATCGACATGAGCGAGTACGGCGAGAAGCACTCGGTGGCCCGGCTGGTCGGCGCCCCGCCCGGATACGTCGGGTACGAGGAGGGCGGCCAGCTCACCGAGGCGGTCCGCCGCCGCCCGTACAGCGTGGTGCTGCTCGACGAGGTGGAGAAGGCGCACCCGGAGGTCTTCGACGTCCTGCTCCAGGTCCTCGACGACGGCCGGCTCACCGACGGCCAGGGCCGTACCGTCGACTTCCGCAACGCGATCCTGATCCTCACCTCCAACCTGGGCAGCCAGTACCTGGTCGACCCCAAGCTGGACCCGGAGCAGAAGAAGGAGAACGTCCTCGCCACCGTCCGCGCCTCCTTCAAGCCGGAGTTCCTCAACCGGCTGGACGACATCGTGGTATTCTCCGCGCTCGACCAGGACGAGCTGCGCCGGATCGCGCGGCTGCAGACCGGCCGGCTCGCCGAGCGGCTCAGGGACCGCCGGCTCACCCTGGACATCACCGACGGCGCCCTGGACTGGCTCGCCGAGGAGGGCAACGACCCCGCCTACGGCGCCCGTCCGCTGCGCCGGCTGATCCAGACCGCGATCGGCGACCCGCTGGCCCGCGCCATCCTGGCCGGAGAGGTGCTGGACGGGCAGAACGTCCGGGTGGACCGGGCGGTCGACGGGCTCATCGTCATGGGGGAGGATGGCGGGGAAACGTCACGAAGGGAACCCTCACGGTGAGCATCGACCCCTCCTCGATTCCGAACTTCGGGAGCCAGCCGGAACCCGACCAGCCGAGCGGAGGACCCACCGCCAACGTGGTGATCCCGGACCAGGACCTGGTCAAGCAGCTCCTCGACCAGATGGGGCTCAAGCACGCCATCGACGACGAGGACGACCTCCTGGCGCCGTGGGAGGAGTTCCGCACCTACTTCATGTTCCGCGGCGAGGCCCAGCAGCACGTCTTCGCGGTGCGTACGTTCTACGAGCGCACGTACTCCGTCGACGAGAAGGCACAGCTCCACGAGGCGATCGACGAGTGGAACCACCTCACGCTGTGGCCGAAGGTCTACACGAACACCGACGACGAAGGTGCCGTCCGCCTCGTCGGCGAGGCCCAGATGCTCATCGGCATGGGCGTCAACCTCGACCACTTCGTGGCCACCACGGTGAGCTGGGTGCAGGCGTCCATCGAGTTCAACAAGTGGCTCGGTGAGCGGCTGGGCCTGGAGGAGGCGGCCGACGGCGACAGCGACGGCGAAGGCGGCTCCGACTCCGGCTCCGGCGACTCGGGCGACGGCTCCGAGGGCTGAACGAAGGAAGCGCCGGGCGAGGAATCGTCCGGACCCGCACACGCACCTCCACGGGCGCCCGGGACGAATCAGGTACGCGCACGCACGCGTACGACGTCCCGGGCGCCCGTGCGTGCGCTGAGTGGGCGTGTGCTGAGCGTGCGCTGAACGTCGGCGCAACCGAACGGGCGTGCACCGAACGGGCGTACGTGTCCGGCGCGGTGGGTCAGTAAGGTGTTGGCCATGGCTTCTCCGCGTGGTGCCGATCTGACGGCACCGACCATCCTGCGAGCCCACGGGCTGGTGCTGCGCCCCGTCGTCGCGTCCGACGAACCGGCGGTCGCGCGGGCGATGACCGATGGCGAGGTGCTCCAGTGGGCCGCGGGCATGGCGGTGCTCGACGCACCGCTGAAGGACCGCGCCACGGTGTGGCTGTCGGCGCGCCTCACCGCGTGGTCGACCGGCACCGCGGCGTTCGCCGTGACCGACCCGGCCGATGACGTCATGATCGGCTACCTCGGCCTGCGCGATGTGCACCGGGTGCCCGACCAGGCGGTGGCCGGGTACTGGGTGACGCCCGCCGCCCGCGGCCGCAAGGTCACCGCCCGCGCTCTGGACGCCGCCGCGGACTGGGCCTTCAGCCCGGCCCACGCCGGCGGCCTGGGGCTGCACCGGATCGTCCTCGACCACGTCCTGCACAACGTCGGCTCCTGCCGGGCCGCCCTGCGGGCGGGGTTCGCGGAGGAGGGCGTGATGCGGGAGGCGTTCGTCGAGCCGAACGGAAAACGGCACGACTGCCACCTGCACGCCCGGCTCGCCACGGACCCGTCCGCGCGGCCCTTCGACTGAGCGGCCTTCGACTGAGCGGACCTTCAGCTGAGCGGACCTGTGGCCGAACCGAGCGGCGGGGCGGCTGAGTCGGGCGGCCAGGCGGTGCGTACGGCGGAGCCCGTCCCTGTGACTCAGGTCTCATCGGGGGCGTGCAGCAGACGGGACCGCTGCCGCGTCGGGAAGGGGTGAACGCAGCACGGACGACACCCCCTTCGAGCAGGAACCGGTGAACGCCATGAACGACTCGACCAACAGCGCCGAAGCGCCGCACTCCGGCACCGCCACCACCGCGCGCGGAGCCCGTCGCAAGCGGGCCACCGCCGTCGCCGGTATCGCCACCGCACTCGTCCTGGCCGGTGCCGGCTCCGCCCTGGCCGCAGGCGGCGGCTCGCACACCTCGCATCCGTCGCAGACCTCGCACCCGTCGCACACCTCGCGGCCGGCCGCCACGGCAGCCCACAAGACCACCGCCGACGGGAACGTCACCACCGTGCAGTACGGCGACATCCCGATCCAACTGGCCGGCTTCAGCCTGGACATGGCCAGGGCCGAGCTGGTGGACAAGGCTCAGCTCAAGATCGGCACCGTCACCAAGGCGTCGCCCCGCGGCTGCAAGCCGACCTCCGTGCTCGCGGTCTCCCCGCACGCCCCGACCGTCGTCCACAAGGGCGACACCGTCGACCTGACCGTCTGCGCCGCCTGACCCGACGGGGCCTGACAAGGTCCGACCCGGCCGTACAAGGGTGGTGGCCCCGCCGGAACCGGGGCCACCGCACCCCCCATGCCACGCAGACGGCGCGGCCCCGCGCGCCGACGGGACCGCCTCCCGCACTACCCGACGCGCTTGCGATCGATGAACGCGGTCAACGCGCCCACCACCGCGTCGGGCTGCTCGTCGGGAATGAAGTGCCCGGCACCAGGGATGACGGCTCCGGTCACGTGGTCCGCCCAGGGGCTGATGGAGGCGGCCATGTCCGGGATCGAGCCGTGGGACGAGGAGACCGCCAGGATCGGGACGGTCAAGTGCCGCCGTCCGAGGGCCTCATGATTCCCGCGCGCCGATTCCGCGGCGGCGCGGTAGTACGAGAGCGACGCCCGCAGCCCGCCCTCCGCCGCGACGGCGGCGGCGTAGTGGTCGATCTCGGCGTCGTCGAACGTGTCCGGGGACAGCGTCTTGGCCTTCAGGAACCAGTCGACGTAGTCGCGTTCGCGCCCGGCGAGCAGCGTCTCGGGAAGGTCGGGCACGAGGTGGAACGCGAAGTGCCAGGTCTTCCAGGCGCGTTGGGGGTCCGTCGGGATGGCGTCCGGGAGGCTGATACCGGGGATGCCGGCGTCGAGCAGGGCGACACCGTGCAGACGCTCCTCGTATGCCAGGGCCAGCGAGAAGGCGACCCAGGCCCCGATGTCGTGGGCCACGAGCCAGTACTCCTCCACGTGGAGCGCGGTCACGGCAGCGTGGACGCGCGAGGCGACGGTGTGCGTGTCGTAGCCGTGCGGAGGGCGGTCGGAGTGGCCCTGCCCGGGCAGGTCGATCGCTATCACGTGGTACCGCTCGGCGAGGCCCGGCATCACCTTGCGCCAAGCCCACCAGGTCTGCGGGAATCCGGCGAGCAGGACGACGGTGGGGCCGCTCGGCCGACCCCCTTCCACGGCATGGAGGCGGATGCCTCCGGCGTCGACCCAGCGGTGGCCGAAGCCCGCGAGGTCGTGCAGCGGCAGCCCGGAGCTCGGGTGCTGCCCGGAGGAGCGGTTCGCGGTGGTCGCGGTGTCGGTCATGCCGCGAGCCTAACCCATCTTGAACTGATCAGTTCAAGATAGGATGGGCGGGGGCCGCGACGGAGTGGCCCGAGCTCGTCGACGAGGTGCGTGCGTGATGGCCGGGAAGAAGCAGTTCGATGTGGACACCGCGCTCGATGCGGCGATGGTCCGGTTCTGGCGAGCCGGATACGCCGACACCTCCCTCGACGACCTCTCCAGGGCGACCGGACTGAACCGCAGTTCCATCTACTCCTCGCTCGGCGACAAGGACACGCTCTACCTGCGCTGCCTGGACCGCTACGCCACGCGGTACGGAGGCAGGTACGACCAGGCCCTCTCGGCCGCGTCCGAGGAACCGCTGCGGGCGGTACGGGCCTTCTTCGAGGTCACGCTCGCGCGCATCGCCGACCCCGACGTGCCGGACGGATGCCTGGTCGCCCAGACCGCGATGGCGGTACCGGTGCTTAACCCCGCCATCGCCGCGCGCGCGATCGAAGCCCTGGCCATGCAGCGCACCCGGCTGCGGACCGCCCTGGCCGCCGCGGACCTGGCCGACTCCGATGCCGACGCCTTCGCCGTCCACCTCGCGGCGGTCAACCAGTCGCTGGCCGTGATGAGCAGAGCCGGCACGAGCCGCCGGCAACTCCACACGATCGTCGACATCAGCATCAGCGCACTCGCCCGCGCACTCCCCACCCCGACCCCCACTCCCAACCCCTGAGCCCAGAGCCCGTCGACGCCTCACCGCCCGTCGTCGCCGTCGGTCGGGTGTGGAAACCGTTTCGTTCACCGACCTGTCCAGAAAACCGAAGGCCGTGGCTGCCAAGGCTGCCGCGTTGGGCCGCCTGCGTGTCACGCATCGTGATGCGCCCGACATGGTGCTGACCACCGCTGCCCACGCAGAGCGCGCCGAAGAGAACCTGACCACAGCCTCACGGCTGTTCCTTGCGCTGATGAAGCAGGACGAAGGCGCGCGGTCGCTGCTGCTCGCGCTGCCCGAGGTTTTTCCCTGGGTGCGCCACCTGGACGGCGAGGAAGTGCGTGAGTTCACCGTGGAACTCCTGGACGCGCTTTCCGACGCCGCCGAACTGGGCGCCCTGGAGGCGGTTCACCGCGCGGGCGACTGCTCGCATCAATGCCGACCCTGACCAGCTCAGGGAGGCGCAGCGCCCGCTGGGGCGGCATCGATCTCGGCCCGGTCGAGGTGCACGAGTGAGCCCGAAGAAGGGTGATCGGGTGAGCGTCCCGCCCCTGACGGGCTGGAATGTCATCCACGGGACGACGGAGCCGCCACCGGGTGGGAGGAGCTGTGCCGGGTGGCTCTGCCCAACGCTCACCGCTGTCTCGAATCCCTGCGCACCGACCCCCTGTCGCGGGCGAACTGGAACCGGCAGCACCAGCTCCGCGGTCGCCATGCCACCAGGGAATGGAAAGGCTCCGAGCTTGAGCAGTGGGAGTACGAGATCACCAGCGGCGGCCGCGTCCGCTACCTGGTCAGCCCACAGACCTCGACCGTGATCCTGGTCTACGCCTCGCCGCCGTCGAGGCTGTCACTCGGCGAGCGACTGGTGCGCGATGAGTTCGGAACGGGTCAGCTCCAGCAGTCGGCCCACCCAGTTCCGTCCGCGACTGTCCGAGGCGTCTCGCCAGAAGGGGGAGTCGGACAACCCGGTGTAGCGGATGGGATGGTGGCGTCGCCGGTGGAGACGAGGATCTCGGCGAGTTCGATGTGCTGGGCGAACTTTGCCCGCAGCAGGCCGGCCATCACGGCGAGCCGAACGCTGGGCCAGCCTGCTCGCCGGCTCGCGCGTCCCCCCAGGTCATGCGCCTCCCGGGCGGTGGGAGCGTCTGCTATCTGCCGACGATCGGTGGCATTGGCTGCGGACAGGGACCAGTATCCGTGAAGTACGGAGGGGTAGGACTCGCCCGCGAACCGTACGGACGCTGGAAAGTCGTTGCGCAGAACGAACAGTCCCAGTTCTTCGGGCCAGCCTCGCGGATAGACGGTCTCGTGCAAGGTGACGGCCGGGCCGGTGCCCTCGTGGGGGTCGTCCGCGTGTTGCACAGCGCGTTGCTCCTGCGCCCGTGCAACTCCCTCGTCTCCGCGGTTGAAATAGTCCAGGGCTGACTGGTGCATGTCCTCCGTCACCACTGGACCGTCACCGTCGACAGGCTTGCCCAACTCGGTGAGCAGGACCCGCAGGGGACGGTCCTGGCGGTCCATGTCGCCGAGAACGTAGATGCGCAGGTGCGGCGGTACGGCCAGATATGCGTCCCGCAACAGGGCGCGACGCTCTTCGGACGGACCCTGCTGGTAGCGCCGGATAGCCTCCCAGCAGCGTTCGCCTGCGGTTGATCGGCCGCTCAGCTCTTCGATCCGGTCGGCGACCTCCGCGAGGAATCCCTCGGGAGCCAGCGGTTCGCCGTGCCGTGAAAGCCACTTCGACGGTTCGGCGGCCAGCGGGGTGATGCCAGGCTTGGTCGGGGAGAGCATTTCCGATGCCAGCAACTTCTTCAGGCCGGCCAAGTCGGTCCGGTCCCCGCACATGATCGCGCCGTCGGCATAGACGATCAGATCGTTCACGAACCACTCTGCCTCTCGGCGATGACGCCGCCATACGTGGCACCAGGCCCCGTCGATCCGTTCCCCGTCCACCATCCGATACGTCGGTCGCCGCCACGTCATGGGCCGCACGCTACCGTCTGCTCACGGGCTTCTGACGAGCACAAGCGTCAACCCATTGCGAGGAGGTCGTCCATCTCCGTCTGGCGTGGTCGACCTCAGCTGTGAGAAATCCGGGGGGCGGCTACGGACGGGCGGACACGGCCGCGGTCCACGCCTGTGGATCGCGGTAGTGGTTCGTATGGCCGGCGGAGAGGACGGTGCGCAACTCTTCCAGGTGCTCGGTGTCGGCCGGAAGATCCAGTTGCCCGAGGAGGGCCAGCGCCGCGGACGGTTCGATCGTGCCGTGGACGTCGTGATAGCAGCCGAGCAGGGCCTTGAGCAGCGCCGGCTGCAGGACGGGGAGACGTGCCGCCGATACGTATGTCGCTTCCTTCGCCGCCCAGGGCACGGGGCCGGAGCACTCCAGTACGCGGCGAGCCCTGCGGAGCAGGGGCGCGGGCGCACCGCTCGGGAGCCGCTCGACGTCGCGGCCGAGCACTTCGGCGAAGGCTGTCGCCGAAGTGTGGTGGTCCTCGAACCAGTCGACCCAGAGCGAGTACGTGAGGACGTCCGCGCTCTGGGACCCTTCGAGCCGCCGCCGGTAGCCGTCCCACAGCGCATCCGCCGGTAGGGGGCCGTCGGCGCCTTGATCGGCGCACCGGATCTCGCACGTCACCCAGTACTCGTTCAGAAGGTCGAGCAGGCCGAACGCAAGGTGGAGTTGCCCGTGCACGTCGAGGCGTTCGTCGGTGAACACGGCTCCTGCCCAGGTGTGCGCGACCTCGTCGGCGCTCAGGAACTGACCGGTGTTCGCCCCATCGGTCCACTCGCCGCCGTGAACCTGCGTGACACCGTCCTCAGCGAGCCAACGGCGAGCGGCGTCCATGGCGGGAGTGTCCATGCGGACAGTATGAGGAGTCCGCTCGGACGGATGGGCGCCCGTGCTCGCTGCCTCCGAAGCTCGGGCGCACCGGAAGTGCCCGTCAGACCGTGGCGTGATCAGCAGGCTCTGCGGCTTCAGGAAACCCCAGCCTGTCCAGGAGCGCCGTGAACGACTCCTCCACGAAGACCTCGTGGGAGCGCAGAACGGCCTCGATCGAGGCGGGGTCGGCCTTGCCGGGGAAGCCCGCGTTGGCTGCCCACGCGAGAGCAGCCCGCGCATCGGCCGGCACCGTCGCTTCCAGTTCCGCCAACTTGCGCCGCGTGGCCGCCGCGTAGGCGGGCGTGGTCACCCAAATGCTCATATCACCCATGCTCTCGGGCTCCTCCTCCCAGAGGTTTCCCGCCTCGCCGGCCGCCAGCAACTCCAGGTGCAGATAGGCATCCCACTGCCGGCCATCGGTCCCCAGCCCGTTGATCAGCGCAGTGTCGCTGTCGTAGACGGCGGCGCAACAGGCCGCGGCTCCGGTCCACTCGACCAGCGCGGCAAGGTCCGCTGCTTTCCACAGCCCGTAGTCGAGTTGCAGCGTCTGCCAGCCTCCCGGCCGAGGCCACCATGCGTCGATGCCGTCCCGAACCTCCTCGTGGAGAGCGCGGAAAACCGGCGCCTCCACCAGCGGACGCTCACTGCGACCAAAGACCAGATACCCGGAGAATCCCACCCCTGCTCCCTCCTCAGCGCGTTGCCCGCACGATAGGGCAGGCCACCGACAACAGGTCGCGTCCGAGAACGCAACGGCGGATCATCCGACGCGAGAGGCCGGCGGCCATGAGCGCCTCATTGCAGCCGTGGTGTTCCGGATGTGCCGAGTCGAGGGCGGCCAGGAGTCCGAAAGTGTCGCGAAGACGATGATCACGTGTTGTCCTTCTCCCCCGACCCACGGCCGGCGGTGTCGGCAACCGTGCTGCGCACGTCCGCCTTGGTCGGCGTGCGGCCGGAGCCTTCGAAGGTGCGCGAGAACAGGGGCTCGTCCCACACGCGGTTCGCCATGGCTGCGAGGTGAATGCCCTGGCGGATGATCTCGGCTTCGCTGATCCCACGCCGTTCGGCGGCGCCCTTGATGATGGCGAGGTCTTCCGGGTCGGCATAGACGTTCGTGCGTTTCATGGACATGTACCGAAGCTGATGCATGTCCCATGGGCGGTACACGTCTGATCGAGGTCCGAGCAACGGCGTCTCATAGGGCTGCCGGTGAGCGGCCTGCCACGACGTTGGACAGGAACGCGCGACTGGCGGTGGCCTCAGCCGTGGAACGCCCCGCGAAGGCGTTCGGCCGCCTCGGTCAGGACCTTCTCCTTCTTGCAGAAGGTGAAGCGGACCTGGGTGCGGCCGGCGTCGGGGTGGTCGTAGAAGACCGAGTTGGGCACGGCGACGACCCCGCAGCGCTCGGGGAGGGAACGGCAGAAGGCGAGGGCGTCCTTCTCTCCGAGCCCCGCGACGTCCGTGGTGATGAAGTACGTGCCCTGGGGCTGGAAGACCTCGAAGCCGGCGTCTCGGAGGCCCGCGGCCAGCAGGTCGCGCTTGGCCTGGAGGGTGTCGCGGAAGGCGGTGAAGTAGTCGTCCGGGAGGCGGAGGGCTTCGGCGATGGCGTACTGGAACGGGCCCGAGGCGACGTAGGTGAGGAACTGCTTAGCGGTGCGGACCGCCGCGATCAGGGGAGCGGAGGCGGTAACCCAGCCGACCTTCCACCCTGTGAAGGAGAAGGTCTTGCCGGCTGAGGAGATGGAGACGGTGCGGTCGCGCATGCCGGGCAGGGAGATCAGCGGGATGTGCTCGCCGTCGAAGACCAGGTGCTCGTAGACCTCGTCGGTGACCACGACGAGGTCGCGCTCGACGGCCAACTCGGCGATGGCGGTCAGCTCGTCGCGGGTGAGCACCATGCCCGTGGGGTTGTGCGGGCTGTTCAGGAGCAGCAGGCGGGTGCGCGGGGTGACGGCGTCGCGTAGAGCGTCCAGGTCGGGGCGGAAGTCGGGGGCGCGCAAGGTCAGCGGGACGCGGGTCGCGCCGGCCATCGCGATGCAGGCCGCGTAGGAGTCGTAGAACGGTTCGAACGCGATCACCTCGTCGCCCGGTTCGAGCAGCGCGAGCATCGCCGCCGCGATGGCCTCGGTCGCCCCGGCGGTGACGAGGACCTCGCTGTCCGGGTCGAAGTCCAGTCCGTAGAAGCGCCGTTGGTGGTCGCTGATGGCGGCGCGCAGCGGGGGCACCCCCATGCCCGGCGGGTACTGGTTGCCGTGGCCGTCCCGCAGCGCCTGAACGGCCGCTTCCCGGATCGCTTCCGGCCCGTCGGTGTCGGGGAAGCCCTGCCCGAGGTTGATCGCGCCGGTGGCCACGGCCAGGGCGGACATCTCCGCGAAGATCGTCGTCCCGAGGCCGTCCAGCCTGCGGTTCAGCAGAGGGCGGCCGGGGCGGTGGATGCCGTGGCGGCGGTCAGTGCCGCCCGCGGTACCGGCATCGCCCGCGGCGCCGGCGTCGTCCGGGGTGCCCGCCCTGCCCGTCGCATCGGCCGTGCCCGCCATTGCGTTCCACCCGCTCTCCGCCGCGTGCCCGCCATTCGATCAGCCGATGGTACCGGGTTGTCATATCGGAACACCTGAACTCGTAAGCGCTCCAAGGGATGGAAAGTACGCACAGATGGGTAAAAACGCTGAGAAGGGGATGCGATCCGTGATTCCGTTGGTTCCGGATCTCTTCGGGGCCTCCCGATCATCCAGATCACCCCGAGCCCGCTGGACCAAGCCTGGTCCACCGCGATCCGTATCCGTATCACCCCTGATCCACCCGGCCCACGCCGGCGCAAGCCACCGCACCTTCGCCTCGCGGCGGGGGCGGGACGGCCCGATTCGCGCCGCGTGTGCGATCCCCAGCGTGACCCGCGGAGCCTTCCCATGCTCACCACCCTTGATACCGCATACACGGACACCCGGGCCGGCGACCTCGCCTGGTGCCTGGACAAGGATGCGCTGCCCGCGCTCGCCACCCTCGGCGTGCGGATCGGCGACGCCGCCCGGCTCCACGCCGACGTCGAGTTACGCCTGCTCGGTGCCTCCCACCAGGTGCTCGTCGACGCCGGCCGGGGCAGCTGCTCCGAGACGGTCGCCTGCCTGCCCGGCAGCCAGGCGCCACTGCCCTTCGGCGTCTCCCGCCGCGTCGGCCCGTGGGACTACGAGTTCGCCGCCCGCATCGAGCACCTCTCGCTGGGCTCCTTCACCGCCCGGGCCCAGGAGTTGCTCGCCCTGGTCGCGGACCACCCGCACGGCCTCGCCGGCACCTTCCCGGGCGACCCGAACGCGTTCACCGCGATGCTGGTGCAGTGCGGGGAGGGGAACGTGCGGTGGCGGACATGGCACGCGTACCCGCAGGAGGGGCGGTTGGTGGCGACGCGGACGAAGGTGCGGGTGGCGGGGTGAGCAAAGTCCTCACGAGGAACGCTGTTTGTACGGTGCGCCGCCAACCGGCCTTGCCGGGCGGGCTCGTGGCGCCGGACGGCCTCGCGGTGCCGTGCCGTCCCGCGTTGTCGGACGGCCTCGCGGTGCCGTGCCGCCTTGCGCCACTCCGTTCCCGTAGCAGGCTGTGTCCCCGTACGAAGCCGCATCCCCGTACGGCGAATGCCCGCGGGGCGCATACCGTCCGATGCCGGCGGCCCGTCGTACCCCTGCGTGCTTCCGGGCGCCGTCGCCCGCCGCCACCCGCCTGCCTGGCCGCGCCGATTGAACCCTTGTGGGTGACCGGCGGCGGAGCAAGCCTGACATAACGTGCACTCATGCTTGACCAGCGCGGCCGTCCGCAAGCCCCCCACCAGCTCTCCTTAGCGCTGCCCGTCCCCGCGCGGGCGGCCCGCGCGCTGGTGCTCACCGCCGTCTTCGTCTGCGCCGCCTGCGGCCTGGTCTACGAACTCGAACTCGTCGCCCTCGCCTCGTACTTGGTCGGCGACTCGGTCACCCAGGCGTCGCTCGTACTGTCGGTGATGGTCTTCGCGATGGGCTGCGGCTCGCTGCTGGCAAAACGGTTACGCAACCGTCCCGCCGCCGCGTTCGTCGCCGTCGAGTCCGCCCTCGCACTCGTCGGCGGGCTGTCGGTGATGACGCTGTACGCCGTCTTCGCCTGGTACGGGCAGGCCCGCTTCGCCATGATCGGCTGCGCCTTCGCGATCGGCGTGCTGATCGGCGCGGAGGTGCCGCTGCTGATGACGCTCGTGCAGCGCATCCGCCGCCAGGACGCGGGCGGAGCCGTCGCCGACCTGTTCGCCGCGGACTACGTGGGCGCGCTCGTCGGCGGCCTCGCCTTCTCCTTCCTTCTGCTGCCGTATCTGGGGCAGTTGACCGGCGCGCTCGCCACTGGCGCGGTCAACGCGGTCGCGGGCGGCGCCACCGTGCTGTGGCTCTTCCGCGGCGACCTGTCCGGCCGCGCCCGCGGCTGGCTGCTCACCGCGAACGTCGGCGTGCTCGCCCTGCTGGCCTGTGCCGCCGTCGGCGCCGGGCCGTTCGAACGCGCCGCCCGCCACGCGGTCTACGGCAGCCGGGTGCGGGTCGCCGAGCAGACCGGCGCGGAGGAGATCGTGCTGACCGGGGGGACCGGCGCGAGCGGCGTCTCCTCGCTGCGTCTCTACGTCGACGGCGACCTCGCGGTGTGCGGCGCCGACGAGGCGGTCTACCACCAGGCGCTGGTGGAGCCGGCGATGACCGGACCGCACGCCCGGGTGCTGATCCTCGGCGGCGGCGACGGGCTCGCGCTGCGGGAAGTGCTGCGCCACCAGGGCGTCGAGGCGGTGACGGTGGTCCCGGACGACGACGAACTCGCCCGGCTTGGCCGCACCGATCCGGGGCTCACCGCGCTCAACGGGCACGCGTTCGACGACCCGCGCGTGCGGGAGGTGGGGGGCGACGCGTTCGACTGGCTGCGGAGGGCGACGAGGCAGAGCGCCGAACGGGCAAGCGGGGCATGGGCGTTCGGGAGTGCGGGTGCCGATACGGGCGGGGGTCGTGTGGCCGGGGGAGTCGGTGCCGATACGAGCGGGGGCGGCGGGGCGCCCGACGCAGGAAGCCCCGGCCGGCAGCGGTACGACGTGATCATCGCGGACCTGCCCGCACCCGGCGCCTCCGACAGCGCCAAGCTCTACTCGCAGGAGTTCTACGGACTCACCGCGCACGCGCTCGCCGGCGGAGGGCGGCTCGCCGTCCATGCCGGTTCCTCTGCCCACACCCTGTGGACAACCGATGCCACGCTCCACACCGTCTCCCTGCGCACCACTCCGTACGCGATGACCGGCACCCGTGCCTGCGGCTCCTCCGCCGGCTGGAACTTCCTGCTGGCCGCGCCCACTTCGGCCCCGCCCCACCTCGCGCTCCCCAACCGTCCGCCGCCCGGCCAATCCCTCACCGCCGCCGGCCTCCGCGCCGCCGCCCGCCAGGCCCGCCGCACCCGCCCGTCCCGCCCCATGCCCCCCTCCACCCTCCTGCGCCCGCGCATCACCGAGTAGCGAGCGCGCGCGAGCATGCGCGCACAGGGAGTGACACGCGGTGTCCGAGTTGTGCCAGAATTCCTATGTGTCGTGGGGGAGTTGATGACCCCACGCGACGAGCGCACCATCGCGCGGACCAGCGCGGTGCGAGCACCGGACGAGTACGGGAGACGGCGAGTGGCGGCGTACGACGACCACGGGCCCATGGTCGACAATCCGTGGCGGCAGCACCTGGTGACGTTGAGGAGCGACCTCCTCAAGGAGATGCACGAACTCCGGTCCCTGTTCCAGGGCCCCTGCGCCGACATCGGCCTGGGGGAGACCTGGGTCGGCCCGGCCGCCGACACCTGGCACACCGAGGCCCAGGGCCGCCGGACCGACATACTCGCGCAACTCGGCCGGCTGGTCCCGCTGGTGGAGGCGGCGATCGGCACGTGCGCGGAGAAGGTCACGGTGGGCGAGGCGAAGAGCCTCCAGGTGGACCTGTTGTAGCCGGTCACGAGTGGTCGCAGCCCGCAGCCCGTAACCGACCGCCCATCAGCCGAAATCCGTCAGCGGGTGGCCGTAGCCCGCAGCCCGTAACTCGTATCCGCCGACAGCGGATCGCACCCCTTGAACCGTACGTACGCGGGCCCGCCGCGAGAGCGCGCCCGCGTACGGCAGCACCCTGGGACGACACGTGGGACACCCCGAGCACCAGCCGACCTTCTCCGGCATCGACCCGGACAAGCTGCCCGGCACCATCAACTCCCTTGAGCGCGACAAGAACCGGCTGCAAGAGAGCGCCGCCCGCTTCCGTACCCGCTTCACCCGCTACGGCCTCGACACCCGGCCGCTGGACCGGCTGATCGCCATCTCCCGCTGGGCCGACGGCGAACTCCCCCTGCTCCGCCGCCGGCAGCGCCTCGCGGTGGCCATCGGCGAACACGGCTCCCAGCGCACGCTGATCTACCTCCCTGACAGTGCGGTCACGCCGGGCGCCGCCGCCCGGGCCACCGCCCAGGGGCGCGCCCTCGCCCAGCGCTTCGACCGGCAGATGGCCGACCACGACGGCGCCGTACCCGAAACCCTCTTCACCGCACTCGCCGCGGGCGGCGGCGACGGCGACTTCCTCTACGGCTTCTACTCCTCCCTCGGCCCCCGCCGCCTCTCCCAACTCTCCAACTCCATGTCCGGCAACCCCTACGACCGTCGCTACCCCGACCACCCCGACCAACTCGCCTACGACCGCGACGTCCTGGCCCGCACCTTCGGCGGCTTCACCCGCGTCGCCGCCGACACCCGTCCCCGGCCCGGCCAACGCACTTTCTGGTCCACCTGGTTCGACCACTTCGACGACCCCGGCCAGGGGTTCCGCCCCGACCTCCTCCTCCCGCTCGTCGACAGCGGCACCTACGACCCCGACTTCCTCGTGGCCCTCGCCGACCGTGCCTTCACCACCGACCCGAACCGCAGTGTCACCCCACGCATGCCCGGTTCCCCCGGCGCCGACGACCCCTGGCACGCCGACCACTACGTCCAGCTCTTCAACGCCCTCACCAAGAACCCACTCGCCGCAGGCCAGTTCATCGCCCTCCGGCCCGACATCGCCGTCAACGCCCTCTACCCGGGCGGCGGCAGCACCACCCCCGACCGCATCGCCGCCTTCACCGCCACCCTCAAAGCCGCGACGATCACCCTCCGCGCCTCCCACCCCACCCTCTCCGACCGCAACACCGCGTGGCTCCTCACCACCAACCTCGCCCACACCCAGGACCCCGCCCTCCAGACCACTCACCCCTACCCCGCGGTCTCCCTCCTCTTCTCCGAGATCCTCGCCCAGCACTGGGACGACCTCCAATACGCGATCACCTCCCCGGCCCAGGACGCCTTCTGGCCCGCCCCCACCTGGAACCCCACCGCCTTCACGAACTCCCAGAACCCCACCCGCGACGGCCTCGAACTCCACCCCACCGTATGGAAAGCCTTCATGGAAGAGGCCATCCGCGACCCCCACGCAGCAGCAAGCATGAGCGCACTCTTCGAGACCTACAGCAACAAACTTGCCGCGCTTACGTCCACTGCTATCCGTAGTACCGATGAGTCGGTCGACTTCATCAGCTTCAAAATGGGGTCTTCGAATTTAGTGGGGGTGGGTCTCTCGTCGGCTTCGCCGGGTGGTTGCGCAGCGTGAGCGTAGGCGTTGGTTGGTGCGGTTGCTGAAGCCGAAGGCGTTGCGGGCTTCGAGTTTGATGAGGCGGTTGTTGCCTTCGGAGGCGGCGTTGGTGATGCCGGTGGTGAGGTAGGTCTCGATGCCGTCCCACCATTGCTCGACGGTCTCGGCGAGGGTGACGAGTTCGGGCAGGTGGGCGTGGTCGGCGACGTGGGAGAAGAAGCGGTGGCGGGCGGCGGAGATCGTGGAGTGGTCGGGGGTGACGTGCCTGCGGGTGACGGCCAGGTGCAGGAGGTCGCGCAGGAGTTCCTTGCTCTGCCAGGCCGCGTAGATCTGCTTCCCGTAGGTGCCCATGTGCTCCAACTCGGTTTTGAGGAGCTGGCGTTGTTCGTGGTTGAGGTCCTCCTTGTTGCGGCGCAGGATTTTGCGGACGGTGTAGATGCTGTCGCCCTTGCGGGCCCGGCGGCCGTGTTGCTTCCAGGTGAGGCGTCGGCGCAGGTCGGCGAGGTGTCTTTGGGCGAGTTGCACGATGTGGAAGCAGTCGACGACGACCTTGGCGTGGGGCAGGGCACGGTGGATCGCGGCGCGGAACGTGGCGCACAGATCGATGGCGACGTAGCGGACGGCCTCGCGCCAGGTCGCGGGCTGGAGGGCAAGCCACTCAGCGACCGAGGCCGCGTTGCGGCCCTCGACCTGCCCGAACAGCCCGCGCCCACCGATCGCGTCGACGAACCCGATGTGCCAGGCGTCCGCGACGAGCTCCCACTTGTCGGTGTCCGGGTTCTGTTTCCAGACCGGCTTGCCCCGCCTCGTCTCATCGATCCCGATCGCCTCGGTCTCAGCCGGCTCGGCGGGCAGGGACCTGGCCGCGTGGACTTCGAAGCAGTGCTGGACGATCGGCCAGGACAGGCCCAGGTCCCGGCCGGCCTGCACGACGGTGCGGCCGCCATCGGCCACCGCGGCCCCGGCCGCTTCGCGCAGCGCGGCGGTGGTCCGCATCCGGGCTGGCACCTGGGGTATCGCCTCGGTGAACGTCCGACGCGCGCAGGCCGCTTCGGTGCAGTGCCAGCGTGCCTTGCGCCAGCGGATACTCACCTGGCGTCCGCCGCAGGCCAGATGTCTGGGAGCGGTGGTGCGGTAGTCCTTCAGCCGCGTGGCGAACACCCCGCACGAGGGGCAGGCCCGCGCGGAATCCTCGCCTGTTACGACGTACACCGTCGATCCACCCGCCCCGTCGTCCTTGACCTTGGTCACACTCACCCCCTCCAGCCCCAGCAGTCGTGTCGCGTCCCTGTTGATCTCGGTATCGTGAGTACTCAAGCCCGTGGGTTCTTCGCGTTTGGTTGCCTAAGACTTGTCCCGCAAACTGCCTGCTCAGGGCCTGATGGCATGATCGAGGAGTGATCAGTGAACTCGGTCGTCCTGGTGCGATGAGGTATGTCCTGTTTGATGTCGATGGCACATTGATCGATGCCGTGGACAACCAGCGCCTGGTCTGGTGCACGTGGGCAGAGCAGTACGGGCTGGACCCTGTTGAGGTCTACCGGGTGGCGCTGCGGACGAGGCCGATGGAGACGTTCGCGCAGGTTGCCCCGGACCAGAACCCCCAGGAGTGCCTGGCCGCGCTGCATGAGCTGGAGGACGAGGACGTCCGCTCCGGCGCGTATACGGCCTTCGACGGTGCCTCGGAGCTGCTGAGTGCGCTGCACCCCGGGGCCTGGGCATTGGTGACTTCGAACTATGAGCACCGGGTACGTGGACGTTTCGCGCGGACGGGCCTCGCGGTCCCGGACCTTGTCGTGGATGCGGCCGCTGTGACGGAAGGCAAGCCGTCGCCGGTGCCGTATCTGCAGGCAGCCGCGCGACTTGGTGCCCAGCCGGAGGACTGCCTGGTCATCGAGGATGCCCCTTCGGGGGTGCAGTCCGGTTTGCGTGCCGGGATGACGGTGTGGGGCGTCAACACCCCTGCGGCGGTGGACGGCGTGCATCGTCACTTCGGCAGCCTGCGCGAGGCAGTCCGTGACATCCTCGCCTTTGCGTCCGGGCGGGTGGAGGGATCAGCCGCAGTGGAATGATCTTGCTGTGGCTGGTGTGATCACGGCGTCGGAGCCGTCTTGGATACTCCCGTTCACCGGGCTGAGCCCGCGACGGTTCACGAAGTTGGTGACGGCACTGCGTCGCGCGGGGGTCGATGCCGCTCGCCGGGGCAGGCCGTGGAGCCTGCCGCTGGAAGACAGAACACTGCTGGTCACGGCGTACTGGCGCACCAACTTGACGATGCGCCAACTCGCCGTGTTGTTCGGCATCTCCAAGTCTGCTGCCGACCGCATCATCGACCACCTCGGTCCGCTCCTGGCGCTTCAGCCCCGGCGCCGCTTCGCCAGAGATGCCGTACTCATTGTCGACGGCACCTTGGTCCCCACCCGCGACCACACGATCGCCGAACAGTCCAAGAATTACAGGTACTCCACCAACCACCAGGTCGTCATCGACGCCGACACCCGCAGAGTCGTCGTGGTCGGCCGGCCCCTGCCGGGCAACCGCAACGACTGCAAGGCGTGGGAGCAATCCGGCGCCAAAGCCGCCGTCGGAAAGACGATGACGATCGCCGATGGCGGCTATCCGGGCACCGGGCTCGTCATGCCCCACCGCCGCCCCAAGGGCGAGGAACTCCCCGACTGGAAACAGGAGCACAACCGCTCCCACAAGCAGGTCCGCGCCCGCGTCGAGCACACCTTCGCCCGCATGAAGACCTGGAAGATCCTCCGGGACTGCCGCCTCAAGGGCGACGGCGTCCACCACGCCATGCTCGGCATCGCCCGCCTCCACAACCTCAACCTCGCCGGATGAACGAGCAGACTCTCAGCGGCCGACCCCATCCAACTCGACTCGAAGATCTTTTGCGGGACAAGCCTTAGACAACAACCATGATCACGAAGGCCCGCGGGCTCCTTGCGTCCGGGGCACCCACACCACAGACCCATCACGGACGGTGACCGAACGTCAAGCCGCCACCGTCGTACCCCCACTAAATTCGAAGACCCTCAAAATGGGCCTGAGCGAGAACTTCTACAGCAGCGCGTTCGGTGAGACCGAGAAGAACTTGGGAGACGAGGCGCAAGCGTGGGCTGACGACATGTCCAAGATCCGAAAGGACCTTGTTCTCACAGTGGTGGGGCTTGCGGCTGGCGGCGAGGAAGGTGCCGTGGAGTTCGCCAGGGAGCAAGGCAAAGGCTATGCGACCAGTCTGCTGGAGGGCTGGGTCGGTCGGCAGGTACAGGTTCCGCCGGAGCGGGCTCCGACGGACCTCATCGAGGGAATCAAGGGCCTCAAGAACACCCGTCTGGAGTCGACTTGGAGGTCCGCGTTTGCCACAGGGGTGGGTGCGCTGGTTGGCGCGAATTTCACGAATATTCCTAAGGTGAAATTCGTCGTCCCAGGAGAATCAAAGAAGCGCCACTCCTTTTCGGGAAATCCATATTCTGCTGGCGCGCCTGATGATGGGCCGCGCTATATCACCGGCCCGGCAGACGACTTCGTCGCGGTGATCAGAAGGAACCACGGGCAAGTGGACACAAGCAAGATGACGCCACAACAGCAGGGCGCGTACTCGAGTTGGTTGGAGGACCCCGCTGTGGTCGCCAAACTCGGCGATGACCGGGTCTACTTGCACATCATGGGGCAAGGCTGAACCGAGTCACTCTGCGACCGCGATAACCTGCCAGGCGAGGATCGCTGAGGCGGGCTTGTACGTCTGGAAGGCGAAGGAGATGAGATCGCCTCCGGTGAAGGCGTATCGCAGCACATGGCGATTGCAAGTCACTGTTGGGTTGCCGGTGTGCGGGACTGCGGTGACCCGGGAGAATCCCAGGCTCCCCACCCCAGCGCACGCCGCCTCCACAACGTAGGACCCACCGTCGTTGAGATCGACCGCCGTCCGCGGAAGGGCAGTCGGACCCTTCACCGGGCCGACCCAGTGCAGCTTCACCTGTGAGGATCGGGTGAGACTTGCCTCGGCTTTGTGTCGCAGGTCGTCCTCACTGCGGGCCGGGTTCCTGCTGTGGACGGGTGAAGTGGTCGGTGTCGGCTGGACCGGGTGTCCGTGGGGCGAGCTGCATCCTGTGAGAGATAGGCCCGTCAGGACGAAAGCGACGGCGAAGGCGGGGGCGAGAGGCACAGCTCTTCCGGCTGCTGATCTCAGCCACATATTTCCCATACTGCTCTTTATACAGTTAATCGGGCAGAACCGAAGATAGTGCACCCCCGTTCGTGGGGGTGGGCCGGCGCGGCTGACGGGGACCGTGGGGAAGGGGGAAAGCAGCCGGGCGGAGTAGCGGCGGGTGGGGACGGGCGGGCGGGCGGGGGAAAACCGCAGAGGGAGCCGTCATCACGGCCGCACGTGGGTAGGCTCCGCCGCATGGAGCACGAGTCTTTCGTCCCGACCCCGTCCGCCCGGGTGGCGGAAACGTTCCGTACCCCGGGCGCCGTGGCGTCCGCGCTGCCGGGATGGCAGCCGGACCCGGACGCGACGGAGGGCGAGCGCGTGGCGCGGGGGAGGTTGCGACTGCGCATCGCCGGCTCGACCATCACGTACCGCGGATTCGTCACCGTGAAGGGTGACACCCCGCCGTTCACGCTGGAAGCTCGGGGCACGGAGGTGCGCGGCGACGGCGTGGTCGAGGTCAGCGCGCGGATCACGCTGACGGACACGGAACTGCCCCAACCGGGCACGACCGTGGAGTACCGAGGCGAGGCGACCGCGAACGGCCGGCTCGCGTCCTACGACCCGGCGGTGGCGGACGCCGCGGTCCGGCGTCTGCTCGACCGTTTCTCCGCGGGCATCGCCGAGCTGGCCGCGGCGGCCGGCCCCACCGAGACCGCCGACTCCGGGAGCCCCGCGCCCGCCGCCGCGGACCGTACCGCCGCGGACCCCACCGCCGCCGACCCCGCACCGGCCGACCCCGAGCCCGATGAGCCGGAATCCGAGGAGCCCGACGTCGTGGACGACCTCGGTGACCCGAGCCCCGAACTGGAGGAGTTCGAACTCGTCGAGGTCGAGGTGGACGTCCCGGAGAGCGCCGCCGCGTTGGACGACCTGGTGCCGCCCGCCGAGGCCGCGCACGCCCGGCGGACGATGATCGGGCGCAGCGCGGAGGAGGTCGACCACGCGCCGCCGCGCGGCCGGTACGCGCCGGTGCCCGCGCCGGATACCACCTCGGCGGCGACGCTGCGGTGGGCGGCGCCGGCGGCCGCGGCACTGCTGGCCTCGGCGGTCGTGGTGGGCAGGGTGCTGCGCCGCCGCAGGTGATACGGGGTCGACCCGACGGCGAACCCGGGCGAGCGCGCGTGAGTCGACGGCATCACGGCCGCTACGCTCGCTTCCGTGGAGACTGAAACGAAACTGACGGCGGGCGACGCCGAACTGACCTTGCAGCCCGAGCACGGTTGCCGGATCGCCTCGCTGAAGGTCGGCGGGACCGAACTCCTGCGCCAGGGCGAGAAATTCGGCGCCTTCCTGATGGTGCCGTGGTGCGGCCGCACCGAGAACGGCGTGTTCCGCAACGGCGGGGTGACCCACCAGCTCCCGATCGACGCGCCGCCGCACGCGATCCACGGCACCGGACGGCACTCGGCCTGGCACGAGGCGTCCCCGGCGACGCAGACCACCGCGGCCTACTACTACGACCTCGCTGACCCGTGGCCGTACCCCGGCCGCGTCACGCACACCATCGAGCTCGCCCCGCACTCCGTGAAGCTGTCGCTGAGCGTGGAGGCACGCGGCGACTCCTTCCCGGCGCAGGCCGGCTGGCACCCGTGGTGGCTGCGCAACCTCGGTCAGGGCGGCCAGGACGTCGAGTTGGCGTTCAGCGCCGCATGGCAGGAGGAGCGCGGCGACAACCACCTGCCCAACGGCAACCGCATCGACCCCAAGCCCGGCCCGTGGGACGACTGCTTCGGGATGCCGGACGGTGTGGACGTCACCCTGAAGTGGCCCGGGGAGATGACGGTGCGGGTCAGCAGCCCGAGCGAGTGGGTCGTCGTCTACACCGAGCAGCCCGAAGCGGTGTGCGTGGAGCCGCAGTCAGGCCCGCCCAACGGCCTGAACACGCGACCCCGCCTGGTCACCCCGATCGACCCGCTGGAGATCAGCACGGTGTGGAGCTGGCAGAAGGTCGGCTGACGGGACCGGGGTAATGGCCGGTCGGAGCGTCGGTCCGGCGACTGGACCGGCGGTTCGCCCGGCTCCCGGGACCCGCTTCCGCCCTTCTGCTCGGAACATACCCATGCCTGTCGCTCGGCTAATCTCATCCGTATGAGCGACGTACGCACCGCCCTCCTGCGGCAGATCAAGGACAAGGCCGTCGTGCACGGCAAGGTGACCCTCTCCTCGGGCCTCGAAGCCGACTTCTACATCGACCTGCGCCGGATCACCCTGGACGGACAGGCCGCCCCGCTCGCCGGCCAGGTGATGCTCGACCTGACCGCGGACCTGGAGTTCGACGCGGTGGGCGGACTCACCCTGGGCGCCGACCCGGTGGCCACGTCGATGCTGCACGCGGCCGCCGCCCGCGGGCAGCGGCTGGACGCGTTCGTGGTGCGCAAGGCCACCAAGACCCATGGTCTCCAGCGCCGGATCGAGGGCACCGACGTCAAGGGCCGCCGGGTGCTGGTGGTGGAGGACACCTCCACCACCGGCGGTTCACCGCTCACCGCCGTCGAGGCGGTCCGCGAGGCCGGTGGCGAGGTCGTGGCCGTCGCGGTGATCGTCGACCGGGGCGCCGCCGCGAAGATTGCCGAGGCGGGCCTGCCGTACCTGGCGGCGTACTCCCTCGCGGACCTTGAGCTGTCCTGACCGCCCGAGACCTGAGCGTGCGAGTCGCGAACGCCCGCTGAGACCGGAGCGTCTGTCCTGACCTGGGATTTCACGGCTCCTGGGATGTTTCACGTGAAACATCCCAGGAGCCTTCGCGTGTGCGTGGCCCGCCCACCGCGGGCCCCGGGTACGGCGAGGTGGTGTATTCGTTCGAGTCTGGGAAGATAAGGGCGACGATGACGTCGCCACGCATGTCAGCAGTACCACCCGCACAGTCATGAGGAGCGGAAACGATGCCCATCGCAACCCCCGAGGTCTACGGCGAGATGCTCGACCGGGCGAAGGCCGGCAACTTCGCCTACCCGGCCATCAACGTCACGTCGTCGCAGACCCTGCACGCGGCCCTGCGCGGCCTCGCCGAGGCGGAGAGCGACGGCATCATCCAGATCTCCACGGGCGGCGCGGAGTTCCTCGGTGGCCAGTACAGCAAGGACATGGTGACCGGCGCGGTCGCGCTCGCCGAGTTCGCGCACATCGTCGCGGAGAAGTACCCGGTCACGGTCGCGCTGCACACCGACCACTGTCCCAAGGACAAGCTCGACGGGTACGTCCGCCCGCTGCTGAAGATCTCCCAGGAGCGGGTGGCCGCCGGCCGCAACCCGCTCTTCCAGTCGCACATGTGGGACGGCTCCGCCGAGACCCTGGACGACAACCTCGCCATCGCCAAGGAACTGCTGGCCGAAGCGGTCAAGGCGAAGATCATCCTGGAGATGGAGATCACCCCGACCGGCGGTGAAGAGGACGGCATCTCCCACGAGATCAACGACTCCCTCTACACCACCGTCGACGACGCCTTCCGCACCGTGGAGGCCGTCGGCCTCGGCGAGAACGGCCGCTATCTGCTGGCCGCTTCCTTCGGCAACGTGCACGGCGTCTACAAGCCGGGCAACGTGGTGCTGCGCCCGGGCATCCTCCGGGAACTCCAGGACGCCGTGGCGCAGAAGTACGGCAAGGCCAACGCGTTCGACTTCGTCTTCCACGGCGGCTCCGGCTCGACGACCGACGAGATCAACGAGGCGCTGGAGAACGGCGTGGTCAAGATGAACATCGACACCGACCTCCAGTACGCGTTCACCCGTCCCGTCGCCGGCCACATGCTCAGCAACTACGACGGTGTGCTGAAGGTCGACGGCGAGGTCGGCAACAAGAAGGCGTACGACCCGCGGGTGTGGGGCAAGGCCGCCGAGGCCGGGATGGCCGCGCGCGTCGTCGTCGCCGCCCAGGACCTGCGTTCGGCGGGCAACCGCCGCAAGTAACGGTCGGGCGCGCCTGGTTCGGCGCCTGCGATGCGGCGGGAGCCGTGCGGAATCGAGGCCCCCGGCAGCTGCCGGGGGCCTTCTGCCTGCCCACTCGGGCAGACTGGAACCCATGGCCAATCACGAGAACCTGCTCGGGGGTCCCGCCCCCACCCACCTGCCCGACGACCCGGAGCCGCGTGAACTGCTCGCCTCCGGTGCCGCGCCCGCCGAGGTGGCGGCGAAGTACCCGTCCTCCTCGCTCGCCTGGGCACAGCTCGCCGACGACGCGTTCGAAGGCGGCCGGGTGGTGGAGTCCTACGCCTACGCGCGGACCGGCTACCACCGCGGTCTGGACGCGTTGCGCAGGGCCGGATGGCGTGGCCACGGCCCCGTACCGTTCGAGCACGAGCCGAACCGCGGCTTCCTGCGCGCCCTGCACGCGCTGGCCCGGGCCGCTCAGGGCATCGGCGAGCAGGAGGAGTACGAGCGCTGCACCACCTTCCTGCGGGACAGCTCGCCGACCGCCGCGGACACGCTGGGCTGACCCGCCGGTCCGCCCACACGCCGGTACGCCTGGTACTGGGCGGTGCCGGGAGGTGCCGGGGTGGCTCACCCCGGCACCTCCCGGAGCGGCCCCAGCAGAGCGGTCCAGCGCCCCCGGTTTCTCCCCTCGTCTCCCGACGCCCCTCCCTTCCCGTCACGATCACCGTCGCCGACCTGCCCAAATGTCGCAGTTCGGCAACAGTCGGTTGACTCATGGCATATTCACGTATCCATGTGCGATCGTGTCCATGCCGTCCTCACCGCAGGGCGGCATCACTACGTTCGGGACAGCCCGAACGTACGCATGACGCCGACACGCAGCTCGGAAGCGCCACGGGGGGCCGGGGCCGCGGTTCCGGCTGCCGACGCCCTCAGGGGGAGCCTTGGCAGCAAAGGGCCGCCACGGCCGACATCAGCACAGCCGCCGTACGACACGACGTCGGGTCGCGTTCGCCGGCCCGCTGGCGGTGCTCTGCGTGGTCGTACTCGGCTGCGGCGGGGGCTACGCGGCCTGGCACAAGTCCAGGGGCGGCGGCTCCGCGGCGGCGATCGACGCGCCGATATCCCACTCGCCCTCGCCCGGCGGTGGCTCGCTCGCGCCGGCCAACGGCGACAGGACGGGCTCGGGCACCTCCTCCCCGTCGTCGCCGTCCACCGCCGGCAAGCCCGCGACCGGCGGCCCGAGCGCGAGCCGCTCACCCGCGCCCAAGCCCTCCAGCGTGCCCAAGTCGGGCACCGGCGCCTTCGGCACGGCGCACGCCACCGGCACCGCCTCCGGGCACGGCAAGATCCGCCGCTACAAGGTCGAGGTCGAAGGCGGCATCCAGCTCTCCGCCAGTGACGCCGCTCACGAGATCGCCGGCATCCTCGCCGACCCGCGCGGCTGGGAGAACGACGGCCACGACGGCTTCCAGCTCGTCTCCTCCGGCCCCGCCGACTTCGTCATCAAGATCGCCACCCCCGACACGGTGGACAAGATCTGCGGCGCCGCCGGCCTGCTCACCCGGGGCGAGGTCAACTGCGACGTCGGCGCGACCGTCGTGGTCAACCTCAAGCGCTGGATGCTCGGCTCGCCGGAGTTCCCCGGGCCGATCCACGACTACCGGGCCCTGATCATCAACCACGAGGTCGGCCACCGCATCGGCCACGGCCACGAGGGCTGCCCCGGCCCCGGCAAACTCGCCCCCGTGATGATGCAGCAGATCAAGGGCCTGCACGGCTGCAAGGCCAACGCCTGGCCGTACGACAGCAAGGGTCGCTACATCCAGGGCCCGCCCACCGCCTGAACGGTCCGCCGCATCGGTCACCCCGCCGCGCCGCGCCACACCTCCGCCCATCGCCGTCGGCTCTTGCCGGATCTGTCCGCACCGCAGATGATCGCGGCACAGGCCCGGTGACCCCGGGACACGATGGAGGTAGAACCATGTCCGACGCACCGACCGACGAGGCGGCGACCCCGAACCTCTCGTTCGAAGGCAGCACGCCCTACGAGGACTACGTGCAGGCGTCCGTCCTCACCCACCTGCAGCACCCGCTCTCCGACGAACCCGGAGAGATGGCCTTCCTGGTCACCACCCAGGTGATGGAGTTGTGGTTCACCCTCTTGGTACACGAGTGGACCACGGCGGCCGCGGCTCTGCGTCAGGACGACCTGCCGACGGCCAGGGCCGCGCTGCTCCGCAGCCTGCCGGAGCTGGAGTCGCTCAACGCCTCCTGGAAACCGATCGCCCACCTCACCCCTGCCCAGTTCAACGCCTACCGGTCCGCCCTCGGCGAGGGCTCCGGCTTCCAGTCCGCGATGTACCGCCGCCTGGAGTTCCTGCTCGGCGACAAGTCCGCGTCCATGATCGTCCCGCACCGCGGCACCCCCAGCGCGCACGCCGAACTGGAGAAGGCCCTCACCGAGCCGAGCCTCTACGACGAGGTGCTGCGGCTGCTGGCCCGCCGCGGCTACGACCTGCCCGCCGCCGTGCTCGACCGCGATCCGGCGCTGCGCTACGAGCCGCACCCGGAGGTCGAGGCCGCCTGGCAGGCCGTCTACGCGGACGACGACCAGGACTCCGACCTGATCCGGCTCGGCGAACTCCTCACCGACGTCGCCGAACTCGTCTGGCGCTGGCGCAACGACCACCTCGTGGCGACCCGGCGCGCGATGGGCGCCAAGGCCGGCACCGGCGGCTCGGCAGGGGTGGCCTGGCTGGAGAAACGCGCCACGAAGAACGTCTTCCCCGAGCTGTGGACGGCGCGCAGCCATGTCTGACGTCCCCTCCGTCCCCGCCGCCCTCGCCCTGGACGCGCTCGCCGAGCGCGCCGCCGCCCTCGATGCCGCCGACCTCCTCGCACCTGTCAGGGATCGCTTCTTCCTCGGCGGCAGCTCCCCTGCCGAAGGCCGTGGGGGAGGCACCGTCTACCTCGACGGCAACTCGCTGGGCGCGCTGCCCACCACGGTGCTGCCGCGGCTGACCGAGGTGATCGGCCGTGAGTGGGGCGAACTGCGCATCCGCTCCTGGGAGGAGAGCGGCTGGTGGACGGCGCCCGAGCGGATCGGCGACCGGATCGCCCCGCTGGTCGGTGCCGCGCCGGGCCAGGTCGTGGTCGGCGACTCCACCAGCGTCAACGTCTTCAAGGCGCTGATCGCCGCCATCCGTATGGCCCCCCAGGACCGCGACGAGATCCTGGTCGACGCCGCCACCTTCCCCACCGACGGCTACATCGCGCAGTCCGCGGCCCGCTTCACGGGCCGGACCGTGCGAGCCGTGCCCGCGGGCACGATCGCCGAGGCGGCCGGCGCCCGCACCGCCGTCGCCCTCGTCAACCACGTGGACTACCGCACCGGCCGGCTGCACGACCTGCCCGCCGTCACCGCCGCCCTGCACGCGGCCGGGGCACTGGCCGTATGGGACCTGTGCCACAGCGCCGGGGCCCTGCCGGTCGCCCTGGACGCCGACGGGGTGGACCTCGCGGTCGGCTGCACCTACAAGTACCTCAACGGCGGGCCAGGCGCGCCGGCGTACCTCTACGTGCGAGCCGAGCACCAGCCCCGCTTCGACTCCCCGCTGCCCGGCTGGAACTCGCACGCCGACCCCTTCGGCATGGCCCGCGAGTACGTGGCCGCCGAGGGCGCGCCGCGCGGACGCGTGGGCACGCCGGAGATCCTGTCGCTGCTCGCGCTGGACGCGGCCCTCGACGTCTGGGAAGGCGTCGCGCTCGCCGATGTGCGCGCCAAGAGCCTCGCCCTGACCGACTTCTTCCTCGACTGCGTGGCCGCGGCCGCCCCCACCGGACAGCTGCGGGCCATGACGCCCGAGGCACACGCGGAACGGGGCAGCCAGGTGTCGCTGCGCTGCGCGGACGCCGGCGAGGTGATGCGCGAGCTGATCGCACGCGGCGTCGTGGGCGACTTCAGGCCGCCCGATGTGCTGCGCTTCGGCTTCACCCCGCTCTACACCCGCTACGTGGACGCCTGGCGCGCCGCCCGTGTGCTGGCCGACATCCTTGAGGAACGCGACCCCACCCCCGCTGGTGCCCGCCCGGGCGCCGGCACCGATACCCGACCCGACGGCCACCCCGACGGCGACCGCGAAGGGAACCCGTAACCGATGACCGCTGCCGCGCCCCGCCCACCCTCGCCCCAGCCCGCCGACCGGGCGGCGGCCGAGGAGGCATCGGCGTTCGGCCACGACCCCGTGCCCCCGGACGCCACGGCGTCCTACGGCGCCCACCCCGACCAGGTGGTCGACTTCTACCGGCCCGCCGGCACCGGGACCGCCCGCCCGGCACCCCTGGTGGCGCTGCTGCACGGCGGCGCCTGGCGGGACGCCCACGACCGCACCCACGTCTCCCCGCTCGCCGCGCATCTCGCGGCGCGCGGGCTGGCGGTGGCGTCGGTCGAATACCGCCGCGGCGGTACGGGCGGCGCGGCGGGCGGTCCGGAGGCACCCGGCGACCAGCCGGCCGACGGTAAGCAACTGCCCCGGCAGGCGGAGGTCCGGGCGGAGACCGCCGAGCCCCCGCTTCCGCCCGCCGGCCGCTGGCCCGACACCTTCGACGACGTCGCCGCCGCGATGGACGCCCTGCCCGCGCTCGCCCGCGATGCCCTCGGTGAGGACACCGTCGACCCCCGCCGCATCGTGCTCACCGGGCACAGCGCGGGCGGCCACCTCGCGCTGTGGGCCGCCGCCCGCCACCTGCTGCCCGCCGACTCCCCTTGGCACCGCCCCGCACCTCCAGCCGTCCGCGGTGTCGTGGCCCTCGCCCCGATCGCCGACTTCACCTCGGCGATCCGGCTGCGCGTCTGCTCCGGTGCGGTGCTGGACCTCCTCGGCGGACCCGACCACGCCACCGACCGCCTGCCCCACGCCGACCCGGCCGCGCTGCTTCCCACCGGCATCGCCACCACCATCGTGCACGGCACCACTGACAATGTGGTTCCGCCGCAGGTCAGCGCGGCTTTCGCCCGTGCCGCCGGAGCGGCGGGGGAGGAGCCCACCGTGGCGTGGCTGCCGGCCACCGGCCACTTCCCGCTGATCGACCCGTCGAGCGACGCGTGTACGGCCGTGGCGGACGAGATCGGCCAACTCGCCTGGTGAGTCCGCCCGAGGGCAAACCGAAGCGCCGGCGCCCATCCATCGATGGGCACCGGCGCGAACGGTAAGGGCGACCCCACCGGGGACGGGCACGAGCCGCATCCCGGCTCGAGTGCGACGGCCCCACCTGGGGCCTGCCGTGACCGCAGACCGGCTACCGGAAGCCAGTCACCGGCTTCCAGCGACCAGCTACCGGCTGCGCTTCGCGAGCCGCTCCACGTCGAGGAGGATGACCGCGCGAGCCTCCAGCCGCAGCCAGCCGCGGCCGGCGAAGTCGGCGAGCGCCTTGTTCACGGTCTCGCGGGAGGCGCCGACGAGCTGCGCCAACTCCTCCTGGGTGAGGTCGTGCACGACGTGGATGCCCTCTTCGGACTGCACGCCGAAGCGGCGGGACAGGTCCAGCAGGGCCTTGGCGACACGGCCGGGCACGTCGGAGAAGACCAGGTCGGACATGACGTCGTTGGTGCGGCGCAGGCGCCGGGCGACCGCGCGCAGCAGCGCGGTGGAGACCTCGGGCCGTACGTTCAGCCAGGGCTGGAGGTCGCCATGGCCCAGGCCGAGCAGCTTCACCTCGGTGAGCGCGGTGCCGGTGGCGGTGCGCGGACCGGGGTCGAAGAGCGACAGCTCGCCGATCAACTCGCCGGGGCCCACCACGGCCAGCATGTTCTCCCGGCCGTCGGGCGAGGTGCGGTGCAGTTTCACCTTGCCCTCGGTCACGACGTACAGCCGGTCCCCGGGGTCACCCTCGTGGAACAGCGCGTCGCCACGCGCCAGCGTGACCTCGGTCATGGAGGCACGCAGTTCAGCGGCCTGCTCGTCGTCGAGCGCCGCGAAAAGCGGGGCACGGCGCAGAACGTCGTCCACGAGCTCTCTCCTTGTCGACTGTCGACATCACCGGGTTGTCCGCCGGGCTGTCCCCATGATGCATGACACGAGAAACAGTGCGATCAATCACAAGTTTGTCTTATGTGTGCGCGGCGCCGTGCCGCGGGGGTCCGATTGGCGGTCGGAATTCCGTGGTTAGGGGCGGCGCTGCGGCCGAATGAGTGGCCACCACGGGGTGTTCCGCTGTCAGCGAACACGCTACCGGAGCCGACCTCGGAAGGCACCGGTGTGACCGGTCCCACGCTGTCGGACCTTCGGCGTAGCCTTCGTACATGGCAGAGAGCAAGGTCGGCAAGGCCCCCAAAACGGAGTCCCAGGTAGCGAAGGTCCGCAGGGCCCGCCGGATCAACCGCGAACTCGCCGAGGTGTATCCGTACGCACATCCGGAGCTGGACTTCGAGAACCCGTTCCAGCTCCTGATCGCCACGGTGCTGTCCGCGCAGACCACCGACCTGCGGGTCAATCAGACGACACCCGCACTGTTCGCGAAGTACCCGACGGCGGCGGACATGGCGGCGGCCGACCCGGCGGACCTGGAGCAGATCCTGCGGCCGACCGGCTTCTTCCGGGCCAAGACGAGGTCCGTGCTGGGCCTGTCCGCCGCGCTGCGGGACGAGTTCGGCGGCGAGGTGCCCGGCCGCCTGGCCGACCTGGTGAAGCTGCCCGGCGTCGGCCGCAAGACCGCGAACGTGGTGCTGGGCAACGCGTTCGGGGTGCCCGGCATCACGGTCGACACCCACTTCGGCCGGCTCTCGCGCCGCTTCGGCTGGACCACCTCGCAGGACCCCGAGGAGGTCGAGCGGGATGTGGCCGCGCTCTTCCCCAAGTCGGACTGGACGATGCTGTCGCACCGCGTCGTCTTCCACGGCCGCCGGATGTGCCACGCCCGCAAGCCCGCCTGCGGGGTGTGCCCGATCGCCGCGCTTTGCCCGTCGTACGGCGAGGGCGAGATGGACCCGGAGAAGGCGAAGAAGCTGCTGAAGTACGAGAAGGGCGGCTTCCCCGGGCAGCGGCTGAACCCGCCGCCGGACTACCCGGGGCAGCCCGCGCCCCCGCTGGGCGCCTCATGACGCGGTCCTGGGAGGCCGGCGCGTCGAAGGTGGACGTCAGCGCCGGCGGGCTGCCGCAGTGGCTGGAGCCCGTGGTCGACGCCGTCGGCAGCGTGCGGCCCGAGCAGCTCAGCAGTTTCCTGCCGCCCGACGGCGGGGGGCGGCAGTCGGCCGTGCTCGTGCTGTTCGGCGAGGGCGATCAGGGACCCGACCTGCTGCTCATCGAGCGTTCCGCGGCGCTTCGTTCGCACGCGGGCCAGCCGTCCTTCCCGGGCGGCGCGCTCGACCCCGAGGACGGCGACCCGGACGGCGAGGGCCCGCTGCGGGCGGCGCTGCGCGAGGCCGAGGAGGAGACCGGCCTCGACCCGGCGGGCGTGCAGCTCTTCGGCGTCCTGCCGCGGCTCTATATCCCGGTGAGCGGTTTCGTGGTCACTCCGGTGCTGGGCTGGTGGCGCGAGCCGAGCCCGATCCGCGCGGTCGACCCCGCGGAGACCGCTCGCGCCTTCCGGGTTCCCGTGACGGATCTCACCGATCCGGCCAACCGTGCGACTCTCGTGCACCCCAGCGGTTTCCGCGGCCCGGCCTTCCTCGTCCAGGGCGCCCTGGTGTGGGGCTTCACCGCCGGCCTGATCGACAAGTTGCTGCACTACGCGGGCTGGGAGCGGCCCTGGGACCGGGAGCGCACCGTGCCGCTGGCCTAGCGGCGGACCGTATCTCCACCGCATGGCCGCCGGGCCCGTCCGTGTGCGCCGATCGGACCGGCGGGGCCGTACCGCCCCACGCGCTCAGGCCGACGTGAGACCGTGTTCCCCGTGAACGTGCTGGACATCCTGCTCATCCTCGCCGCCGTGTGGTTCGCCGTGATCGGCTACCGGCAGGGCTTCGTCGTCGGCGTCATGTCGGTGATCGGCTTCCTCGGCGGCGGCCTGGCCGCCGTCTACCTGCTGCCGCTGCTGTGGGACAAGGCGACGGACCATGCGACCCCGGGCTCGGCCGCGGTGATGTCCGCGGTCGTGATCGTGATCGTGTGCGCGTCGGTGGGGCAGGCGTTCACCACGCACCTGGGCAACAAGGCGCGCACCCGCATCACCTGGTCCCCGGCCAGAACCCTGGACGCAGGCGGCGGCGCCCTGGTCAACGTGCTGGCGATGCTGCTGGTGGCGTGGCTGATCGGCAGCGCGCTGGCGACCACGACGCTGCCGACGATAGGGCGCGAGGTGCGGTCGTCGAAGGTGCTGATCGGGGTGTCCCGGGTGATGCCGCCGTCGGCCGACACCTGGTTCACCGACTTCAGCGACACCCTGGCGCAGAACGGCCTGCCGCAGGTCTTCGGCACGTTCGGCTCAGAGCCGATCACCTCGGTACCCGCCCCCGACCCCGCGCTGGTCGGCAGCCCCGCGGTGGCCGACGCCCGCCCCAGCATCGTCAAGGTCGTCGGCACCGCCCCGAGCTGCGGGAAGGTGCTGGAGGGCTCGGGCTTCGTCTTCGCCAAGGACCGGGTGATGACCAACGCGCACGTCGTCGGCGGCGTCTCCGAGCCCACCGTGCAGGTCGGCGGCAAGGGCCGGCTGCACGACGCCCGCGTGGTCCTCTACGACTGGCAGCGCGACATCGCCGTCCTCGACGTGCCCGGGCTGGACGCGCCCGCGCTCCACTTCGCCACCACGAGCGAGCAGAGCCGCGACGACGCCATCGTGGCGGGCTTCCCCGAGAACGGCCCCTTCGACGTGCGCGCCGCCCGGATTCGGGACCGCATCAAGGCCAGCGGGCCGGACATCTACCACCGCGGCACCGTGCACCGCGACGTGTACTCGCTGTACGCGACGGTCCGGGCGGGGAACTCGGGCGGTCCGCTGCTGACCACCGACGGCGAGGTCGCCGGGGTGGTCTTCGCGAAGTCCCTGGACGACTCGCACACCGGTTACGCGCTGACCGCCGCCGAGGTGGCCCCGGACGTCACGGCCGGGCGTACCGCGAACCGGCAAGTGGACACCGAGGGGTGCGCGCTGTGACGGGGACCCGCGGTCTCATTCCTTCACATGGCGCAGCCGAGCGCTGACCCAGCGGGCCCGGCGGCCGAGTATGCGGGGGATGCCGAGACGGCCGGCCCCCGTGGGGATCAGCGTCATCGGGACCCGGTCGGCGGCTGCGAAGCTGCGGTGAGTGCGTGATACGTCACGGTAGTCGTGCGTCGAACCCATACGGAGCTACGTGCCCGCGCCGATAGGTCGGTAATCGCCCTCGGGTCGTCCGATTGGCTTATGCGCCCGGCATTTTGGCGATCATCGTACTGTCGCAATGTGGCCGTAGTGCGGCCGTATCGCGCCGGTTCAGCGGTCCGGTTCCGGGTCCTTGAGCCAGTTGACCAGCTCGGTCGAGAAGGCCACCGGGTCCTCCTCGTGCGGGAAGTGCCCGAGGCCGTCGAAGAGCCGCCAGCGGTAGGGCGCCTCCACATACTCCCCGCTGCCTGCCACGCTCCTGGTGCCGACCGCCCGGTCGAGCGAGCCGTGCATCTGCAGGGTGGGCACGCGCACCGGGCGCTTCATCCGGCGGTTGAACTGGAGGCCGTCCGGCCGGGCCATCGACCGCACCATCCAGCGGTAGGGCTCGACCGCGCAGTGCGCCGTGGACGGGATCTGCATGGCCTCGCGGTAGACGTCGATCGACTCCTCGTCCAGCGGCCGCGGTCCCGACCAGTCCCGGATCATCTGGCCGACCAGTGCCGCGTCGTCGGCGACGAGCTGCCGCTCGGGCACCCAAGGGCGCTGGAAGCCCCAGATGTAGCCGCCCGACCTGCTCTGCCGCAGGTCGGTGAGCATCGCGGCCCGCCAGCGTCGTGGGTGCGGCATCGAGCAGACGGCCAGCCGACGTACCAGCTTCGGCCGCATCGCGGCGGCGGTCCAGGCCAGGTATCCGCCCAGGTCGTGGCCGACCAGCGCGGCGTCGGGCTCGCCGAGCGAGCGGATCACCCCGGTCACGTCGAGTGCCAGGTTGCCGGGGTCGTAGCCGCGGGGCGTACGGTCGCTGCCGCCGACCCCGCGCAGGTCCATCGCGACCGCGCGGAAGCCCGCGTCGGCGAGCGCGGTGAGCTGGTGCCGCCAGGCCCACCAGAACTGCGGGAAGCCGTGCAGCAAGAGCACCAGCGGGCCGTCGCCGGCCTCGGCGATGTGGAAGCGGGCGCCGTTCGCGGCCACCTCGCGGTGGGTCCAGGGTCCGTCGAGGCGGGGCACCTGGCCACCTCGGCCGAGCTCCGCGCCGACCGGCCCGCTCCGGTCCGTCGCGTCCGGCACCGGGACGGGCCGGTTGGGCTGGCTGGGCGAGCCGGCGGGGAGGTTCATGGTGACGAGCGTGTCACATCTTCGATTCGAGCGCGGGAGCCGCGACGGTGGCGCCCAGCGGCTTGGCGTCCTGCGGACCGAGCTCGCGCGGGCGCGGCTTGGCCTTCTGCAGCACCGCGGCGGTCTCCTTGGCCGAGGCGATGGAGCGCTCCGGCTTCTTCACCTTCTTGAACCGGCTGTACGCCAGTGCGGCGAGCAGCACGCCGAGGACCACGAAGGCGCCGCACACGATGCCGAACGACGCGTCGAGCGGCAGTCCGGTGCGGTGGATGACGTACGCCAGTGCCATGCAGCCCATGGGTACCGCGAACAGGCAGAGCGCCAGCGCCACGATCAGCGCGCCGCTGCCGATCGTGGCGCGCTTCACGTCCTGCCGGATCTCGGTCTTGGCCAGCGCGATCTCGTCGTGCACCAGGGCGGACAGCTCCGTCGTGGCGGCGGAGAACAGCTCGCCGAGGCTGCGCTCGTCACCGTTCGAGGCTGGGCTCATCGAGTCCTCCGTGGTCGTCGCACCGCTTCGCTCGCGGGTGGTGTGGTCCGGACAAGGGAATGTCTGCCCCCGATCATGCCTTACGTGTCGTCAGGGCCGCCCGCCTGCCGCCGCCGGGCGAGCGCGGCGAGCCTGCGGTGCTCGGCGGCCTGGCGCTCCAGGATCTCGGCCATCCGCATGTGGTAAGCGGGTTGGTCCTGCTCGTAGATGTCGGGGATGCCGTCCCCGTCGTCGTCCCGCTCCTCCTCCGTGGTCAGCTTCCGGTATCTGTCGTTGCGCAGTTTGAGCAGGACCGCGGCCAGCACGGCCGCGATCACCGAGCCGACCAGCACGGCGGCCTTGGCCTCGTCGGCGAGCTTCGGGTGGGCGGCGAAGGCGAGTTCGCCGATCAGCAGGGAGACGGTGAAGCCGATGCCGGAGAGCGTCGCGAGCGCGAGGACGTCCGGCCAGCGCAGGTCCGGATTCAGCTCCGCGCGGGTGAAGCGGACTGCCAGCCAGGTGCCGCCGAACACGCCGATGGTCTTGCCGCAGACCAGGCCGAGGACGACGCCGAGGGTCTCCGGGCGGTGGAACACGTCGGCGAGCGCACCGCCGGAGATCGACACGCCCGCTGCGAACAGCGCGAACAGGGGTACGGCCAGGCCCGCCGACAGCGGCCGCACCAGGTGCTCGACGCGCTCGGCCGGCGGGTGCTGCTCGTCGCCCTGGCGGGTGCAGCGAAGCATCAGACCCATGGCGACGCCCGAAATCGTGGCGTGGACGCCGCTGTTGTACATCAAGGCCCAGGTGACGAGCGCGAGCGGGACGTACACGTACCAGCCGTGCACGCCGGCGCGTTGCAGCAGCCAGAACAGCACCAGGCACGCTGCCGCGCCGGCCAGGGCCGCGTAGTTGAGGCCGGAGGTGAAGAAGATCGCGATGATCAGGATCGCGAAGAGGTCGTCGACGACGGCGAGGGTGAGCAGGAACGCGCGCAGTGCCGAGGGCAGTGCGGTGCCGAGCACGGCGAGGACGGCGAGTGCGAAGGCGATGTCGGTGGCGGTGGGCACCGCCCAGCCCTTGAGCGAGCCGCCGCCCGCGGCGGCCACCACGGTGTACACGACCGCGGGCGCGGCCATGCCGCACAGGGCGGCGATGACGGGGAGCGCGGCCTTGGCCGGTTCGCGCAGTTCGCCCGCGACGAGTTCGCGTTTGAGTTCGATGCCGGCGACGAAGAAGAAGACGGCGAGCAGGCCGTCCGCCGACCAGTGCGCGACGGACAGGTGGAGGCCGAGCGCGGACGGGCCGAAGTGGAAGTGCGCGGTGGACTCGTAGCTGTGGTGGAGGGTGTTCGCCCAGATGAGGGCGATGACGGCGGCGAGCAGCAGCAGGATGCCGCCGACGGTCTCGGTGCGCAGGGCGTCGGCGACGAAGTTCCGTTCGGGCAGCGGGAGACGGCCGAAGAGGACTGAGGAGCGGCGGCGCGGCTGCTCGGTCACGGGGGTGGCCTCCTGGGCGTCGTAGCCGGCTGTGGACACAGTTGTCCTGTGTGCCGACCAGACTTCCCGGCGCGCCCATAAGTCTCGTCGCCATGGTGCGGCGACGCGGGGTCAGCTTAACCCGGACAGGTGAAGGGGCGAGGGGGACCACGACGAGGGGCGCCCGCACTGCTGGAGTGCGGGCGCCCCTCGTCGTGGCGGCTCTTACGTCGTGACGGTTCCTATGTCCTGAAGGCTCTTACGGGGCCCGGATGCTCCTATGGATGTCAAGCGGCTTCAGTGAGGTCGCTTTGAGTGGTGTCGTGGCTGGTGTCGGTGGTGCGGATCGACCGCATGAGGACGCGGTAGACCTCGCGGGCGACGTGGCGTTTCAGGCAGCGCATGATGTCCTTCTTCGCGAGTCCTTCGGTGGTGCGTCGCTCGACGTAGGCGCGGGTGCGTTCGTCCCAGCGCATGCGGCTGAGCACGATGGTGTGCAGGGCGTGATTGGCGGCGCGGTCGCCGCCGCGGTTGAGTCGGTGGCGGTCCCTGCGTCCGGATGAGGCCGGTATGGGCGCGACGCCGCAGAGGTGAGCGAAGGCCGCCTCGGAGTTCAGCCGGCCAGGGTTGTCACCGGCGGTGGCCAGGAGCTGACCGGCCACATCCGAGCCGACGCCTTTGAGCGCCAGCAGTTCGGAGGCGGCCTGGGTGGTCAGGGCCGTGAGCTCGGCTTCCAGCCCGTCGATCTCCTCGGTCAGAGCCAGGACGCGCCTGCCCAGACGGCGCAGGGCAGCTTTGGCCGCCTGCTCGGGATCGGCAAGGTCCGCACCCGGCCGGAGACGGGCACATGCTTTGGCCAGGGCTGCTACCGGCAGGCCGCGGAACTGGGCCCGCAGTCTCTCCGGTGCGGTGACCAGCAGCTGACGGGCCTGGTTGACCGCCTGCGTTCGGGACTTCACCGCCGAGCGACGCACCACGCGTAGCGTGCGGACCGCCTCGACGATGCCGTCCCGGGTCTTCGGCGTGCCCGTGGCCCGGCCTGAAACGACCGCCTCGGCCGCGGCGTAGGCGTCGATCGGATCGGACTTGCCCTTCATCCGCCGCGTCTTGCGATCGGGCCGGTCGACCTCGACCACCTTCAACCCCGCGCGTCGCAGAGTGCGAGCCAGCTCGGCGCCGTAGGCGCCGGTGCCCTCCACCCCGACGGCAGTCACCGTTCCGAACGACCCGATCCAGGCCAGGAGTTGGCGGTATCCACTCCCGGTCGCGGGAAACTCCCGGTCGGCCAGGTGGCGGCCGATGCGGTCGATCACCGCCGCGTGATGGGTCTCGCCATGGGTGTCGACGCCGCTTGTGACTTCCAGGGCCTGGTCCGTCATGCTGGTCACTGCCGTCCTCTCGCTGATCCCGGTGGGGCGGCACGCGCCGGCCGGGCGGGCGGACAAGACAGTGGCGGGGCTTCTTGACCAAGCTCCTATAAGGTCACGGACACCCGTCCGGTCGCGTGCAATGCCTCCTCCGCACGGGCCGACATATCCGCTAAAGGACAGCCATTCGGCGTCGGTCAGTCCGTGAGTCAGACCCGGCGGAGAAGACACGTCACATCCTCACTGTCAGTCCTCGCTGGGGGCGGAGGGCAGCTTGGTCTGGATCAGGTCCATGACGGAGGAGTCGGTGAGGGTGGTGACGTCGCCCAGCGCGCGGTTCTCCGCGACGTCGCGCAGCAGGCGGCGCATGATCTTGCCGGAGCGGGTCTTGGGCAGCTCGGAGACGATCAGGATGCGCTTGGGCTTGGCGATCGGGCCGAGTGTCTTGCCGACGTGGTCGCGCAGCTCGCCGACGAGTTCGGCGCTGTCCTCGGCGGTGCCACGCAGGATCACGAACGCGACGATGGCCTGCCCGGTGGTCGCGTCGGCGGCGCCGACCACGGCGGACTCGGCGACCTTGGGGTGCGAGACGAGCGCGGACTCGACCTCGGTGGTGGAGATGTTGTGGCCGGAGACCAGCATCACGTCGTCGACCCGGCCGAGCAGCCAGATGTCGCCGTCCTCGTCCTTCTTCGCGCCGTCGCCCGCGAAGTAGCGGCCGGGGAAGCGGGACCAGTAGGTGTCGATGTAGCGCTGGTCGTCGCCCCAGATGGTGCGGAGCATCGACGGCCAGGGCTCGGTGAGGACCAGATAGCCGCCGGAGCCGTTGGGCACTTCGTTCGCCTCGTCGTCCACGACGGTGGCCGCGATGCCGGGCAGCGGGGTCTGCGCGGAGCCGGGCTTGGTCTCGGTGACGCCGGGCAGCGGGCTGATCATCATGGCGCCGGTCTCGGTCTGCCACCAGGTGTCCACGATCGGCGTCTTGCCGGCGCCGATGTGCTCGCGGTACCAGATCCACGCCTCGGGGTTGATCGGTTCGCCGACGCTGCCCAGGACGCGCAGGCTGCTCAGGTCGAAGTTCGCGGGGATGTCGTCGCCCCACTTCATGAACGTGCGGATCGCCGTCGGCGCGGTGTAGAGGATGCTGACGCCGTACTTCTGCACGATCTCCCAGAACCGGCCCTGGTGCGGGGTGTCGGGCGTGCCCTCGTAGATCACCTGGGTGGCGCCGTTGGCGAGCGGGCCGTAGACGATGTACGAGTGGCCGGTGACCCAGCCGATGTCCGCGGTGCACCAGTAGACGTCGGTCTCCGGCTTGAGGTCGAAGACGGCGTGGTGGGTGTAGCTGGCCTGGGTGAGGTAGCCGCCGGAGGTGTGCAGGATGCCCTTCGGCTTACCGGTGGTGCCCGAGGTGTAGAGGATGAACAGCGGCTGCTCGGCCTCGAACGCCTCGGGGGTGTGCTCGGTGGACTGGCGACCGAGGATCTCGTGCCACCACACGTCGCGGCCCGAAGTCCACTCCACGTCCTGGCCGGTGCGGCGGACCACCAGGACGTGCTCGACCTGCGGGGTGCGGGACACCGCGTCGTCGATGGCGGGCTTGAGCGCGGACGGCTTGCCCCGGCGGTAGCCGCCGTCGGCGGTGATGACCAGCTTCGCGTCGGCGTCGTCGATGCGGGAGGCGACGGCGTCGGCCGAGAAGCCGCCGAAGACCACCGAGTGCGCTGCGCCGATCCGGGCGCAGGCGAGCATCGCGACCACGGCCTCGGGGATCATCGGCAGGTAGACCGCGACGCGGTCGCCCTTGCGCACGCCGAGTTCCGTCAGGGCATTGGCGGCGCGGGACACCTCGTCCTTCAGCTCCGCGTACGTGATCGCGCGGCTGTCGCCCGGCTCGCCCTCGAAGTGGATGGCGACGCGGTCGCCGTGGCCGGCTTCGACGTGGCGGTCCACGCAGTTGTAGGCGACGTTCAGCCGTCCGTCCGCGAACCATTTCGCGAACGGCGGGTTCGACCAGTCAAGTGTCTGGGTGGGCTCGGTCTCCCAGGTCAGACGGCGGGCCTGCTCGGCCCAGAAGCCCAGCCGGTCGGCCTTGGCCTGCTCGTACGCGGCCGCGGTGACATTGGCCGCAGCGGCCAGTTCTTTCGGGGGAGCAAACCGCCGCTCCTCCTTCAGCAGGTTGGCCAGGCTCTCGTTGCTGCTCACGCCAGCTCCTTGTCAGGGTGTCCCAGATGTCCCGCCACTACCTCATCAGTCCTGGAGCACCCTGACAAGAGCCTCCGGTGAACTGGTTTAGACCTTTGTGATGAGAGTGACTGCTGATGCGCCTGGGTCCTCGTCCTGCTGCCGAGGCGTGCCGGCCTCCGGCCGGATCGGTGCGAACACCCCGGTGGTGTGGTCGAGGATGTACGCCTGCGCCTCGGCGACGTGGAAGTACATGCCGTGCAGTTGGAGGGTGCCGTCGGCGATCCGGCGGGCCACGCACGGATGGGCCGTCAGGTGCTCCAGCTGGGTGGTGACGTTGACCAGTGCGAGGCTCTCCTGGTCGTCGGCCGCCGGGCGGCCTGCGAAGGTGGGGACGGCGGCGTGGCCGGCTGTGGAGCCGTTGTTTTGGTCCACGGCGGCAATGGCATTGAGCCGGGCCAGACTCGGTCGGCCGTGCCGCAGCCATCTGGCCAGCGGGGTCCGGGCGCCCGGTTCGTGGTCGGAGCCGAGGAGTGCCTGCATCGCGCCGCACCCGGAGTGCCCGCACACGGTGATGCTGGAGACCCGCAGGACGTCGACCGCGTACTCCACGGCGGCGGCCACCGAGTCGCAGGACTCGTCGGAACCGGGCGGCGGCACCATGTTGCCCACGTTGCGGACGGTGAACAGGTCGCCCGGGCCGCTTGAGGTGATCATGCTGGTGACCAGCCGGGAGTCGGCGCAGGTCAGGAAGAGCTGACCGGGGCGCTGGCCTTCGCGGGCGAGTCTGGCGAGTTCGTCGCGCACGAGCGGGGCGGTGTGGCGCTGGAAGTTGCTGACCCCGCCGAGCAGTTGGCCGCCGCTGGTGGCCGGGATGGCCGCGGGGCGGGTGCAGTGGTGGTTGTGCCAGGGCGTCCAGGGGCGGCAGACGTGCGCGCTGACCGTCTCGCTGACGGTCCGTCCGGAGCCGTCGCCCAGGACGACCCGGCCACCGCGTGAGCGGTGCCGCGCGCACCACGCGCTCAGTGCCTCGTAGGCGGCGTGGTCCATGAACGAGCCGTCCAGTTCCACCACGACACTCGCCCGCTCCGGCACCTCGGCGAACGCCTTGGTCAGCCGCGGCACCGCCAGGAATGTCAGTTGCCCGCGGGCGCGGACCCGGTGGCACGTCGCTTCTTCGGTGACGGTGACCCGCGTGTGGGTGAGGTTGCGCAGTGCGAGGACGACGGCGATCGCGATGCCCGCGGCCACTCCCTGGAGCACCCCGAAGACCACCACGGTGCCGAGGGTCACCGCGTACACCGGGAACTCGCGATGCCTTTGAATGTGCCGGATGTGGGCGAAGCTGACCATGCGTACGCCGACCAGCATCACCAGTGCGGCGAGCGCCGCGAGCGGGATCTGCTCCAGGACGCCGGCCGCGAGCCCCGCGCACAGCAGCACCCAAACACCGTGCAGCACCGTGGCCCGCCGGGTGCGGGCCCCCGCCTCGACGTTGGCGGAGCCACGCATCGCGCCGCCCGCCACCGGCAGTCCGCCGAGCAGCCCGGACACGACATTGGCCGCACCCTGGCCGAGCAGTTCGCGGTCGAGGCGGGCCGGGGGAGCATGCGGTCCCGGGCGCCGTGCCTGCAGGGCGTCCACCGCGACGGCCGACAGCAGCGACTCCATGCTCGCCACCAGGGTGACGGTCAGGACGGCCGCGACGAGCGCGGAGACCGGGCCGCCGGGGATGACCGGCAGGCCAGGCGCGGTCAGGCGCGGCAGATCGACCCGCGGCACCGACCATGCGGCGCTCACCGCGGTGGCCAGGGCGACCGCCGCGAGTGGTGCCGGGACGGCGCGCAACGCCCGGGCCCGGCCGCGCAGCCGCGGCCATCCGAGCAGCACGCCCACGGTGACCGCGCCGATGACCGGGGTGATGGGGTGACTGTGCATCAACTGATCCGGCAGCGCCGCGATGTTGGCGAGCGCGGAGATCTGCGGGCTGCCGCCGAGCACGACATGCAGTTGCCCGACGGCGATGACCGTGCCGATGCCGGCGAGCATGCCGTGCACGATGGCCGGGCTGACCGCGAGCGCGGCTCTGGCCACCCGCAGCCCGCCGAGCAGCAGTTGCGCCAGACCGGCCAGCACGGTGATCGCGCAGGTGGCCCGCCAGCCGTAGCGCTCGACGAGGCCCGCGGTGATCACGACCAGGCTGGTGGCGCCGCCGCTGACCTGCAGCGGCGCCCCGCCCAGCAGTCCGGCGACGATGCCGCCGACCGCCGCGGCGACCAGGCCGGACTGCAACGGGGCGCCGGTCGCCAGCGCGATGCCGAGCGACAGGGGCACGGCGATCAGGAAGACGGTGATCGACGCGGACAGATCGGACCGATGGCATCTCATGGGCTCCCCACTCCTTCATTCCCTTGACACTCTCAAGCATCTGTAAATGGAGAGTAATGGAACGACTGCGGAGAGTGAAGTCCAGAATCCGAATCCGTGTGCTATTTCCGTCTTTCGAGTGAACTGGTGCTGGTGGTGGTCGCGGTTGATCGAGGTGACGGGCCGTCGCGCCGCAGGGGCGAGGTGGACCCGAGCGGACCCCGTGGGTCAGTGCGCGAGCGCGGCGGGCGCTTCGATCAGGTCCTCGCTGAGCGTGAAGTCCGGGTCGATCTGGGCAGCGAGGTCGGCGCCGGTCCTGGCGTTGCCCCAACTCTCCGCGTTCTTCCGGTGGAAGTGCGCCATCTGCTGGGTGTAGCGGTCCCAGTCGCGGGCCTGGTACGAGCGGTCGGCGCGCTCGTGCATGACGCGCAGGGCCTGGCGGTTCGGCTCTTCCAGCTGTTCGAATCGGGGCGGGCCGCCCTTCTCCATCGCCCGTACCCAGTCCGAGTGCCCGACGGTGACCAGCAGGTCGTCTCCGACCTCGGCCCGCAGGAAGGCGAGGTCGTCCTCGCCGTGCACCTTGTTGCCGATCACGACCAGGCCCACGCCGAAGTCGCGGGCGTACTCCTTGTACTGCCGGTAGACCGCGACGCCCTTGCGGGTCGGCTCCGCCACCAGGAAGGTCAGGTCGAACCGGGTGAACAGGCCCGAGGCGAAGGAGTCGCTGCCGGCGGTCATGTCGACCACCAGGTACTCGTCGCGGCCGTCCACCAGGTGGTTCAGGCACAGCTCGACCGCCCCGACCTTCGAGTGGTAGCAGGCCACGCCGAGGTCGGACTCGGTGAAGGGGCCGGTGACCATCAGCCGTGCACTGCCGGCGTCGGGGCCGAACACGAGCGGGCGGGCGCACGCCGTATAGACCGGGTTGTCCCCGCGCAACCGCAGCAGGCGGGAGCCGCGCCCGGGCGGGGTGGTCTTGATCATGCTGTCGGCCGAGGCGATGAGCGGGTTGGAGCCGCGCAGGTGCTCCTTGATCTCCGGCAGGTGCGCGCCGAGAGAGGGAAGCGCCGCCGCGTCGTCCTCGTCGAGCCCGAGCGCGGGGCCGAGGTGCTGGTTGATGTCCGCGTCGATCGCGACGACGGGGACGCGGGCGGCGGCGAGATGGCGGATGAACAGGGAGGACAGCGTCGTCTTGCCGCTGCCGCCCTTCCCAACGAAAGCGATCTTCATGTTCACTGAGCGTAGGGGTGTCTCCGGGGGAGAACTGACGGGGAGTGGGCAAGGCCACTCGATCGTGGTCTTTCCGGGCTGCGAGCGGTGCGTAGGGTCGGGGACATGGCTACGAACGCTGCTCCTTCTCCCGCTCCCGGGCAGGCGGACCCGCTGGTCGTACTCGCCGCGCTGCCGGGTGTGCCCGACGCGGTGGAGTCCGTGCGGCAGGCCGTGGATCGGGTCTACGGTCACCGGGTCATGCGCCGACGGGCCGGCGAGGTCGCGTCGGAGGCCGCCCTGCGCGGCGCCCGGGCTTCCGCGGCGCTCGCCGGCGCCGACTGGCCGCTGGAAGAGGTGCGCCGCCGCAGCGACTTCTCGGCCGACGACCAGTCACGAACGGTCGGGGCCGCGCTGCGGGTGACCGCCGAGGCAGGACAACTCCTCAGCGTGTGGCGGCAGTCGCCGGTCCAGGCACTGGCCCGGCTGCACCTGGTCGCGGCCGGCGGGGCCGCCGAGGAGCCCACGGTCGGGCGGCCGCGGCTGAGCGGCGAGCCGGTGGTCGACGAGACGGCCGGGTTCGAGCAGATCCCGCTGCCCGAGCCGTCCGAGGTCGCGGCGCGGCTCGACGGGCTGGTCGGACTGCTGCGGTCAGGCTCCGCGGCGCCCGCACTGGTGGTGAGCGCGGTCGTGCACGGCGAGTTGCTCTGCCTGCGCCCCTTCGGCTCGTTCAACGGCCCGGTGGCCCGCGCCGCCGAGCGGATCGTCCTGGTCGGCAGCGGGCTGGACCCCAAATCCATCTGCCCCGCCGAGGTCGGCCACGCGGAACTGGGCCTGGCCGGATACCTCAAGGCGCTGGAGGGATACGCCTCCGGTACGCCGGAGGGGATGTCCGAGTGGATCGCCCACTGCGGGCGGGCGCTCGAACTCGGGGTACGCGAGAGCGTCGCGGTCTGCGAGGCGCTGCAGCGCGGCGCGGCCTGAACGAAAATGCGGCGACACCCGCGGGTGCCGCCGCTCGACACGTCCGCCGAGTTACCAGTGCGTGCTCGAATGGTGCCGATCAGGGCGGGCACTTTGCCCGCTGCCTGGTGCGGCTGGCCCGGTTGGCGGGTCGGCTACGCGTGGGTGCCCGGTTTTCGTGCTCGGTCCGTGGGGCCAACTGCTGAACTGCGGTCTTCCTCTCGGAACTCCGTGGTCTCGCGGGCCGCTAACTCTTTTGTACTCCCGACCGGCAGGTAGCGGAACCCCTGGCTGCACTTTTTACTTTTGCCGCCAATCGGGACATTTCGCTTGACTTTCTGCCACCTCGGGTCGCTGTGGCCCCAGTGGCCCCATCGGTGTGGTCAGGACGCCGACAGTGGACGGCGCCGGCGCGCCGCGAGCCACACCAGCCCGGCGGTGGCGGCGGCGGCGCCGATCGCGGCCGCGGCCAGAACCGGGCGAGGCGGCATCGACAGTGACTGGATGCGCTGCTTCAGGCGCACCGGGCGGCTGAAGGTGAGGATCGGCCAGTCCCGGGCGGCGGCCTCCTTGCGCAGTGCCCGGTCGGGGTTGACCGCGTACGGGTGGCCGACCGATTCCAGCATGGGGATGTCCGTAGCCGAATCGCTGTAGGCGAAGGACCGTTGCAAGTCGTAGCCTTCGGACTCCGCCAGCCGGGTGATGGCTTCGGCTTTCGCCTGACCGTAGACGTAGTGCTCGATCTCCCCGTTGTACGCGCCGTCGGCTACCACCATCCGGGTGGCCACGACGTGGTCGGCGCCCAGCATCTCCCCGATCGGCTCGACGACTTCGGACCCCGAGGCGCTGACGATCACCACATCGCGGCCTGCCGCGTGGTGCTCCTCGATCAGTGAGGCGGCCTCGTCGTAGATGATCGGGTCGATCAGGTCGTGCAGGGTCTCGGCGACGATCTCCCGGACCTGCTGCACATTCCAGCCGCGGCACAGATCAGAGAGGTATTTGCGCATACCTTCCATCTGGTCGTGATCTGCGCCGCCGACGAGGTACACGAACTGGGCATATGCGGTACGCAATACCGCTCGCCTGTTGATGAGCCCGCCGTGGTAGAAGGACCGTCCGAAGGCGAGCGTGCTGGACTTGGCGATCACGGTCTTGTCGAGATCGAAGAACGCCGCAGTGCGCGGGGGCAGGTGGTTTTCCACGAGACGAGCATAGGCAACCACCATTCGGCCTAAGGTCCGGCGCGTGGGTTTGCCTGAGAGTGCCTTCGGGTACACCATGGAAGTCACGGATCGTTCGCGACCGTGCTAACCCGGTCTGGCTCCTCCCCCCCCCGAGTCGGACCGTGGGGACGACCCCCGCTCTCCCCCCCGGCGGGGGTCGTCGCATGTCCGGATGCGTTTGGGCGGTCGACCCCGGGGCTGTGGCACCAGTCGGCATGTTCATGTTGCTCCCACTCCTTCGCGCATGTGTGCGTTTCTATGTGTACGACACGTGACGTTCGGTAATCGTTCGCAGATCTCGTGGAACTCACCCGTCCGGGTGGCGAAGATATCCACAATCGCCGAGTTATCCACAGATTCCGACCAAGATCATCTCAATTCCACTTCCTGTCCCAAGCTGATCGCGGGCGAAGCACACCGTGCTCGCACGACTAGCGACAGGGGACAGGGAAATGGCCCGGACCAACGCATCCGATCGACCGCGCAGCGCTACCGAAGCGGCCCGCGGACCGCTCATTGTGACCGAGGACGAAAGCCTCCTCGACGATCTGCTCAGACTGTGCGCCGCGGCCGGCACAGAACCGGAAGTCGTCTTCACCGCGCCCCCGCGCGCGGTGAGTTGGGACAACGCACCACTTGTCCTGGTCGGAGTGGAAGCATCCGGAAGGGCCCGCGGCTGCGGGCGGCGCAAGGGCGTTCTGCTGGTCGGACGCGGCGGCACCGACTCGGCCGACTCCGAAGCGTGGCGCCGGGCCGTCGCGGTCGGGGCCGACCATGTCCTGTTCCTGCCGGCCGCCGAGACATGGCTGGTGGACCGCCTCGCAGACGTCGCCGAGGGCAGCGGCGGTCCGGCCCTGACCATCGGCGTGGTCGGCGGGCGCGGCGGCGCCGGTGCCAGCACCCTGGCCTGCGGCCTCGCGGTCACCGCCGCCCGCACCGGCCTGCGCGCCATGCTCGTCGACGGAGACCCGCTCGGCGGCGGCCTGGACATCCTGCTCGGCGCGGAGCGCACGGGAGGGCTGCGCTGGCCCGACCTCGCCGACTCCCGCGGCCGGGTCAACAGCGGAGTGCTGGAGGAATCGCTGCCCCGGCTCGGCTCGCTCAGCGTGCTGAGCTGGGACCGCGGGCAGTCCGTGCTCATTCCGCCCCAGGCGATGCGGTCGGTGCTGGGCGCCGCCAGGCGGCGGGGCGGGGTGGTCGTCGTCGACCTGCCGCGCAAGGTGGATGACACCGTCGCCGAGACGCTCGGCCAAGTGGACGTGGGACTGCTGGTGGTGCCCGCCGAACTCCGCGCGGTGGCCGCGGGATGCAGGGTGGCCGCGGCCTTCGCCCAGGAAATCGACGACCTGCGGGTGGTCGCCCGCGGCCCGTTCGGTTCCGGCCTGGACGGCGCCGAGATCGCCCGGCTGGTCGGCCTGCCGCTCGCCGGGGAACTGGCGCCGGAACCCGCGCTGGCCGACCCGCTGTCCGGCGGCGCACCACCGGGTTCCGCCACCCGCGGTCCCCTCGCACGCTTCAGCGGCGCCTTCCTCGGGCAGGCGCTCGCGGCGACCGGGTGCGTGGCGGCATGAGCGCCGCACTGCTGGACGCGGTCCGGCTCCACCTCGCCGAACACGGCGGCGAACCCACCCCGGCCCGCGTCGCCGCCGCGCTGCGCGCCCAAGGACGCCTGATCGGGGACTCCGAAGTGCTCGACGTGGTCGCCGCGTTGCGTTCCGAACTGGTCGGCGCGGGCCCGCTGGAACCCCTGCTGGCAGACCCCGACGTCACCGACATCCTCGTCAACGCACCCGACCAGGTCTGGATCGACCGGGGCCGCGGTCTCGAACGCAGCCCGATCCGGTTCACCGACACAGCCGCGGTGCGCCGCCTCGCGCAGCGGCTGGCCACGACCGCCGGCCGCCGCCTCGATGACGCGCGGCCCTGGGTCGACGCCCGCCTGCCGGACGGCACAAGGCTGCACGCGGTGCTGCCGCCCGTCGTGGTCGGCTCGCCCTGCCTGTCCCTGCGTGTCGTGAGAGCCCGCGCCTTCACGCTCACCGAACTCGTCGCGGCCGGCACGCTCGACGAGGAGACCGCCGCGCTGCTGCGCGCGATGCTCGACGCGCGGCTGTCGTTCATGATCAGCGGCGGCACGGGCTCGGGGAAGACCACCCTGCTCAGCTGCCTGCTCGGCCTGGTCGACCCAGCGGCCCGGATCGTCCTCGCCGAGGACTCGGCCGAACTGCGCCCGGACCACCCGCACGTCGTCCGGTTGGAGACCCGGCCCGCCAACCAGGAGGGCGCCGGGCAGGTCACGCTGCGGGACCTGGTGCGGCAGGCGCTGAGGATGCGGCCCGACCGGCTCGTGGTCGGCGAGGTCCGCGGCGCCGAGGTGCTCGACCTCCTGGGTGCCCTCAACACCGGCCACGAGGGCGGGTGCGGCACCGTTCACGCGAACGCCGCGGCGGATGTGCCCGCACGTTTGGAGGCGCTCGGTTCGACCGCCGGCCTGGACCGGGCCGCGCTGCACAGCCAGTTGGCCGCCGCGCTGTCGGCCGTCGTCCACCTGGTGCGGGACGGTGAGGGCCGCCGCAGAGTGGCCGAGATCCATGTCTTGAGCCGACGCCCGGACGGGCTGGTCGGCACCGTTCCCGCGCTGGTCCGGCACACCGGGGGCGGTGCCGAACGCGGCCCGGGCTGGCGGCGCCTGACGGACCTGTGCTCGGCGGGTGCGTCATGAGCGCGGCGACCTCTGCGGCGGTGACTCCCGCCGTCGCGCTGTGGGCCGCGCTGCTGATGGCCTGTCTGCCCGCCTGGACGGCCCTGCAGCGACACGGACGCAAGCGCCGGGCGTGCGGCCTTCTGAAGGGCCCACAAGCCCGTCCTGCGCCCGCTCCAGACGGTGTTGGGCGAGGGCAGGCGTGGTGGAGTCGCGTGGTCGCCGGCAGCCGGGTGCGGATCGGCGGCCGAGGCCCGGGCAGGCGTCGGCGGCCGGGCCGAGTGCTCCTTGGTGGGTGGCGTGCCAGGCGTCCGGGCGGGCGTGGAGATCCAGGCAGCGATGTCGGGCGCCGAGCGCCGGGGACCATCGGAGCGCGGCAGAGCGGTGGCGGGCCCGAGTGGCTGTGCCTGCCCGCCGGCGCGGTGCTCGCGGCGATCACCTGGTCGGTGGTGCCGATGGTCGCGGGAATGGTCGCGATGCCGTTGGTGCGGGGCGCTTTGCGAGGCCGCGTCGAGCGGGCGGCGGCCGAACGGACCGCGGCCGCCGTGAGCGCGCTGTGCGGCACCCTGGCGGGTGATCTGCGGGCAGGACGGCCACCGCACGCCGCGCTCGCGGACGCGGTGCAGTCGGCTGGATGGCCCGGCTCGCCCGAACTGGGCCGGATCTCGGGCCTGCTGCTGTCCGCCGCCCGGTTCGGCGGGGACGTGCCACGAGCGCTGCGCACGGCGGCGCGCGTCGGGCCGGGCGCACAGGGGCTCGCCGCGGTGGCCGCGTGCTGGCAGGTCGCGGTGGACGGCGGTGCGGGGCTGGCCGCGGCGCTGGACCGGGTCGCCGCCGCGCTGCGCGCCGAGTCGGACCAACGCGATGACCTGCGTGCCCAGTTGGCGGGCCCGCGCTCCACGTCGGTGCTGTTGGCGCTGCTCCCCGTCTTCGGGCTGGTGCTGGGTACGGCGCTGGGCGCAGACCCGGCGGGGGTGCTGCTGCACACACCCGCCGGGCTGGCCTGCCTGGTCGCGGGCGCGTTCCTGGAGTGGGCCGGTCTGGCCTGGACGGCGCACATCATCCGGGCGGCCGAAGGCGGCCCGCCCCGTGGCGCGGAGAGCGATCCGCGCGGCCCTGAGCCGGGCGGGGCGGGAACGCGGTTCGCCCGGGCGGCGCGTGAGTCGGCTGCGGAAGGGGGCCGGCCATGAGCGGCGGGTCTGTCCACAGCCTGGGGACGGCGGCGGCCGTCGTGGCGGCAGTGTGTGCCGGGGCGGTGGGAGCGATGGCGACGAGGGAGCGGAGGCATGGCGGTGTGCGCAGGCTGCGCCGCGTGCTGCAGGGAGCGCGGCCGGCGAGGGCCCACCGGGCGTGGCGGGCAAGGGCGCGCCGTGCCGGGCGGACCTGGCTGCCGGTGGTCGCGCCGGCGCTGGGGGCGGTGGTGCTTGTGGGCGGCGTCGCGGGCGTTCTGGCCGGGATCGTGATCGGGGCCGGAACGAGGGTGGCGCTCGCCCGGCGTCGGCCTCCCGCCGTCGAGCGGGCGGCCGGCGCGGAACCTGATCCGGCCGAACTGCCGCTGTGCGCCGACCTGATGGCGGCCTGCCTGGCGGCGGGCGCCACGCCCGGGGAGGCGGCGGGGGCGGTGGGGCGGTGCCTGGACGGGCCGTTGGGGGCCGCGCTGCTGCGGGCGGAGGCGGAGTTGCGGCTCGGCGGGGAGCCGTCGGAGTGCTGGGGCAGGTTCGGGCGGTTGCCCGCGGCGAGGGCGATGGGCCGTTGCCTGGCGAGGGCGTCGACGACGGGCAGCGCACCGGTGGCCGAAATGGCGCGGCTGGCCGCGGACTACCGCGCCGAGCAGGGGCGTTCGGCGCTCGCCCGGGCCCGCAAGGCGGCGGTGCTGGCGACCGCGCCGCTGGGCGTGTGCTTCCTCCCGGCCTTCCTGCTGGTGGGTGTCGCCCCGGTGGTGATGGGGCTGGCCGGGGCGGTGCTGGGCGGCCCGATGAGCGGATGAGGAGGTGGCGATCGACGGCCTGCCGTGCCCCGCCCGGCCGGCCGCGCCGATGGGAACAGCAGGGAAACGCGGGAGCCCGGCACGGCCCGAGGCCGCGAGCCGCCGCACACGCGAGCACGTGACGCGGCCCGGGCCGGCGAGTCGATGGACGGCAGCGGCACCGGTGACGCGGGCAGTGGCATCGGATGCGGGGCCGGCAGAAAACACAGGAAACCAGGAGGAGAACGGAAATGGCGATGCGGAAGAAGACAGAGCGGGTGGCGTGCTGGTGGGCCGGACGGGTCCGGCGGTGCCGGGCCGCGGCCGACGCGGGGATGAGCACCGCGGAGTACGCGGTGGGCACGATCGCGGCCTGCGGGTTCGCGGCAGTGCTCTACAAGATCGTGACGAGCGGGCCGGTGCGGACGGCGATGACCTCGGTGATCGAGAAGGCACTCCATGCGCCGTTCTGAGCCGTTGAGGAGGGCCGTTCGGCCCGAGCGGGCCGGACCGGTGCGCCGCGGGGACCGGGGCTACGTCACGGCGGAGGCGGCCGTGGTGATCCCGACGCTGGTGGCGCTGGCGGGGCTGCTGGTGTGGGGGCTGATGGCGGCGGCCGCGCAGATCCGCTGCGTGGACGCCGCCAGGGCCGGGGCGCGCGCTGCTGCGCGGGGGGAAGGCGGGGGGGATGTGGTGCGGGTCAGCCGCGCGGCAGCGCCGGAGGGAGCGGAGGTGAGGGTGCGCCGGGGCGGGGGGTTGGTGAGGGTGCGGGTGACGGTGGGGCGGCCGCGGTTTCCGGTCACGTTGACGGCGGAGGCGGCCGCGTTGGACGAGGAGACGGTGGGGGGTGGTGGGCCGTGAGGCGGGACCGGGGGTCGGCAACGGTGTGGTCGCTGGGGCTGATGGCGGTCTTGATGGCGATCTTCGCGGGTGTGGCGCTGATGGGGCGGGCGGTGGTCGCCAGGCATCGGGCGGGCGGAGCCGCGGACCTGGCCGCTCTGGCCGCGGCGGACCATGCGCTCGACGGTGAGGCGGTGGCGTGCGGGCTGGCCGAGCGGGTGGCGGCCGCCCAGGGATCGGTGCTGCGCGGGTGTGCGGTGTCGGGGGAGGTGTCCGAGGTCGTCGCCGAGGTCGGGGGAGCGCGGGTGAGGTCGCGGGCGGGGCCGGCGTCGGGGTCGGTGCGGGTCCCCGAGGACGGCTCGGCTCGACCGGCGGGCCTGGGTGCGGGCTACGACTGCGGTCGCGGGGCCTGGCCGGAAGCGAGCAGGCAGTCCAGGAGACGGACGGCGGCGGCTTTGTCGAGCGGGTCGTTGCCGTTGCCGCACTTGGGCGACTGCACGCAGGAGGGGCAGCCGTGGTCGCACTCGCAGGAGGAGATGGCCTCGCGTGTGGCGGCGAGCCAGCTGCGGGCGGTGCGGAAGGCGCGCTCGGCGAAGCCCGCACCGCCCGGGTGGCCGTCGTAGACGAAGACGGTGGGCAGGCCCGTGTCGGCGTGCAGCGGTATGGACACGCCACCGATGTCCCAGCGGTCGCAGGTGGCGAAGAGCGGGAGGAGGCCGATGGAGGCGTGCTCGGCGGCGTGCAGGGCGCCGGGCAGTTCCTCGGGATGGATGCCGGCGGCGTCGAGTTGGGCGTCGGTGACGGTCCACCAGACCGCCCGGGTGCGCAGGGTACGAGGAGGGAGGTCGAGTTTGGACTCGCCGAGGATCTCGCCGGTCAGCAGCCGGCGGCGCAGGTAGGAGACCACCTGGTGGGTGACCTCGACGGAGCCGAAGTGGATGCGGGCATCGCCCCAGGGCTCCTCGACGTCGGTCGACAGCACGCGGACGTCGGTGGTGTCGCGGGCCATGGTGGAGAAGGGCGGGTCGGCGCGCTCGACCAGGGCGACGGAGTCGTCGAGGTCCAGGTGCCGCACGAGGTAGGTGCGGCCCTGGTGGAGGTGGACGGCGCCCTCGTGGACGGTGGTGTGGGCCGAGGACGCGTCCACGGTGCCCAGCAAGCGCCCGGTGCCCGCCTCGACGACCTGGATCGGGGCGCCGCCCTCCCCGCGGATGTCGGTGAGGTCCGCGGCCCGCTCCCGTCGGGTCCAGTACCAGCCGTTGGCCCGGCGGCGCAGCAGCCCGCGCTTCTCCAACTGCGGTACCAGGTCGGCGGCTTCGGGCCCGAACAGCGCCAGGTCGTCATCGGTCAGCGGCAGTTCGGCGGCGGCCGCACACAGGTGGGGCGCGAGGACGTACGGGTTGTCCGGGTCGAGGACGGTGGATTCGACGGGCCGTTCGAAGATCGCCTCGGGGTGGTGGACGAGATACGTGTCCAGCGGGTCGTCGCGGCCGACCATGACCGCGAGCGCGCCCTGGGCCGTGCGCCCGGCCCGCCCGGCCTGCTGCCACAGCGAGGCGCGGGTGCCCGGGTAGCCGGCCAGCAGGACGGCGTCGAGGCCGGAGACGTCCACGCCGAGTTCGAGGGCGGAGGTGGACGCCAGGCCGAGCAGCCGTCCGGAATGCAGGTCGCGCTCCAGGGCGCGGCGCTCCTCGGGCAGGTATCCGCCGCGGTAGGCGGCGACGCGCTGCGGGAGGGAGGCGTCGATCTCGGCGAGCCGCTCCTGGGCGATGAGGGCGACGAGTTCCGCGCTGCGCCGAGAGCGGACGAAGGCGACGGTTCGTACGCCTTGGAGGACGAGGTCGGTCAGGAGTTCGGCGCACTCCGCGGTGGCGGTGCGGCGGACCGGGGCGCCGTGCTCGCCCGACAGTTCGGTCAGCGGCGGCTCCCACAGCGCGAAGGCGAGTTCGCCGCGCGGCGAGGTGTCCTCGGTGACCTCGACGACGGGCACGCCGGTCAGGCGGGTGGCGGCCTGGGCCGGTTCGGCCGCGGTGGCGGAGGCGAGCAGGAAGACCGGCTCGGCGCCGTAGCGGGCGCAGATCCGCCGCAGGCGGCGCAGCACCTGGGCGACATGGGAGCCGAAGACGCCGCGGTAGGTGTGGCACTCGTCGATGACGACGTAGCGCAGACCGCGCAGGAAGGAGGACCAGCGGGCGTGCCCGGGCAGGATGCCGCGGTGCAGCATGTCGGGGTTGGTCAGCACGTAGGTGCCGTGCCGGCGGACCCATTCGCGTTCCTCGAACGGGGTGTCGCCGTCGTAGACGGCGGGGCGGACCGCGGTGCCGAGCGGGGCCGCGAGGGCACTGACCGCGCGGCGCTGGTCGGCGGCGAGCGCTTTGGTGGGCGCGAGGTAGAGCGCGGTGGGCCCGCGCGCCCCCGCCGCGCCCGCCCCGGCCCGTCGCGCTGCGACCGTACCGCCACGTACGGCCCTCACGGCCTGTCCGGGCCGTCCGCCGTCCGCCCCGGGCACCTGCGCGCCAGGGGCCCCCGCCGGCCCGTCCGGAGCCCCTGGCGCCCCAGCGTCGTCGGACCCCCGCTGCTCCGGCAGCAGCGCGCTGAGCACCGGCGCCAGATACGCCAGCGACTTGCCGGAGGCGGTGCCGGTCGCCACGACCACCGACTCGCCGCGCAGCGCGTGCCCGGCGGCGAGCGCCTGGTGCTCCCACGGACGGTCGATCCCGGCGGCGCGGATCGCGTCGACGACCTCCGGACGGATGCCCTCCGGCCAAGATGCATGACGGCCGACCCGCGGGGGCAGGTGCTCCGTATGGGTGATGCGTACGGCGCGGTCTGCCCCCGCGGAGAGCCGCTCCAAAGCGGTCCGTGGGGACGGGCGGCCGTGCGCCGACTGCGGAAGTTGATCCTGGGCCATCGGCACTCAGTGTGTCACCGGCATGACGGACAATCGCAGTAAGGCGTCGTGCGGGCCCACCGCGAAGTGATTGAATGCCATCGCGGCCCAACTCCTTCCCCCACCTGTCGGTGGAGGAGTCGCCACTACCGTTAACGTTTCGGTGGAGGCCCCAGGGGGGCGCCGCGTCGATGCAAGGTGCTGGAGGATCAGTGGACCTGTCCCTGTCGACCCGAACCGTCGGCGATCGCACGATCGTCGAGGTCGGCGGCGAGATTGATGTGTACACCGCGCCCAAGCTGCGTGAGCAGCTCGTGGAGCTCGTGAACGACGGGAGTTACCACCTCGTCGTGGACATGGAGGGAGTCGACTTCCTCGACTCGACCGGCCTGGGTGTGCTCGTCGGTGGGCTCAAGCGGGTACGTGCGCACGAAGGATCGTTGCGTCTGGTGTGCAACCAGGAGCGGATTCTGAAGATTTTCCGAATCACCGGTCTGACCAAGGTGTTCCCCATTCACACCTCGGTCGACGAGGCTGTCGCGGCGACCGACTGACGTTCGTCCGAGAGGGGCACCGGGCGGACCGCCGTCCGGGCCCCTGTGATGCCCAACCACAGGACCGGAGGGGGAGCCCCATGCCCACCGTAGAACTGCTCTTCAGCGCCCAGCCCGAGCATGTGCGCACCGCACGGCTCGTGGCTGCTCAGGTGGCGCGCCGAGCGGGGGTGGACGAGGCGTCCCTGGACGAGGTCCGGCTGGCGGTCGGCGAGGCGTGCAGCCGCGCCGTCGGCCTGCACCGCAACAACGGCGTCGAAGAGCCGGTGCGTGTGCTGCTCAACGAGGACGAGAAGAAGTTCTCCATCGAGGTCGTCGACGAGGTTCCCGGCAACGCGACCGGTGGCGGCCACACCGACGGCCCGCCCACCGACGACGCTGCCGAGGACGAGGGCGAGATGGGCCTGGCCGTCATCAGCGGCCTGGTCGACGACGTCGAGGTGATCGACGGCGAGCGCGGCGGAGTGATCCGGATGACCTGGCCGACGGTCTCCGTCTAGCCCTGTCCTCCATATGGATCAGTGGCCGCGCCCTGTCCCGTAGATCGAAAACGCGGCTCTCGTAGATCGAAGACGAGTCCGCGATCGGCCTTTTTCGCGCCGCGCGGAATGGTGCTGCCTCCTTTACCGTGGGAATTCCCTGCGAGCACCCTTTTTTGATCTTCTGCTGCTCCCTACAATCCGTCCATCTTGCTCAGCTCGCCTGAGCGTTGCGGCTTGATCAGCCGTAGGAGCCGCACGCCCATGCGCCAAACGTCAAGGAGGACGAATGGCGGGGCCACTCACCCCTTACCCGGGGTCGCTCAACTCTCCTCACGCGCTGGCCGCAGCTCCGGTGCTGACCAGCGGGAACCGTACCCTGGTCTGGATCATCGCGGTCGTCGCGCTCGCCGCCCTCGCGCTCGCCTGGGTGCTGGTGCGCCAAGTGCTCAGGTCGGACGAGGGGTCCGACGCCATGAAAAAGATCGCCGCTGCCGTGCAGGAAGGCGCAAACGCCTATCTCGCACGGCAGTTCCGCACGTTGGGGATCTTCGCCGTGGTGGCGTTCTTCCTGCTCATGCTGCTGCCCGCCGACAATTTGTCGCAGCGAATCGGCAGGTCGATCTTCTTCCTGGTCGGTGCGGTGTTCTCCGCGATCACCGGCTATATCGGAATGTGGCTCGCGGTCCGCAGCAACGTCCGGGTCGCCGCCGCGGCCAGGTCGGCGACCCCCGCGCCGGGTGAGCCGCCCGCGGACCTGACCTCCGTCTCGCACCGGGCGATGCGGATCGCGTTCAGGACCGGCGGCGTGGTCGGCATGTGCACCGTGGGCCTCGGCCTGCTCGGCGCGTGCGCGGTGGTGCTGATCTACAAGGCCGACGCGCCCAAGGTGCTGGAGGGCTTCGGCTTCGGCGCGGCGCTGCTGGCGATGTTCATGAGGGTCGGCGGCGGCATCTTCACCAAGGCCGCCGACGTCGGCGCGGACCTGGTCGGCAAGGTCGAGCAGGGCATCCCCGAGGACGACCCGCGCAACGCCGCCACCATCGCGGACAACGTGGGCGACAACGTCGGGGACTGCGCCGGCATGGCCGCGGACCTGTTCGAGTCCTACGCCGTCACCCTGGTAGCCGCCCTCATCCTCGGGAAGGTCGCCTTCGGCGACTCCGGGCTGGCGTTCCCGCTGCTCATACCGGCGATCGGCGTCCTCACCGCCATGGTCGGCATCTTCGCGGTCTCCCCGCGCCGCGGCGACCGCAGCGGCATGACCGCCATCACCCGCGGCTTCTTCGTCTCCGCGGTGATCTCGCTGGCCGGTGTGGCGATCGCCAGCTACGCCTACCTGCCCTCCTCCTACGCCGACCTCAAGGGAGTCGGCTCCGACATCACCGGCCACGGCGGCGACCCGCGGGTGCTCGCCCTGGTCGCGGTGGCCATCGGCATCGTGCTGGCCGCGCTGATCCAGCAGCTCACCGGGTACTTCACCGAGACCTCCCGGCGCCCGGTCAGCGATGTCGGCAAGACCTCGCTGACCGGCCCGGCCACGGTGATCCTCTCCGGCATCTCGCTCGGTCTGGAGTCCGCGGTGTACTCGGCGGTGCTGATCGCGCTCGCCGTCTACGGCGCGTTCCTGCTCGGCGGCACCTCGGTGTGGCTGGCGCTGTTCGCGGTGGCGCTGGCCGGCACCGGGCTGCTGACCACGGTCGGCGTGATCGTCGCCATGGACACCTTCGGTCCGGTCTCGGACAACGCGCAGGGCATCGCCGAGATGTCCGGCGACGTGCACGGCGAGGGCGCCCAGGTGCTCACCGACCTCGACGCGGTCGGCAACACCACCAAGGCGATCACCAAGGGCATCGCCATCGCCACCGCGGTGCTGGCCGCGACCGCGCTGTTCGGGTCGTTCAAGGAGGCGGTCGACACCGCCGTGGGCAAGGCGCACCCGCCCGTCTCCGACGGGCGCTGGCTGAGCCTGGACATCTCGCAGCCGAACAACCTGGTCGGGCTGCTGCTCGGCGCGGCCGTGGTGTTCCTCTTCTCCGGTCTGGCGATCAACGCGGTGTCCCGGTCGGCCGGTTCCGTGGTCTTCGAGGTGCGCCGGCAGTTCCGCGAGCACCCCGGGATCATGAGCGGCGACGAACTGCCCGAGTACGGCCGGGTGGTGGACATCTGCACCAAGGACGCGCTGCGCGAGCTGGCCACCCCGGGCCTGCTCGCTGTCCTCGCCCCGATCGCGGTCGGCTTCTCGCTCGGCATCGGCTCGCTCGCCTCCTACCTGGCGGGCGCGATCGGAGCGGGCACGTTGATGGCGGTCTTCCTCGCCAACTCCGGCGGCGCGTGGGACAACGCCAAGAAGCTGGTGGAGGACGGCCACCACGGCGGCAAGGGCAGCGCGGCCCACGCCGCCACGGTGATCGGCGACACCGTCGGCGACCCGTTCAAGGACACCGCGGGCCCGGCGATCAACCCGCTGCTGAAGGTGATGAACCTGGTGGCGCTGCTGATCGCGCCCGCCGTGGTGAAGTTCAGCTACGGCGTGGACGCCAACCTCGCGGTACGGGTGCCGGTCGCGATCGCGGCCGTCGCGGTCATCGTGATCGCGGTGTACGTGTCCAAGCGGCGCGGCATCGCGGTCGGCGACGACAGCGCGGACGGTGGCAGCGGCGGCGGAAGCGGAAGCGGTAGTGACGGTGGAAGCGGAACGGGAAGGGGAAGCGGCATCGGAAGCGACCGTGACAGCGGCAGCGACGACGGGACCGCCGCGGCGGCCTGACGCCGTGTGAATTGTCACACCGCCAGGTGGGCGGCGGAGGCGCGGGCAGAACCGTACGAGGCCCGCGCATCCGCCGCCCACCTGCGGTTCAGCACATGCGACGAATGGCTTGAATATCAGATAAAAGGGGTCAACGGAGGTCAGGTCTGCGGAAGCGGTACCGCTCGGCCGTGTATGTTCCGGGGCCGTAAGGCCACGGAAGGGATCACCCGGTGAAGGTGAAGAAGAAGTTCCTGGCCGCGCTGTCCGGCGGCGCGGCCGTACTGCTCGCGGTGTCCGCGTGCGGCGGGGACGACACCGGCAAGAAGCAGGACGACTGGGCGAAGGGCGTCTGTGACCAGGCCCAGGTCCAGCTCAACAAGATCAACACCGCGAACACGTCGTTCGGCAAGGTGGACAGCGGCGGCAAGCCGCAGGACGTGAAGAGCGCCGACTCCGCCGCCTTCCAGTCGATCTCCGACGCGTACAAGTCGCTGGCCGGAATCTTCGGCAAGGCGGGGGCCGCGCCGGGTGACGACGGCGCGAAGTTCCAGCAGAACGCGGTGAGCGTGTTCAACCAGCAGTCCGCGCAGTACGCCGCGCTGAAGAAGCAGGTCGACGGCCTGGACACCAGCGACCAGGCGAAGTTCGCGGCCGGCCTCGGCGACGTCTCCACCTCGCTCCAGCAGACCGCCGCCAACGGCCAGAAGTCGCTCGACACCCTCCGCCAGGGCGACATGGGCAAGGCCCTCGCCCAGCAGCCCGGCTGCCAGGGCGTCTCCGGCGGTTCGACGAGCGCGAGCCCGACGGCGTCGTAACCGAACGGCGCCGTCGTCACCGGACCGCGACATCGCCGGACGGTGTGGTCACCGGACGGCCCACCCGGACCGCACCGGACCGCGGTACGGCACCCCTCCCCGGATTCCGGGACAATGAGCGGCGTGAGCGATCCGAGCAAACCGACCCAGCCGACCGGCGGTCCGCACTCCCCGCACCACCCGGGCGGCTCCGGCCGACCACTGCCCGATCCCGGCGCCGCGCCCGCCCTCCGCGCCGACCTGCTCGCCGCCGACTTCACCGCCGACGGCTGCCTGGAGCTGCTCGGGGCCGTCGCGTACACGGCCTTGTCCCGCGCCGAGACCGTCCCCGCGCTGCGCGCCACCCGCGGCGGCAGCCCCCTGGAGACCCTGGTCCGGCTCTTCCTGCTCCAGCAGGCGGTCCCGCTCACCCGCGCCCGCGCAGCCCTGGGCGGCACCGACACGGGCACCGGCACCACGGGCCTGGACCGTTACGAGGCCACCGGCTGGCTGCTCCGCGACGGCGACGACATCCGCGCCACCGTCGACGTACGCCCCTACGCCGGGGACGCCGGCGCCGACTGGTGGATCGTCTCCGACCTCGGCTGCGCGGTCGGCGGCGCGGCCGGCGTCGGCAGCGCACCCGGCGTGGACCGGGCCGACCTGGTGCTGGGCGTCGGCGGCGCGTCCACCACGCTCGCCGGGCTGACGGTACGCGAGCCGGTCGGCAGCGCGCTCGACCTCGGTACGGGCTCGGGCGTGCAGGCGCTGCACGCGTCCCGGCACGCCACCCAGGTGACCGCCACCGACGTCAACCCGCGCGCCCTGCACTTCGCCCGGCTCACCCTCGCGCTGTCCGGCGTGCCGGAGCCGGAACTGCGGCAGGGCGGCCTCTTCGAGCCGGTCGGGGACGCGCGGTACGACCTGATCGTGTCGAACCCGCCGTTCGTGATCTCGCCGGCCGGGCGGTTCACCTACCGCGACGGCGGCATGGCGGGGGACGACCTGTGCCGCGAACTGGTCCAGCAGTCCGCCGACCACCTCACCGAGGGCGGCTACTGCCAGCTCCTCGCCAACTGGCAGCACACCGAGGGCCAGGACTGGCGCGAACGCGTCACGTCCTGGCTGCCCGCCGGATGCGACGCGTGGATCGTGCAGCGCGAGGTGCAGGACGTGGCGCAGTACGCCGAGTTGTGGCTGCGCGACGGCGGCGACCACCACGCCGACCCGACCGCGTACGCGCGGCGCTACGACGCCTGGCTGGACGACTTCGAGCGGCGCAAGGTCAACGGCGTCGGCTTCGGCTGGATCACGCTGCGCAGGTCAGGTGCCGAGCAGCCCTCGGTCACCGCGGAGGAGTGGCCGCATCCGGTGGAGCAGCCGCTCGGGCCGTACATCGCGGACTGGTTCGGCCGGCAGGACTTCCTGCGCGGGCACGACGACGCGGCGCTGCTCGCGGCCCGCTTCACCCTCGCGCCCGACGTGGTGCAGGAGCAGGTCGGGCTGCCCGGGGCGGAGGACCCCGAGCACGTGGTGCTGCGCTCCGCGCGGGGCATGCGGCGGGCCACGAAGGTCGACACCGTCGGAGCCGGGTTCGCCGGGGTCTGCGACGGCTCGCTGCCGGCCGGCCGCATCATCGACGCCATCGCCCAGCTCCTCAACGAGGACCCGGTGGTGCTGCGCGACCGCACCCCCGCGTCGATCCGCCTCCTGGTCGAGCAGGGCTTCCTCGCCCCGGTCCCGGAGTAGCCGGAACAGCTCAGTTCAGGTTGCGGAACAGCGTCCACACCACGGCCACGACCAGCAGGGCGTATTGGGACCGGGGGCGGAGGATCGGCTGCCAGCGCCGGCCGCGCAGGCCCTCGACCACCCAGCGGCCGAACATCCAGACCAGCGCGGGGGACAGCACCAGGACCAGGGCGTTGTCGTGGAAGGCCCGTACGGGGTCGCCGTGCAGGAGGTCGTACGCGAGGCGGGTGGTACCGCAGGCGGGACAGAGCAGTCCGGTGAGCCAGTTGAAGGGGCAGCGCGGCAGGAAGTGCCCGCTTTGGTGCGGGTCGGTGCGGTAGAGGTAGGCGGACGCGGCCACCCCCGCGGCGAGGGTGGCCAGCGGCACGACCGCCGGGTGCGGGCGCCGCGGCCCTGAGCGGGGCGGCTCGGAGCGGTGCGGTGCGGTGGTGGGGTAGCTCACGGGGACAGGTCCCCGCGTTCCGGCCGGCTCTCGTACGGGTTGTCCCCGTACGACTCGCCGGCGGACAGATTCCGGTCGGACATGACGCGTCCCCCTGCCCCTGCGTTCCCGCCGTCGTGCGGATCGGTCGTCGTGCGGATCGGTCGTCCGCCTGCCCGCGGTCATTTTTGCAGCACCCGGCGCGCCGCGTCCCGTACTGCCGTTGATACGAACATTGATGCGAACCGGCCCGTGAGCCAGCCCGTGAACCGGCTTGTGGACCGGCCGCGGACGAGCCGCGGACAAGCCTCGGGCGCATCGCGCCGACCGCCGCCGCGGGCCCGGCCCGCCCGGCCCGCGGACCCCGCCGCCGCCGTACCACCCGTGTGACCGTCCGCCGGAGCGGACGTAGAGTCGGCAGTGGAGCGGCATTGAGCCGCGGGGGTCGGAAAGCGCGATTTCGGGCAGGATCAAGCCCGTGGACGTAGCCTGCTGGAGGACCCCGCCGGTGTGGATAGAACGTACATCGGGTTACCGTTCGAGTGGCGTTGCGGACTTTTCCCGTTTGACACGGGCCCAGGAGGTACGGTCACACTCCGCAGCGACACCCCTTCGAACCGGAGAGAAGAGCGAAGTTGTCCCCGACCCGCGAGACCGCACAGGGCGGCCGCCGACTCGTCATCGTCGAGTCGCCTGCCAAGGCGAAGACGATCAAGGGCTATCTCGGCCCTGGATACGTCGTCGAGGCCAGCGTCGGGCACATCCGCGACCTCCCCAACGGGGCCGCCGAAGTGCCGGCGGAGTACAAGGGCCAGCCGTGGGCACGGCTGGGCGTCAATGTGGACAGCGATTTCCAGCCCATCTATGTCGTGAACGCCGACAAGAAGGCACAGGTCAAGAAGCTCAAGGATCTCCTCAAGGACTCCGACGAACTATTCCTGGCCACTGACGAGGACCGCGAGGGCGAGGCCATCGCCTGGCATTTGCAGGAAATCCTCAAGCCCAAGGTGCCGGTGCACCGGATGGTGTTCCACGAGATCACCAAGGACGCCATCCAGGAGGCCGTGCGGAATCCGCGCGAGCTGAACCAGCGCTTGGTGGACGCCCAGGAGACCCGCCGTATCCTCGACCGGCTCTACGGCTACGAGGTCTCCCCGGTGCTGTGGAAGAAGGTCATGCCGCGGCTGTCGGCGGGCCGGGTCCAGTCCGTGGCGACCCGCCTGGTGGTCGAGCGCGAGCGCGAGCGGATCGCCTTCCGCACCTCCGCGTACTGGGACCTGACCGGCGTCTTCAACACCGGCCGGGCCGGTGACGCCTCCGACCCCGCCACGCTCAACGCCAGGCTCGTCGCGGTCGACGGCCGCCGGGTCGCCCAGGGCCGCGACTTCGACGCCTCCACCGGCGAGCTCAAGCAGAGCGCCGCGGTGCTGCACCTCGACGAGGAGAACGCCCGGGCGCTGGCCGCCGCGCTCGCCGACTCGCAGTTCTCGGTGCGCAGCGTCGAGTCCAAGCCGTACCGCCGCTCGCCGTACGCGCCGTTCCGCACCACCACCCTCCAGCAGGAGGCGTCGCGCAAGCTCGGCTTCGGCGCGAAGGCCACCATGCAGGTCGCCCAGAAGCTGTACGAGAACGGCTTCATCACCTACATGCGTACGGACTCCACCACGCTGTCGGAGACCGCGGTGGGCGCCGCCCGCGCGCAGGTCGCCCAGCTCTACGGCTCCGACTACCTGCCGGACAAGCCGCGGGTCTACGCGGGCAAGGTGAAGAACGCCCAGGAGGCGCACGAGGCGATCCGCCCCTCCGGCGACCGCTTCCGTACCCCCGCCGAGACCGGCCTGACCGGCGACCAGTTCCGGCTCTACGAACTGATCTGGATGCGCACGGTCGCCTCCCAGATGAAGGACGCGGTCGGCCAGTCCGTCACCGTCAAGGTCGGCGGCGCCGCCTCCGACGGCCGGGACGCCGAGTTCTCCGCCTCCGGCAAGATCATCACCTTCCACGGCTTCCTCAAGGCCTACGTCGAGGGCGCCGACGACCCCAACGCGGAGCTCGACGACCGCGAGCGCCGGCTGCCGCAGGTCACCGAGGGCGACCCGCTGACCGCCGACGAGATCACCGCCGACGGCCACTCCACCAAGCCGCCCGCCCGCTACACCGAGGCGAGCCTGGTCAAGGAGCTGGAGGAGAAGGAGATCGGCCGCCCGTCGACCTACGCCACGATCCTCGGCACCATCCTGGACCGCGGCTACGTCTTCAAGAAGGGCACCGCGCTCGTCCCGTCCTTCCTCTCCTTCGCCGTGGTCAACCTGCTGGAGAAGCACTTCGGCTGGCTGGTGGACTACGACTTCACCGCCTCCATGGAGGACGACCTCGACCGGATCGCCCGCGGTGAGGCGCAGGCGGTGCCGTGGCTGCGCCGGTTCTACTTCGGCGCGGAGGGCGACGGCGACGCGGCCCCGGCCGCCTCCGCCAACGGCGGCGACGGCGATCACCTCGGCGGCCTCAAGGAACTCGTGGAGGACCTGGGCGCGATCGACGCCCGCGAGATCTCCTCGTTCCCGGTCGGCGAGGGCATCATGCTGCGGGTCGGCCGCTACGGGCCGTACGTCGAGAAGGGCGAGCGCGGCGAGGAGAACCACCAGCGCGCCGACATCCCCGAGGACCTGCCGCCGGACGAGATGACCATCGAGCTGGCCGAGGAGCTGTTCGCCAAGCCCAGCGGCGAGTTCGCGCTCGGCGACGACCCCGAGACCGGCCGCCCGATCGTCGCCAAGGACGGCCGCTACGGGCCGTACGTCACCGAGGTGCTGCCCGAGGACACCCCGAAGACCGGCAAGAACGCGGTGAAGCCGCGCACCGCCTCCCTCTTCAAGTCCATGACCCTGGACACCGTCACGCTCGCCGACGCCCTCAAGCTGATGTCCCTGCCCCGGGTGGTCGGCACCGACGCCGAGGGTGTCGAGATCACCGCGCAGAACGGGCGCTACGGCCCCTACCTGAAGAAGGGCACCGACTCGCGCTCCCTGGAGAGCGAGGACCAGCTCTTCAGCATCACCCTCGAACAGGCGCTGGCGATCTACGCGCAGCCCAAGGTGCGCGGCCGCGCCGCCGCCAAGCCCCCGCTGAAGGAACTGGGCACCGACCCCGTCAGCGAGCGCCCGGTCGTGGTCAAGGACGGCCGCTTCGGTCCCTACGTCACCGACGGCGAGACCAACGCGACGCTGCGCCGCGACGACGACGTCGAGACGATCACCCCCGAGCGCGGCTACGAACTCCTCGCGGAGAAGCGGGCGAAGAGCCCGGTGAAGAAGAAGACGGCCGCGAAGAAGGCACCGGCGAAGAAGGCCCCCGCCAAGAAGACGGCCGCGAAGAAGACCGGTTCGGCCACGGCGGCGAAGAAGGCGCCCGCCAAGAAGGCCGCGGCCACGAAGAAGACCGCGGCGAAGAAGGCGAGCTCCGCCAAGGAGTGAGGGCGGCGCGGACCCGTTGACGTGGCGAGCGGCACTGTCCGTTTGTTCGGGCGGACACGTTTGGTTCGGGTGGGACGGATAGGCTGTCAGAATGACGCGATCCGAGCAGCCAGCGCAGCCCGCGACGGACGTCACCGAGGCGTTCGCGACCGACCTCTCGGCCGACTCCCGTGAGCGTGCCGTGGGCGCGTTGCTGAAGATTCCCACGCTGCGCAAGCTGTGGAGCGCGCAACTGACCGGTGCGGTCGCCGACCGCCTCGGCCTGCTGGTGCTGCTCGTGCTCACCGTGCAGGCGACCGTCACCGCGCACTCCTTCGGCGGCGGCTACCGGGGTGTCGCGTACGCCGTCGCCGCGGTGTTCGCCGCCCGCCTGGTGGCCACCCTCCTCTTCGGCGCGGTGCTGCTCGGACCGCTGACCGGGCTCACCGCGGAGAGCGGCCCGCTGGACCGGCGCTGGACGATGATCGGCGCGGACGGCGTACGGCTCGCGCTGTTCATCGTCGCCCCGCTGTGGGTCACGTGGGTCCCGCACTCGGCGCACCTGTGGCTGCTGGCCACCGCGTTCGTCGCCGGACTCGCCGAGCGGCTGTGGACGGTCGCGAAGGACGGCGCCGCCCCGGGGCTGCTGCCCCCGGCGGGCGACACGTCGGTCCGGCCCGCGCCCGACCACCTCGCCACGCTGCACCGCCTCGACCTGCGCACGAGCTTCGTCGCACTGCCGCTGGCCGCCGCCTCCCTGGTCGTCGTCACCCTCGTCAACACGCTCATCGCGGTGGGCGTCGACTGGTTCCACCTGCACCAGGTCGCGCTGTCGTCGTACGTGGCCGCCGGGCTCTTCTCGTCCTCGATGGCCGTGCTGTACCTGCTGGAGCTGCCCGCCGGCGGCGCCGCGAAGCCGCACTCCCCGCTCCAGGGCCTGCGGCTGCCGAAGGGCCCGGCGGGTGCCGAGCGGGGCCGGACCGGCGCGCTGCCGCTGCTGGTGCTCGCCACCGCCGCGGTGGCCGGCGCGATCGGCGTCGCCGTTTCGGTCGCCGTCCTGCACGCGCTCGCCCTCGGCTTCGGCCCGACCGGCTTCGGCCTGCTGGTCCTGACGCTGACCGCCGGCACCGTGATCGGCATCCGGATCGCCCCGCACACCCTGCCCGCTCTCTCCCGCCGCCGCCTGCTGGCCGTGGGCACCGGCTTCACCGGCGTCGCGCTGCTGCTGACCGGCATCGTCCCCGACCAGGCCACGGTGCTGCTGCTGTCGCTGCTGGCCGGCACCGCCGCGGGCGTCACCGCGAACGCCGGGCACACCCTGATCGAGCAGGAGGCCGAGGAGTCGCGCCGGGTGCGGAGCGTCGAGCACCTGCACGCGGTCGTGCGCGCCGTGCTCGCCGTGGCCGCGATCGGCGGGCCGCTGGTGGCCGCCGCGATCGGCCCGCACCGCATCCAGAACGGCCACTTCACCTTCGACCACAGCGGTGCCGCATACACCCTGATCCTGGTCGGCGCGCTGCTGCTGCCGGTCGCCGCGCTGGTCCTCGGCAAGACCGACGACCGTACCGGGGTGCCGCTGCGCCGCGACCTGCGCGAGGCACTGCGCGGTGCGGAACCGGCCACCGGACCCGCCGCCACCGGCTTCTTCATCGCGATCGAGGGCGGCGACGGCGCCGGCAAGTCCACCCAGGTCGAAGCGCTCGCCGAGTGGATCAGGGCCAAGGGCCACGAGGTCGTGGTCACCCGCGAGCCCGGCGCCACCGCCGTCGGCAAGCGGCTGCGCTCCATACTCCTGGACGTCTCCTCCGCCGGGGTCTCGCACCGCGCCGAGGCCCTGCTCTATGCCGCGGACCGTGCGGAGCACGTCGACACCGTGGTGAAGCCCGCTCTCGACCGCGGCGCCGTCGTCATCTCCGACCGCTACATCGACTCCTCCGTCGCCTACCAGGGCGCCGGACGCGACCTCGCGCCCACCGAGATCGCCCGGATCTCGCGCTGGGCCACCGACGGGCTCGTCCCGCACCTCACGGTGCTCCTCGACGTCCCGCCGGAGACCGCCCGGGAGCGCTTCACCGAGGCACCGGACCGGCTGGAGTCCGAGCCGGCCGAGTTCCACCAGCGGGTGCGCTCGGGATTCCTGACGCTCGCCGCCGCCGACCCCGCGCGCTACCTGGTGGTCGACGCGGCCCAGGAGCCCGAGGCGATCACCACCGACGTACGGCACCGGCTCGACCGCATGCTGCCGCTCTCCGCCCAGGAGATCGAGGCCCGTGCCGAGGCCGAGCGCAAGGCGGCCGAGGAAGCGGCCCGGCTCGCCGCCGAGGAGGCCGCCCGCAAGGCCGAGGAGGAGCGGCAGGCCCGCGAGCGCCAGGAGCAGCTCGAACGGCTGCGCCGCGAGGAGGAGGAGCGTCGGCTCGCCGCGGAGGAGGCCGCGCGCCGCGAGATCGCCGAGCGCAAGGCCGCGCAGGAGGCCGAGGCGGCCCGGCTCGCCGCCGAGGAGGCCGCCCGGCGGCAGGCCGAGGAGGACGCGCGGATCGCCGCCGAGGAGGCGGCACGTGCGGCCGAGCAGGAGCGGCTGCGGCGGCTCGCGGAGGAGCAGGCGCGGCTGCGCGCCGAAGCGGCCGAGAAGCGGCAGGAGAAGCAGCGCAAGGCCGAGGAGGCGCTGTTGCGCGCGGAGGCGGCGCGAGCCGCTGCCGCTGCCGCGTCCGATTCGGAGGAGACCGCGGTGCTGCCCGCGGTGTCGGACGCCCCCCCGGCGGATTCCGACTCCGACTCCGGTTCCGGGTCCGGCACGGACTCCCCGTCCGGCTCCAGCTCTGATTCCGGCTCCGGGTCGGGCTCTGGGTCTGGGTCTGGGTCTGGGTCTGGGTCCGACGCGGGACCCGACTCGACGTCCGGTGCTCCGTCCGACGCCGACGAGACCACGGTGCTGCCCGCGCTGCGGGACGAGCCCCACGCGGGGCCCGACGACGTCTCGGACTCCGATCGGACCGCGGTGCTGCCTGCCGTCGCGCCGCCCGCGTCGCCTTCCTCGGAGACGACGACGGTCATGACCCCGATCACGCCCGAGCCTGAGCCCGCGCATACGCCCACGCCGCAGTCGGCGCCGGCGCCGGAGACCTCGGGCAGCAATGACGAGACCACCGAGCTGCCTCCCCCCACGCCCGGCACCGCTCGCTCCGACGACCCCACCGACCGCGTGCCGCCGTGGCTCTTCCGCCCCGACCAGCCCACCGGCGACGAGCGCACCCATGAGCTCCCCGCCGCCCAGGCCGCGCGCCGCCCCCGTCCCGAGTGGGCGGAGGAGACCCCTCTCGACGACCTTCCCACCCTCGCGGACGAGCTCCTCGGCCCCCACGACCGGGAAGACCCCCCGCGCGGCTGACCCACGGGACCGCTGACCCCTCGGAACCCCCGGACCTTCGGGACCGCTTGCCCTCGGAACCGCTCGCGCCGAGCGAGCCCGGGTTTCGAGGGCGGCAGAGGACAGCGGACCCCTCGCCCGGCCGCAGGCAGGGACAATGGACGGCGTGCGCTACTTCGTGCTCGGGGTGACCGAGGCCAGGTCGGAGGACGGCACCGTGCTGCCCCTGGGCGGCGCGAAGGTCCGCACGGTCCTGACCGTCCTCGCCGCGCACGCGAACCGCCCGGTCCCGCCCGAGTCGCTGATCGCCGAGGTGTGGACCCAAGACCCTCCCGCCGACGCCGCGGGCGCCCTCCAGGCCCTGGTCGCGCGCCTGCGCAAAGCCCTCGGCCGGGACGCGGTGGCATCGGAGCCGGGCGGATACCGGCTGAACACACCGCGCGAGAGCGTCGACCTGTTCGCGTTCGAGGCACTGCTGCGCGCGGGTGAGGCGGACCTGCGAGGCGGCCGCCCGGACAGCGCGGCCCGCACCCTGGACCGGGCACTCGGCCTGTGGCGCGGCCCGGCGCTGTCGGACCTGCCGGACCGCGACGCGGCGGCGGCCCGCACGGACGCGCTGCGGCTGGCCGCGCTCCGCTCGAAGTTCGAGGCGGAACTGGCCCGCGGGCAGACCGCCGCCGTACTGCCCGCGCTGCGGGAGGCGGTGGCCGCGCACCCGCTGGACGAGCCGTTCCACGCGCAGCTCATCCGCGCGCTGCGGGCGACCGGCAGCAGCGCCGACGCCCTGATGGCGTACGAGGAGGCCAGGACCGTACTCGCCGACACGCTCGGGGCCGACCCGGGACCGGAGCTGCGGGCGCTGCACGCGGAACTGCTGGAGTCGCCGGAGCCGGCCGGGCGGGTCGGGACCGCCGACCCGCACGGGACCGCAGCCGGTGCGCACGGGACCGCCGCCGCCCGGCCGGGTCGTCCGCAGCGCGGCAACCTGCGGGCCCGGCTGACGAGTTTCGTCGGCCGGGAGACGGACCTCGCCGCGATCCGGGCCGACATACGGGCCGCCCGGCTGGTGACCCTCACCGGGCCCGGCGGCTCCGGGAAGACCCGGCTGGCCCAGGAGGCGGCCGAGGCCGCGCAGGACGGCTACCCGGACGGCGCGTGGCTGGCCGAACTCGCCCCGCTGGACGATCCGCACGCCATCCCGCACGCCGTGCTGAGCGCGCTCGGCCGCCGCGACACCTTCGTCCTCGGCCCGGCCCGCGACGCGCTGAGCGGTGAGCCGCACACCGAGAACCCGATCGAGCGGCTGGTCGAGTACTGCACCGGCCGCCGGCTGCTGCTGGTGCTGGACAACTGCGAGCACCTGATCGAGGCCGCCGCGTACCTGGCCGCGGAACTGCTCGCCCGCTGCCCGGACCTGACCGTCCTCGCCACCAGCCGCGAACCGCTCGGCGTGCCGGGGGAGTTGGTCCGCCCGGTGGAGCCGCTGCCGCCGCGGACCGCGTTCCGGCTGTTCGCCGAGCGCGCCAGGACCGCCCGCCCGCACGCGGCGCCGTACCCGAACCCGCCCGAGGATCTGGCCGAGGACCCGTCCGGGCGCCCCCACGCCGATGCCAAGGACACCACCGGCACCGATGTCGCGGCGGTCCAGGAGATCTGCCGCAGGCTGGACGGCCTGCCCCTGGCGATCGAACTCGCCGCGGCCCGGCTGCGCGCGCTGTCCCCCCGGCAGATCGCCGACCGGCTGGACGACCGGTTCCGGCTGCTGACCGGCGGCAGCCGTACCCTCCTGCCGCGCCAGCAGACCCTGCGCGCGGTGGTGGACTGGAGTTGGGACCTGCTGGACGAGCGGGAGCGTACGACGCTGCGCTCGCTGAGCGTCTTCGCCGGCGGCTGCACGCTCGCCGCGGCCGAGGCGGTGTGCGGCCCGGACGCGCTGGACACGGTGGCCCAACTCGTCGACAAGTCCCTGGTGGTGGCCGAGCACCATCGCGCCGCCGGCACCCGCTACCGACTACTGGAGACGATCCACGAGTACGCCCTGGAGCGGGCCCGCGAGCATCCCGCCGAGCTGGCCGCGGCCGGCGAGCGGCACACCGCGTACTTCCGCGAGCTGGCCGCGACCGTCGATCCGCGGCTGCGCGGCGGCGACCAACTGCTCTGGTTCGAGGTGCTGGAGACCGAACTGGACAACGTCAGGGCCGCGTTGCACCGCGCGCTGGAGCACCGTTCGGAGGCCGACGCGGTGGCGATCGCGCGGGCGATGGGCTGGTTCTGGTGGCTGCGCAACTACCGTGACGAGGCGGTCGGTTGGCTCACGCGGGTGGCCGCGCTCGGCGTCGACCACCTGGACGACGCGGACGACCCGATGTACTGGCCGCGCCTCGACGTGCAGTTGCTGCTGCTGTTCGTCCAGGGCGACCGCGCCACCGAGGACCAGTGGGCGTCGTCGGCGGTGAAGGCGATGGTGAGCCGGCTCTCCACCGCGTACCGGGGCGCCGGCCGGCCCGCCGCGCGCTTCCCTGGCATGCTCTGGCCGTTCACGCTCTACGTGTCCGACGGCGGCCTGCTGGTGCTCGCCGAGACCGACCGGGTGGTCGCGAACTGCCGTTCCCACGGCGGCGAATGGGAGCTGGCCGCCGCGCTGATGTTCCGGCTGCACGTGACCGTCGACTCTCCCGGCGGCGCGGAGCGGGCCGACCAGGACTGGGAGGAACTGAGCGTTCTCAACGGGCGGTTGGGCGACCGCTGGATCAGGGCCCAGGTGCACAGCGCCCGGGCCGAGATCGAGACGCTCCGCGGTGACTACACCGCGGCCCGGGCCGGTTTCGACGCGGCATACCGGCTCGGCCGCGAGCTGGGCGCCTTCAGCGAGGGCTCGTTCCTGCTCGGACGGATGGCCGAGCTGGCGCACCGCTGCGGCGACGACGAGGACGCCCGTGTGCTCCTGGACGAGGCCGAGGAGGAGGCCGAGCGGTACGCGGTGATGGACGCCCGCACCTACGTGCGCTACCTGCGGTCGCTGATCCTGCTGTGCCAGGGCGCCGTGCGCGAGGCCAGGGAGCTGTACGAGACGGCGGTGGGGCGGATCGCCGACGGCACTCCGCCGCCGATGTTCCACGTGCTGCTGCGCGGCCTGTCCGCCCGGCTCACCGCCGCCGAGGGCGACCCGCGGGCCGCGCTGTACGAAGCGGCCGAGGCGGTACGGCTGGCGACCGAGGTGGGCTGCACCGAGGCGGTGGTCGGCGCCCAGTTCGACACGGCCGCGCAGATCCTGGCAGAACTGGGCGACGCGCGCTCGGCGGTGCGGATGTCGGGCGCCGCGGACACGGTCCGCGGCGGCCTGCCCCGGACGGTGCCCGAGCAAGCGCAGGACGACGAGGTACGGGCGCGGGTGGCGGCCGTACTCACCGCGGAGGAGTCGGCCCGGCAGCGCGCGTGCGGGGCGGGGCTGAGCCGGCCGGAGGCGGTGGCGGAACTGGCGGAACTGGCCGGACCGGCGGGTGAGAGGACGGCCGAACCGGCCGCACCGGCGCGTGAGCGGGCGGCGGAACCGGAAGAGGGCCGGGAATAGCCGGGCGGGGTCGGGCGGTTTTCCGTTGAAGAGTTATTGATGTTTCAATCGGATTTTCGTTGACGGGTTCTGGGAGTGAGTGCCGTGAAGGTCGAGATCTATTCGGACATCGCCTGTCCGTGGTGCTACGTGGGCAAGTCCCGCTTCGAACGGGCGCTGGCGGCATTTCCGCAGGGCAACACGGTCGAGGTGGTCTATCGGCCGTTCCAGCTCGACCCGGACGCCCCGCACGAGCCCCGTCCGCACCGCGAGGTGCTGGCCGCGAAATACGGTCCCCAGGCCCTCGCCATGGACGACCGGCTGACCCAGCTCGGTGCTGCCGAGGGCCTCACGTTCGACTTCGACTCCGTGCTGGAGAACAACTCGCTGCTCGCGCACCGGCTGCTGCGCTTCGCCCTCGACGAGTACGGCGCCCCCGCCCAGAACCGGCTCAAGGGAAACCTGATGGCCGGGCACTTCGCCGAGGGCCTGGACATCGGTGACCCCGACCGGCTCGCGGACGCCGCCGTCGCCGCCGGTCTCGACCGCGCGGCGGTGACCGCCTTCCTCGCGAGCGACGCTCTCACGGACGAGGTCGTCGCCGACATCGCGCAGGCCCGCGCGGTCGGTATCACCGCCGTGCCGACCTTCGTGTTCGAGGGGCAGTGGGCGGTCCAGGGCGGCCAGGAGACCTCCACGTTCCTGCGCGCGCTGGAGCAGGTGGCGCAGGAGACGGCCGCGGACCAGCCGGCCGCCGAAGGCTCCCACGGCACCGAAGACTCCGACAGCTCCGACGGTGACGGGTGCGTCGACGGGGTCTGCGCGGTCAAGTGACGTCTGGCGGTGGGCCGCTGGGCGTCACTGGCAGGTGATCACCGAGTCGGCCCAGTCCGCCAGGTTGCCGAAGGACAGGCCGCCCGAGGTCGGCGTGACGACGAGTTGCAGCGTCTTGCGGCCGGTGAGGTCGACGTGCACCGGCACGGCGGGGTCGCCCGGGTGGACGGGATCGGAGGACCACAGCCGGCTCCCGTCGGCGTACACCGCGAAGGTGACCGACGTGCGCAGCAGCGGGCTGACCAGGTCGTCGATGCCCGCGCGGGCGTCGTAGGAGACGCAGGCGCGGTTGAGGGCGACGTTCACCGTGGAGGGCGCGTGCACGGTGATGCCGTGGTCGTAGGTCGTGCCGCCGATGCTGGGACTGGTCCGGTCCCACCACCAGTTTCCCAGGCCCTGGGGGACGATCGCCGGCTCGTCGGAGTTCGCGCCGAGGCCCTGGACCGGCAGTGAGTTGACCTTGTACGCGGTCGGGGCCGGCGGCGGTGGGGTCGGTGTCGGCGTCGGCTTGGGGGTGGGTTTGGCCGGCGGCGGCGTCGGCTTCGGCGTGGGTTTGGGCGGCGGCGTGGGCTTGGGCGGCGGTGTGGTCGCCACGGGTGCCGCCGACGGGGCCGGTGGCGGCGGCACCACGGGCTTCGGGGTCGGCTTGGGCGCCGGGCTCGGCGGTGGCGCGGCCGTGACCGGTACGGTGACCGGCGGCTTGGCCTGCGGCTTCGCCGGGGCCTTCTCGTGGCCGCCGGTGAGCGCGAAGGCGAAGGCGACCCCGGCGGCGGCGACCACCACGGCCGCGGCGATCCCCGCCTTCGCGGGCGCCCCCAGTCCCTCGCCCGCCGCGGCGCCTCCCGCCGTGCCTCCGGAACCGGTGGCCGCGGCCGCCGCGCCTCCCGCCGCCGCGGTGGCGGCCGCTCCGCCCGCCACCACGATCCCGGCGGTCTTGGCGGCGTAGGCCGCGGCGAACCAGCCGATGTACGCGACCGGCAGCAGCCCCTTGAGCGCGGAGTTGAGGTCGGCGAGTTCGGCCGACGCGGCGGTGCAGCGCGCGCACTCCTTGAGGTGGCGGTTCAACTCCCGGTCCGCGCGCATCCGCAGGCCGCCGCGGGCGTGCGCGCCGAGCCGGTCGGCGTAGCGGGCGCACTCGCCCTCGGTGGTGAGCGTGCTGCTGACGTGGGCCTGCAGATATGCCTGGCGCAGCCCCTCCCGGGCGCGATGGGCGAGCACCGCCGCCGCGTTGGGGCTGAGGCCGAGCAGCGGTGCGACCTCGCTGGGCGACTCGTCCTCCACCGCGGTGTGCCACAGCACGGTCTGCCAGCGCTCGGGCAGGGTGCGGAACGCCCGGATGGCCAGGGAGCGTTCGGCCTCGTGCATGGCGCGCACGTCGGCGCCGAGGTCGGCGCTGCGGTCGGTGACGGTGGAGCCGGCCGCGGTGACCGCGAACACCGCGAAGTCCTCGACCAGTTGCTCCCGGCGAGCGGTACTGCCCCAGGTGGCGGCGACCCGGCGCACCGTGGTCAACAGGTAGGCGCGTACGGCGGATTCGGGTCCGCTGCCGCCGCGGATGGCCTGGAGAGTGCGGGCGAAGACCTCGCCGGTGAGGTCCTCGGCGGTGTGGGCGTCGCGGCAGCACGAACGGGCGTAGCGGCGTACGGACTCGGCGTGCCGGCGGTAGAGCTCTTCGTACGCGCTGTCCTTCCCGGCCCTGACCTGGTCGACCAACTCGGCGTCCGAGTGGCCGGATGGGGCCGACAGGGCGCCGGGCCCGGTCGGCTGCGCCGGTACGGTCCCGGTCGGCTGGGTGTCGTCGAGGCCGGCGTCCGTGCGGCCGGTGCCCGGGTCGGCGCCGGGACCGGTGTCCGCAGCGGAGTCGGCGCCGGACTCCATACCGGGGTGTGCCGCCGCGTGCAGGTCGGCGTCGGCCGGCAGTTGGGTGTCGGCCGGACCGACGGGCCCTGCCGCAGGGCCTGTTGCGGGCGCGGCGGCAGGGGCCGGGATCGTCGCCGGGATCGTCGCCGGAGCCGGAGCGGACTCCGGGGCAGCGGACTCCGCGGCGGCGGGCTCGGGTCGTGCGAACGGGTCGCGCTGTCCCGGCACCCTGCGCGGCGATGCCGCGTCGCCGGTCACCGGGTCCGCGGGTGCGGAGCCGGACTCGCCGTTAGCCTCATCCACGGGGCAAGCGTGACACAGGACCGGAGCGCGGTGTCATGTCTTCCGGTGGAACCACTCATCCGTGGTCACACCGTTCACACATCCTCCACTGTCACTCGATCGGGTCGCTGCCGGAGTGGTGGTTGAGCTCCGTGACGTGGTCCGCGAGGGGGCCGCCGGACCGCGGGCGCAGTCCTTCCAGCAGGATGTCCAGCAACCGTGCCGAAGCGGCTTCCTGCTGGTGGGCGTCGGGCAGCGCGGGCGGTGAGGTGGCGATGACCAGCAGTACGTCGGCCACCGACACGTCGGTGCGCAACTCGCCTGCCTGCCTTGCTCGTTCGACGAGCTGCCCGACGACGTCGAGCAGGGTGCCGATGCCGTCGTCGTCCGCCCGCGGTTCGGTGCGGGCGCGACCACCGTGCAGACCGGTGTGGACGCCGGTGTGGTCGGCGCCGACCGGGACGCCCTGGTCGGACGGTCCGGCCGTGGCCACCGCTATCGGGGTGCGCTGCGACGGCACCCGGACCGGCTCGTCACCGCCGGGGCGGTAGTCCTTGCCGCCCGCTCCGCCTTCCACCCGCAGGACCTGCGGCGGCAGCAGCCGCCCGGCGCCCGACGCGGCCGAGGTGCGCAGGAAGCGGGCGAGCGCGGACCACGCCTCGTCCTCCTGCCCGAGCGCGGTGCGGGCCTGCTCGGTCAGGCGCGCGGTCTCCTCCTTCGCGATCCGTCTGACCAGGACGTCCTTGCTGGGAAAACGGCGGTAGACCGTGCCGACGCCGACCCGGGCCCGCCGGGCCACGTCCTCCATGGGTGCGCCGTATCCCAGTTCGCCGAACACTTCACGTGCGGCGCGGAGTACGTGCTCGAGGTTGCGCTGGGCATCGACGCGGAGCGGCGCTGGGCGCGCAACGCCTCCGCGATGGTCCGAACCGGCAGCCGAAGTGCGTTGAGAGTCCTGAATGTGCATTTGTCCCATCCCCCGGTGAATCAATGTCTCCCCCCGGAGACTCCTCACCCATTGTGAAGATCGCCGCGCCAGTGGCGCGGTACTACGAGATACGAACATAGTTGAGGGCGCGGCCAGAAAGAAGGGGGGCTGCTTGCGGTCCGCCAGATGGCGGCATGCGCCGCCCGGAACGGGTGTCATCCGTTACCGCCGCCAAACCGGTTCGTTTCGCCCCCGCTGAGCTGGCTCCTTGCCGATTCCCCGGAATCGTCGTGTCCGTACTGTGGACAAACGACTCTGATCCATTGCGTCATGGAGCAATGACGACGGAGTCGGCAGTCATGGCCAGGACAAGCACACCGCGCATTCTCGTCATCGGCGGTGGCTATGTCGGGATGTATGCCGCCCTGCGGCTCCAGCGCAAGCTGAAGCGCCATGAGGCCGACATCGTGGTCGTCGAACCGCAGCCGTACATGACCTACCAGCCCTTTCTGCCCGAGGCGGCGGCCGGCTCGATCTCACCGCGGCATGTGGTGGTGCCGCTGCGCCGGGTGCTCGACAAGTGCCGGATCGTCGTCGGCGAGGCGCGCGGCATCGACCCCGACAAGCGCACCGCCACCGTCGACACGCTGGTCACCGTGGAGGAGGGCGGCAATGCGCTGGAGATCCAGTACGACCATCTGGTCATCGCCCCCGGCTCGGTCTCCCGCACCCTGCCGGTGCCGGGCCTTGCCGAACACGGCATCGGGTTCAAGACCGTCGAGGAGGCCATCGGGCTGCGCAACCACGTGCTGGAGCAACTCGACATCGCCTCCTCCACCCGCGACGCCGAGGTGCGCGAGGCCGCGCTGACCTTCGTCTTCGTCGGCGGCGGCTACGCGGGCGTGGAGGCCCTCGCCGAACTGGAGAACATGGCCCGCTATGCCGTGCGGTACTACCACAACATCACCGCCGACGACCTGAAGTGGGTGCTGGTCGAGGCGTCCGACCGCATCCTGTCCGAGGTCGGCGAGGCCATGGGCCGCTACGCGCTGCGCGAGCTGCGCGGCCGCAACGTCGACATCCGGCTGGAGACCCGGCTCGACTCCTGCGAGCACCGGATCGCGGTGCTCTCCGACGGCGACCGGCTGCCGACCCGGACCCTGGTGTGGACCACGGGCGTCAAACCGGCGCCGCTGCTCGCCGCCACCGGGCTGCCGCTGACCGCACGCGGCCGGCTGCGCGCGGACGCCGCCTTGCGGGTGGAGGGCGCCGAGCGGGTGTGGGCGGCCGGAGACGCGGCCGCCGTGCCCGACCTGAGCGCCGAGCAGCCCGGCACCGACTGCCCCCCGAACGCCCAACACGCCGTGCGCCAAGCCCGCGTTCTCGCCGACAACCTCATCGCCGAACTGCGCGGCCTCCCGCTCACCGACTACCGGCACGTCTCGGCCGGCTCGGTGGCATCGCTCGGCCTGCACGAAGGCGTCGCGGTCGTGCACGGCCGCGCCTTCAAGGGCTATCCCGCCTGGCTGATCCACCGGATCTACCACCTCAGCCGGATGCCCACCTTCAACCGCAAGGCCCGCATCCTCGCCGAATGGGTACTGGCCGGCCTCTTCAAACGGGAGGTCGTCTCGCTCGGCTCGCTGGAACACCCGCGCGCCGAGTTCGAACTGGCGGCCGGTTCCGAGCGCAAACCCGACGCACCCTGACCCCGCCCGGCCGCTCCGCGATTCCCGCCCGCGCCGCGGTTCGGCCACACTGGGGCTGTGACCACGCGTGCAGCAGCACTGGCAAAGAGTGACAATAACGAGGAATCGGACGTTTGAACCTTACGCGCTGGAGCGCCCGGCTCCCCGGAACACAGCGACGCAGTGCCGTACCAGCAGCGCGCGGCAAGGCCGGCGACCCCACTCCCGGCACCACCGGCGCAGCCGGCACCCCCGGTGGCGACGCCACCACCCCCGGCGACCGCGCATCCGACAGCGACGGCCGACCACCCGCCGACACCACCCCCGCGAGTGAACAGTCCGTCCGCGGGGTGCTCAGCCGGCTCCCGGCCCTCATCGCCTTCACCCGCGGCCCCGCCCACCAGGTGCGCTTCGTCAACGACGCCTACACCGACGTCTTCGGCCCCCGCACCACCGGCACCCCCGCCCGCGACGCCCTGCCCGAACTCGACGAACTCGGCCTGCTCCCGCTGATGGACCAGGTCCACCGCAGCGGCAAACCGCGCACCGTCAAGGCCCGCAAGGTCGCGCAGGGCGCCCACACCGCCCCGGGCACCCCCACCCGCGAGGGCTACTTCACCTTCACCTGCACCCCGGTCCAACCCGGACACGCCGACCCCGAGCAGCGCGGCGTCCTCGTCTTCGGCGCCGACGTCACCGACCAGGTGCAGTCCGCCGAACGCCTCCGCGAGAGCGAACGCCGCCTCCGCGACACCGCCGTCACCCTTCAGCGCAGCCTCCTGCCGCAGGAGCTCGAACAACCCGACGACCTCCGGGTCGCCGCCACCTACCAGCCCGGCGGCACGGACGCCGCCGTCGGCGGCGACTGGTACGACGTCATCACCCTCGGCGCCGGCCGCACCGCCCTGGTCATCGGCGACGTGATGGGCCGCGGAGTGCGCGCCGCCGCCGTGATGGGCCAGCTCCGCACCGCCGTACGCGCCTACGCCCGGCTCGACCTGCCACCCCACGAGGTGATCCAACTCCTCGACGAGCTCGCCGCCGAAATCGACGCCACCCAGATCGCCACCTGCGTCTACGCCGTCCACGACCCCAGCGAGGGCCGCCTGCACTACGCCAGCGCCGGCCACCTCCCCATCCTCATCCGCGACCCCGACGGCACCGTGCACTGTGTCGAGGAACCCACCGGACCGCCCCTGGGCACCGGGGGCTGGATTCACACCTCCGGCACCGTCCCGCTCGGCCCCGGCTGCACCGCGGTGCTCTACACCGACGGCCTCATCGAGCGCCGCGACCAGGACATCGACGAAGGCGTCACCGCCCTCACCCGCGCCCTGGCCGGCGCCACCGGCGCACCCCAGGTGATCTGCGACCGGCTGCTGCGCTCCCTCGGCGTCACCTCGGAACACGACGACGACGTGGCTGTGCTCGTCCTGCAGTACCCCGACCACACCGGCGCCGACGCGGAACTCTTCCGCAACGCCTCACTCGACCTGCTCGGCGGTGTGGAGGCCGCGCCCCGCGCCCGCGCCTTCGCCACCGGGGTGCTCGCCTCCTGGCGCTTCCCCACCGAACTGCGCGACCTCGGTGTCCTCGCGGCCAGCGAACTCGTCGCCAACTCGCTCAAGCACGGCATCCCGCCCATGCGGCTACGGCTGCGACGCACCGACCGGCGCCTGATCATCGAGGTCACCGACGGCGACGAGCACCTTCCGCGCCGCCGCCGTGCCGACCCCGCCGACGAAGCCGGCCGGGGCATCTCGATCATCGCGACCATCGCCACCGGCTGGGGCTCCCGCCGCACCCCGGGCGGCGGCAAAGCCGTCTGGTGCGAGTTCGCCCTGCCGATGTGACCGGCGGCTGGAGCGGGCGGCCGCCGAATGCCGCCGCACCTGCCTGCCCGGCCGCGGTCGCACCACCCGGCACCGAACGGGCGGCACCGCGCACCGGGTCGCGGTGCGCGCGGTACGACCCGCGGCTCAGCCCGGTATGCGCTCGGCCTCCACCGGCTCCGGACGCACCGACTGCGCCACCACCCGGACCACCGGCAGCGGACTGTCCTGCACCGGCGAGAGATGCCGCGCCATCCGCAGCGCCGTCACCGATATCGCCAGCGAGCACACCACCAGCATCACGATGTACGCGTCATACGCCCCGGCCGCCGCGATGACACCCGCCACCGCCGGGCCCAACGCCAGGGCGAGCTGCTTCACCAGCGCGAACGCCGAGTTGTACTGCCCCACCATCCGGTCCGGCGCCAGGTCGGCCACCAGCGGATTCACGGTGGGCGCCAGCATCGCCTCACCCAGCCCGAACAGCGCGTAGGTGGAGATGATGGCGGCGACCGCCAGCGTGTGGTTGCCATGCATCAGGCCGGATACACCGGCAGCCATCCAGGCCACCGCCCACACCAGGCCGACCGCGGCTATCACCCGGCTGCGCCGCCGGCGCTCCACCACCCGCAGCACCACGAACTGCGCCAGCACCACGACCGCGGTGTTGGCTGCAAGTGCAGTCCCCAGGGTGGCGGGGGAGATGTGCGTGACCTCCACCGCGAACGCGGACAGTCCCGACTCGAACTGTCCGTAACACGCGAAGAACATCACGAAGCCGAGCACGCAGACCATCACCATCGC